>JBBJMR010000005.1:0-76766 GCA_037720395.1 Polyangiaceae bacterium
AGCGCGCGGTGCGTGATCGGGAGGCGGTGCTCGGCTCCGATGGGCTCGTCGCGCTGGCCGGCGCGCGCGCCTTTGCCAGCACCGCGCTGGCCGAGCGTCCCGACTCCAAGCCCGCCGAGGCGGCAGCCGCCAAGCGCGCGCGCGACCCGGCGGAGATCGACGAGCGACACGGCGCCCGCCAGCGGGCGGCCACGGCCTGGCGCGAGCTGGGCGGCTTGCGCTGGGACCTGGCCGACGATCCGCGCGGAGCCGAGCAGGCGTTCTACTTCGCCAGCACACTGGGCGGCGACGATGGCCTGCGCCGCTACGCGGTCGACCTGTGCGAATTCGCGGGCGTACCGGACGGGATGCGCCTCCTGCACGCGCGCGCCGATGCGCTGGCGGCGCAGGGCGCCGCGCGGGACCGCGCCGCGGTGTTCATCGAGATCGCCAACCGTGCCGCGGCAGTGGGGATGAACGACGAGGCGCTGGTGGCGGCCGCGCAGGCCATCGAGATCGATCCCTCGCGCGCCGATGCAGTCGCGCTCGTCGAGCGCAGCGCGGGGGCACCGGGCGGGCTGGCCACCCTCGATCGCACCTACGACCTCCTGGCCGACGCCGCGCTCGGGCGCTACGGCCGGCGCGCCGCGCACTACCGCGGCGCCAGGCAGCTCGAGCGCCGCGGTGCCGCTGCGCTGGCGCTCCGGCACGCCATCGCCTGCTTCGAGGCCGTGCCCACGGAGGGCACCGCCTATGTGCTGCTGGCGCGGCTGGCGGAGCGCGTAGGCGATGCCTCGGAGGCAGTGCGCGCCATCGAACGGGTGGCACAGAGCGGCGTGCCGGCGGTGCGCAGCGGGTGGCTGAAGCGTGCTGCCGACCTGGCCGGCACCAGCAGCGAT
Organism: Polyangiaceae bacterium; assembly: GCA_037720395.1. Taxonomy (GTDB): domain Bacteria; phylum Myxococcota_A; class Polyangia; order Polyangiales; family Polyangiaceae; genus JBBJMR01. The sequence continues at coordinate 879 of JBBJMR010000005.1, forward strand.
GGCCAGGAGACGCGCTTCGACGTGCTCCTGCGCGCACTGCACGTGCGCCCCGACGCCCCGGTGGTCGAGCGGATCGTCCACGTCGCCCGGCAGCTGGCCGCCGCGGGTGGGGACGAGGACATGATCCGCATGCGGCTCTCGCGCGCGCTGCGCGCCGTGCTCCCGCGGCTCGAGGGCCCGGATGGCGCGCGTACGGCCATCGCCCTGGCGCGCGCCGCGCTGAGCGGCTTCGCCGACGCCGGGCTGGCCACGGTGGCGCTGGAGCGAGCCATGGCCGTCGACGGAGACGTCGACGAGTACCTGACCCTCGGCACGCACCTCGACGCGCTCGTTGCCCAGGGGGAGGCGCTGACCCGGTTCCTCGATCTCGTCGGCGCCGAGGTGGAGCGCCCCTACGCCAGCCGGGGCCCGGCGGGGCGGCGCCTGCCCCGCGCCGCGGCGGCCACTGCCGGCGACGCGCGGCGCGCGGCCACCTTGCGGGTGCAGGCAGCGCGGCGCGCGCCCGAGGACGACGCGCTGGTGCACGCCGCCGACGTGGCCGTGCGCGAGATCGGTGACGAGGCGCTGCTGCGTTCGCTCGACGATGCCCTGCCTGCGGCGCGCCGCATCGAGGCCCTGCTCCACCTGGCCGCGCAGCACGAGCGCGAGGGACGCGACGCCGAGGCGGTCGCCGCGCTGGAGCGGGCCATCGAGAGCGGCAAGCTGGGGGCGGAGGAGCGTGACCGCGCCGTGCTCCGGGTGCGCCACCTGCTCGGGGTCACCGGCCGCTCCACCGATGTCGAGGCGCTGCTGCGGCGCGAGGTGGCGCGGCCCGAGGCAGCGCAGGGCCAGCGCACCAAGCTGGCGCGCGACCTCTCCGCGCAGCTCGCCGCGCGAGGTGACTGGGAGGGCGCGCTCGAGGTGCTCGCCGAGCTGACCCAGAAGGTCACGCCGGACCGTGCCTTGCTCGTCGAGGTGCACCGTCTGGCGCGGCGCACCGGCGACCGAGCCCGCCAGGCCGAGGTCCTGCGCCGCCTCGCCGACATGGCGGAGGATCCCGCCTCGCGCCTGGCGGCGCTGCGCGAGCTGCTGCCGGTGGCCCGGGAGCTCGGCGATCGAGGTGGCTTCGTGGCTGCCTGCGAGGCGGTGCTGCGCATCGACCCCGGCGACCGCGCCGCGCTCGAGGGCCTGGAGCAGGACGCCAGCGAGCGCTCCGATCACGAAGGGCTCGCTGGTTTGCTGGCGCGGCGCATCACCGCGGCGCCCAGCGGCGACGCGCGCCGGGCCCTCCGGCTGCGCCGGGCAGCGGTGCTCGAACAGCGCCTGGGCAGGCTCGACGAGGCCTGCGTGGAGCTGGAGACGCTGCTCTCCGAGGTGCCCGGCGACCGTTCGGCGTACAGGTTCCTGGCCGACGTGCGCGAGCGGCTGGGCACGCCGCTGTCGGCGGCGGCGCTGTGGCGCCGTCTCGGCGAGCTCTCCACCAGCAACGACGAGAAGGGCGAGTACGGCCTGCGCGCGGCGTCCAGCTACCTCGCCGGCGGCGACCTCGCTGCGGCGCGCGAGGCCATGGACCAGGTGGCCAGCGTGGCCCCGCGCGAGGCGCTCATCGAGCTGCGCGTGGAGCTGGCGCGGCGCGACGGCGACGCGCGCGCCCTCTCCGAGGCGCTGGAGCAGCTGGCCGCCATCTCCACCGCGTCCGAGGAGCGGCTCGGCGAGATCCTCCTCGAGGCCTCACGCGCGGCCAGCGCCATCGGCGATGAGGCCACCGCGCTGGAGCGTGCGCGGCGCGCCGCCAAGCTGGCCCCACTCAACGCCGACGCCGTGCTCGAAGCCCGCCGCCTCGAGTACCTGGCGCGGGGCACGGGCACGCCGCGCCAGGCGCAAGCTGCCGCCCAGGAGCTGGGCGCCATCGCCGACGGTCTCGACGAGGAGCGGCTGGAGTTGCTGGCCTTCCTGCTCGCCGAGGAGCTCGACGTCATCCAGGGCGGTGGCGCCGGCATGCGGGAGCTCTCCAGGCGGCACGCCGAGATCGGGCCACGCCCCCTAATCGCCCTGGGCATGGCCGAGCGCCTTTCCATGCGCCGCAGCTTCGGCGCGGCGCTGCCGCTCTTCGAGCGGGCGCTCGCCGGTGACCTGCGCGGCCTGCGCGGTCGCGGGCGCGTGGCGCTGGCCGCCGCCGAGGCCGCGGTGAACGCGGGTGAGCTCGACGCCGCCGCGCGCTTCCTCGAGGAGGCGGCGGTGGCGCCGGAGACCCGGCCGCTGGCCACCCGCCGGCAGCTGGAGCTCACCGCGCTGCGTGGCGAGCCGGTCGCCGCGGAGCACGCCTTGGCCGAGCTGGCGGAGCGCACCACCGGGCTCGATCGCGCGCGCGCCCTGGCACAGCTGGCGCGGGTCATGGTCTCCGTGCCCGATCACGGGCGCGCGGACGAGGTGCGCGACATCCTCGATCGTGCGCGCGCGCTCGCCGGGCCGGACCGCGCGCTCGCCGAGCAGATCGCGGAGGAGCTGGCGCGCCTCGATGCCCCGAAGAGCCGGCGCGAGCTGCCGCCGCTGCCCGGTACGCCGGTCACACCGCTGCCGGATGCACCGCAGCCACCGTCCAGCGAGGGACCACCGTCCAGCGACGGACGCCGCATCGACGTCGTCCAGACCGACGATAGTGCGCCGATGCCGCCGCCGTCGGTGCCGCCCCCCGAGCCCGACCCGGAAGACCTCGACGACGACGACGACGGTCCGCCGGCGCGCATCTGGCAGTCGCCCTCGCCCTCGCGGCCGCCGCCGCCGATCTCCAGCCCGACGCCTACGCCTACGCCGACGCCGACCGTGCCCAGTGCCATGCAGGTCGCGGGCGCCATGTGGGAGGCACCGCGGTCCACGTCCACGTCCGGCCCGGCGACGTGGCGCGGCTCACCGAGCTCCCATCCGCACTCGATGCCCGCGACATCGGCCGGGCCCGTGCCGGCCTCGGCGCCGCCGTCATCGACACCGTTCGCCCGTTCGGGGCCGGCAGCGATCTCCGCCGAGGCGGTGACCAGCTCCGGGCCGCTCGGCCCGGATTCGCTCCCCAGCGGCGTCAAGGTGTTCAGCGCGGTCGAGCGTGAGCTGATCGACCAGCTGCGTGGAGGCTCTGTCGACGCCGGCGACCGGCTGGTAGGCATCTGGGGCGAGCACGCGCCCGATCGCGCGCACGACCTGCTCGCCGTCCGCAAGCAGCAGGTCGCCCTGCGCCCGGGGGACCGGGCCACCCTGGAGCGCGCCCGCCTTGCTGCCCTCGCCGACGGCAACCTGGCGTACGAGCGCGCGCTGGCGCACGTGCTGTCCTGCTTCGCTGCCGACGCGTCGCCGGTGTCGCCGCGCGTGGACAACCAGCGCGAGGCCACGCCCGAGCTGGTCTCGTCGCTGCTCTTCCGCAAGGGCGAGCGAGCCGTCAACGAGGCGCTGGCGCTGGCCTGGGAGACCGGCATGTTCCGCCGGGACGCCAACCACTACCGGCTCACCGGCCTGGAGCGCGTGCAGCTCGGCGCCGCCACCGCCGTCGGCGAGGCATACACCGGCGTGGCGCGGCTCCTGGGCGCCGTGCGTACGCCGCTCTTCCACCCGCGCGGCCCCGGCGCGCCGGCACGCAGGTCGCGCTGCTCTGGCCGCCGGCGGTCATCCTCACCGGCGACGTGCGCGAGCACTCCAGCGAGCTCGACTACCTCCTCGGCGCCGCGCTCGCGTCCGCCATGCCCGAGCATGCGCTGGTGGCGGCGTGGCCCGAGGAGACGGTGCGCACGCTGCTCTCCGCCCTGCTGGCTGCCTTCGGCCCGGTCGACGCCGCCGAGACGCGGCCGCACGGCGGTCATCCCGAGTCGGTGGCCAAGCTGGAGCGCGATCTCTGGCAGCTGGTACCGCCGCGCGCCGCGCGCCGCCTGGCCGAGATCTGCACCGACACCGCCGGGCTGAAGTACGCGCTGGCGATGAAGGAGATGCGCCGCGCCGTTCGCCGCGCCGGCCTGCTGGCGTGCGGCGACCTGGCGGTGGCGGTGCGGCAGACGGTGGCCGAGCTGTCCCTGCCGCTCACCTTGCCTCTCGAGGACCCGCAGGGGCTGGCGCGTGCGTGCGAGCTGCACCATGAGATCGCGGATCTGGTGCGGCTGGCGACGCGCAGCGAATATGCGGAGATTCGATGGCGGCAGCCGAGCGGCTCCGATTCGCGTAGAACCGAGGGAGGGACGCGGGGTAGCCGCCGCGACCCATGAGGCGAGACTCGAGCCGTGACTGCCGATCGTTCCACCACTTGCGTCCTCGCGGGCCCGCCGCCCACGGCTCGGCTGGCCGTACCTCGACCGGAACGAGGTCTCCTGGCGGAGCCGCGACAGGAGCGAGGTCTCCTGGCGGAGCCGCGACCGGGTGAGCCGCGGTGCGTCGCGCTGGCTGCGACAGAGGTGTCAGGGCCGGCGCGTCGGGAGCGGGGGGAGCAGGTAGGGAAACGGCCGGCAGGTCGCCCTCCGGGGCTGGTCCAGAGCCTGGCACGTTCGTCGCTAGTCGGACTGGTGAGCTTGTCGGCGACCGGTTGCCTGGTCACGGACGTGCCGGATTTCCAGGAACCCAGCAAGACGCCCCCCTTCATGCTCGAGTCGACCGCCAGCCCTCCCACGTCGCAGATCGTGCCGTTCGAGAAGGGATTTGGCAGCTTCAGCGAGCAGGCCTTCTCCATCCGGGTCGTGTCGGAAGATCTCGATGACGACCTGGTGGCGCGGTTCTGGCTGTCTCCGCGGTCCGGCGCGATCCAGGCCGATATCCTCAACTCGGCCGGGGGCGGGACACTCGTGCCGAGCACGCTCGACGACAGCTCGCGCATTCTCAGCCAGGGGTGGAGGCCCCCCTCGGACCAGCAGACGCAGGGCTGCTACGAGCTGTTCTGGATCGTTTCTCACGAGCTCGACCAGGGGGGCGAGCTATGCCCCGTGAATCCCGCCGACTCCGCGCAGGTCTCCTGGACCATCCTCGTCTGCGACTCGTCCTCTTGCGCCGATACGGTCGTCGAGGGTTGCGACGACAGGGGCAAGGACGAGCTGGTGGTGCCCTGCACCGAGGGCACCGGCCAGGGGGGTGGCTCTTGATGCGCTCCAGCCTCGGGAGGCTCTGCGCGCTGGCAACTTTCGCCGCTGGCTGCTCGGTGCCGCTCCAGGAGGCCTCTCCTTCGATCAGCAACACGTGCGCGCAGGCGCAGGACTGCGGCGCGGGCGCGACCTGCATCGAAACGCGCAACGGCTCCCGGGCGTGCGCGGCGACGAGCGCCGATCTCGGCGGTCTGCTCCTCGACGTGCGCCCGCCGGTGTCCGGCAACGGCATGGGCACGGGCAACGCGGTCGTTGGCGGCGGCGCCTACCTCGTCGAGGCGAGCACGCTCGGCCAGCGGCTCGCCGGCAGCGCTCTGGGCGGGGTCATCGATCTCGATGTCGCGCTGCCGGCGCTGGTCAGCCTCCAGAAGGGCCGCATCAACGCCTTCGCCAAGGACGACGCGTGCGCCACCGCGGCCGGGGAGAGCATCCCGGCCGAGGTTTTCTTCTCGCGCACCACTCCGCACGTCGGGCTGCCGGTGGGCGAGTACAAGACCAGTACGGAGTTCGCGGCGACCGAGGAGGCTCCGAACGGTCAGCACGTCTTCGCCACGGCGCTACCCGCCGGCCGCTACGACGTCTACGTGCGCCCCAGGACGCCGGAAGGGTGTCTTGGACTGGATGAGCAGCAGCTGCCCGACCTGCCCCCGTACCTGATCCGGGGGCTGGAGATCGGTGCCGAGGCCGGCCAGATCAACATCGACCTTCCCCAGCGGCAGACGCTGACCGGTACCGTCGACTCCTCCGCGGCACTCAGCGTCGAGGGCTGGACGGTGTCGATGATCGACCGCGCGACGGCGAAGCTCATCTCCACCGAGCCCGAGCTGGTCAATGTCGAATTCGGCTTTCCGAGCGCGTTCCAGGTCGAGTTCCATCCCACCAAGATCGTCACCGGCGAGGAGGGCCCAGGCAAGCCGGCTGCACCGTTCCCCCTCGTCCGCGTGCGGGCGCCCGAAGCGGACGGCTACACGCCGGCGCTGCTGGGCGCGCTGGACGAGCTGGATCTCGACGGCAACTACGACGTCGCCCTGACCCTGGGCAAGCTCTCCAAGGCGGTGGACGTCGAAGCGAGCATTCTCACCACCGACACGCTCTACGGCGTGGCTGCCACGGTCACGTTCGTCTCGGACTTCTCGAAGGGGCTCCGCTTCGAGCGCACGCTGACCACCAAGGCGGACGGCAGCTTCCAGACATCGCTGATCACCGCGTCCGCGGAGCTTCCCGGGCAGTACCAGTGCTTCGCGCGCCCCATCGACGACTCCTCGCCCGAGGCCATTGGCACCGTGGACTGGCAGATCAATCCCGGTGAGGACTTCGTCGGCCACACCCTGGTGCTCCCGCCCCGCGCGGTGGTGTCGGGGTCGGTGCTCACTGCCGCGGACCAGAAGCTGGACGCCGAGGTCACCGCGGCGCAGTCCGCGCGCAACAACGACCCCATCTCGCCGCGCGCCGTGCAGGGCCTCATCTCCGACGGCGCTCTGGCGGTGAGCCTCGATCCGGGGACCTTCGACCTGGTGGTCAAGCCCGCCGAGGGTTCCGGCTTCCCATGGCTGGTGACCTCGCAGCTGGAGATCCTCGACCAGCAGGCAGTGGCGCTGGGGGTGCTCCGGATCCCCAATCCCATCGTGCTCAGGGGCCGCGTCCTCGACGCCGACAACCAGCCGGTGCCGCTGGCGGCGATGACCGCGTGGCTCCCGGTGGAGGACGAGGACGCTTCGACCTCGACCGTCGTTCAGGTCGGGCAGACCGTGAGCGACGAGGCCGGTGAATACACGCTCTTCTTGCCGCCCTCGCTGACGCACTGACCGGTCTGGGCGCGCGCACCGCCTGCTCGCGGCCCCGCGGCGCCGTCCAGCGCGCCGTGCATTCGGCGCCGGCGGGGAGGCACCTGGCGGGCTGGTCCGTGTTAGTGTGTCAGACGTGGATTCCGGAAGGCCGGGGGGCAGCACGACCACCGCGGCCGAGGCAGCAGACGCCGACCTCGCTGGAGCGCTGCACGAGGTCTCCAACGCGCTCACGGTGATCCTCGGCTGGATCGAGCGGGCCCGCGCGGAGGACGAGGACCGTCGCCCGCAGCGCCGCGCCCTGGAAATCGCGGAGAGCCGTGCACGCCAGGCACGAGACGTGGTCCGCCGCGCCATCGGCGCCGAGGTGGCGGCGGAGCCACCTCGCGGCCTGGGCTCGCTCGTCGACGAGGCGGTCACCGGTGTGGAGCCCGAGGCGCGCCGCGCGGGTGTTCGCCTGGTCTCGACGCTCGACGCCGCCGCCGATGGCCGTGTTCTCGAGGGCGGCGCGGCGGTGGTGCAGATCCTCACCAACCTGCTGCTCAACGCCATCGCCCTGTCCCCGCCCGCCACTCCGGTGCGCGTGGATGCGCGGCACGACCCGGAGCGCGCAGAGGTGCGCATCGGCGTCTCCGACGAGGGCCCGGGCGTGCCGCCCGAGCGGCGCGCGGGCATCCTCGACTCCGGGCTGTCGACTCGCGCCGGGGGCGCGGGCATCGGGCTGCGCCACGCGGCGGCGATGGCGCGTGCCGGGGGCGGCGAGCTGCGTCTGGCGGAGTCTGCGGTCGGGGCACGCTTCGAGCTGCGCTGGCCGGGCGGCGACGACGGGTCCACTGCGCCGACCTCGCGGGTGACGTCGGTGAGCAATGCGCTGCACGGTCGGCGCATCCTGGTCGTCGAGGACGACGGCGCGGTGATCGAGCTTCTCGAGCTGGCCCTTTCGGCACGTGGCGCCGATGTGGTGAGCGTCAAGAACCGCGCTGCCCTCGCTGGCGCCGTGGACACGGGCGTCTTCGATGCGGCGCTCTTCGACATCTCGCCCATCCGGGATGACTTCGCGGGCGCGCTGGGCTCGGTGCGCGCGAAGAGTCCTTCGGCGCGGTTGATCGTGATGAGCGGGAGCGCGGTGGCGTTGCCAGCGGTGCCGCCCGGGTGCGAGGCCTCCTGGGTGCGCAAGCCGTTCGAGATCGACGAGATCGTTCGCGCGCTCGCCGACGACTGACGGACGCTCCCGCGCTTCCGAAGGGCAGCGGACGTGCGCCTGCTTGACGGATCGCTCGTGGCGCGTACGCTATTGAATTGGAGTCAATAGATGGAACAGGCCATGCATGGCGATGGGACTTCGCGTCGGCGGATCCGGCCGCGTACGCCGGAGCTGCGACTGGACGAGGAGGTGCCGCGGCACTGGTTGGGGGCGAGCGCCTTTGCTTCGCAGATGGCGAACGGGGTCTGTTTGCTCTTTCCGGCCGGGGAGCGCTTCTTCGTGCGCAGTGTGCGGCGGTATCTGGAGGGGCTCGGTGACGCCGAGCTCAGCGCGCAGGCGAAGGGATTCTTCGGGCAGGAGGGGCGGCACGCGCGGGCGCACGAGGACTTCTTCGAGGTGCTGGAGCGGCAGGGGTACCGCGTGCGCGGGTTCCTGCGCTGGTACGAGCGCATCGCGTACGGCGGCGTCGAGCGCCTGGCGCCACCGGAGCTCTCCCTGGCCACCACCGCGGCCCTCGAGCACTTCACCGCCATCCTCGCCGAGCTGGCCCTCGGCGGAGCTCTCCTCGACGAAGCGCACCCCGTCGTCCGCGAGCTGCTCCTCTGGCACGCCGCCGAGGAGATCGAGCACAAGGCCGTAGCCTTCGACGTCTTGCAGCGCGTTTCCCCGAGCTACGCCCTGCGCATGGCAGGTCTGGCCATGGGCGCCGCCTGCCTGGGCGGCTTCGGCCTGGCCGCGGGCGTGGCCCTCCTCCTCCAGGACGGGTCCACCACCCTGCGCGCCCTCCCCGCTGACATCCGAGCCCGGCGGCGCTTCCGCTCCCAGCTCCGCCGCGCCATCCGCCGCGGCGTCCGCGACTACATCCGACGCGACTTCCATCCGAACGACAACGACAACTACCCCCTAGCCGCCGCCTACCTCCACCAGGCCAACCTCCCGCCAGCCTGACGAACCGGCAATCTCGAGCGAACCGCCGGCGCCGCGCCGGATGGCGAGCCGGTAAACGCCCCTCGCCTTCCTCCGCGAGCCCCATCCCACTACCGTGCGTTCATGGCAGTTCTCGAGGCCCGCAAAGCCCGCAGCGTCCTGCGCGACGCCGCCCGGCGGCATATCCGCAAGAATGCTTATGCCCGCCTCCGCGAGCACGACCGCTCCATGCCGCGCGGTGCCTTCTACGCCATCCTCGGCTTCCTCGGCCTGACCCGCGTCCTCTGCCTCTTCACCATGCTCGCCTCGTGGCGTGGCTGGTTCGTGGACCCGCGCTTCTGGGCCACGGGTGAGAAGCTGGTCGCCGACCACTACACGCCGTTCCACCACCACCCGAACCTCTTCGGCTGGCGCTTCGGATTCCAGGGCCTGGTGGCGATGCACAACATCACCGGGGTCCTGCTCTTCCTGGTGTGCCTGGTGCCGCTGCTGTCGGCCAAGGGCGAGAAGATCCACGTCCTCTTCGGGCGCTGCTTCGTCGTCTTCTGGCTCTTCCACCTCTTCGATGGCCTGGTGAACAGCGGCCAGCTGCTGATCATGCGCGGCTTCGATGCCACGCACTACCTCGACTCCACCAAGCAGGGCTTCTCGCTCTACCTCTACATCCAGTTCGCCTTCATCTCCTCGGTGGTCATCGACTTCCTGGCGCACGGCCTGGCCGCGCTCCAGTTCAAGAACCGTATGCCCCCGCGCCTGGTGCGCGCGGTCATGCTCGCCTTGCCCATGACCACCTTGCCCTTCGGCCTGGGCATGACGGTCTGGGGCATCTGGCACCTGGCCAGCGGCGCGCCGCCGGCGACCCCAAGCACCATGGAGTTCGCGATCGTCTTCATCGTCCAGGTGCCGGCGTACGTCTACCTCATCTCCCTCAACATCGCGTACTGGCTGCGGCCGAGCCCGCGCAGCTGGCTGCAGGGCTGGGTGACCGAGCACCAGCGCAACATGATGTTCTGCGTGCAGGTCACGCTCTATACGGGGCTGGCCAACGCCACCATGCGCTTCGCGCCCTGGCTGACGCCGTTCCTCTTCACATCCATCGACGTCGGTTTCATCGTCTGGCTCCTCCTCAAGGAGCGCGCCATCCGGCGCAGCGTGGCCGGCGCCCGCCTCGGCTTCGCGCTGGTGGCGCTGCTGCGGGGCGGCAAGAAGCCGCTGGAGCCCGTGCCCATGTCCGCCGCCGACGAGCGCTGGGTGATGAAGACCTTCGATCTCGACGGCGACGGGCGCCTCGACGCACGCGAGCTGCAGGCGCTGCTGGTGTCCCACGGCCTCGACCTCTCGACCGACGAGATCGAGAAGATCCGCGCCGCGCTCGACCATGACGGAGACGGGAGCATCGACCGCCGCGAGCTGGCCTCCTTCCTGGCCGGGTGGCTCGTCGACGATCCGACCTACGACGACGACCTGGCGCTCGCCTTCCGCTCCCTGGACAAGAACGGGGACGGCCGCCTCGACACCGAGGAGCTACGCCAGGCGCTCGCCGGTCGCGACCACGACTCGCTCAGCCGCGGCGACGTGGACGACGTCTTCGATCGGCTCCAGTCCGAGCAAGGCGGCCAGGTCGAATGGCACGAGTTCGCCACCGCGGTGGAATCGAAGCGTCGCGGATGGGTCAACCCCTGGCTGGCCACGGCCAAGGGCGAGGCGCGCGAGCGCATCGCCGCCGAGGCGGCGCGCCACTCGTCCGGTGCGCCGAAGGCGTGAGAGGCTTCAGGCGCCAGGCTTCGGAGAGAGGCTTCAGCAGCTGTCCCCCGACGGGGGCGCGCTCATCCCACAAGGTGGGTCCATCTCGTGCATACCGTCGTCGAAATCGTACCGGCGGTCGCGAAGCCGAGTTGACCCGCTGCGGTCGCCCGGGGCAACGTGCGGGCCGTGCTTCGTCACACCGCGTGGTCGCTGGCGCTGGTCGCTGGTTGGTTCCTCACCGGTTGCAGCCCCGAAGCGTTCCCGGACGAGGCGCCAGACCAGGGTGACGTCGAGACGCAGGAGCAGGCCGCCGGCTCCTGCGACCCGTACCAGAAGCGCAACCCGGCACCGCTGGTGCTCATCGGGCCCGAAGACTTCGAGCCCGAGCTCCTGGCGCTCATCGACTCGGCGCAGGCGTCTCTGGACGTGATGATGTACCAGCTGACGCGCACCAGCTTCGTCACTGCGCTGGTCGCCGCCGCCAACCGCGGGGTGGCGGTGCGCGTGCTGCTCGATCCGGACGAGGGCACCAGCAACGCCTCGCGCAACAAGATGCTCGCCGCCGGCGTCGAGGTGCGCGACGCACCCGACGACTTCGCCTACGCGCACGCCAAGGTGGTCATCGTCGACGCCGACCTGGCGGCCATCCTCTCGGGCAACATGAACTACCACACCATGGTCAGCGAGCGGAATTACGCCGTCCTCGATCGCGCCAACGACGACGTGGCCGACGCCATGGCCATCTTCGAGCACGACTGGAGCGGCGCCCAGCTCGACCTGGCGTGCACGCGCCTGGTGGTGGCGCCGGACAACGCGCGCGAGCGCCTGGTGGCCCACGTGAAGTCCGCCGACGAGCGCCTGGACATGGCGCTCATGTACCTGAGCGACGCCACCCTGCGCAGCGAGGTGAAGAAGCGCGCCGAGGCTGGCGTGCCGGTGCGCGTGCTGCTGGCCAACCCGGCGTGGATGCCCTCCAACGCCGGCGTCGCCGATCAGCTCATCGCCGCCGGAGCCGAGGCGCGCTTCATGACCGACTACGACCTGCACGCCAAGCTGATCATCGCCGACGACGCGGCCTTCGTCGGCTCGGAGAACATGTCCTTCACCTCGCTCACCCAGAACCGCGAGGTGGGCCTGTTCATCCGCGAGAAGAAGTCGCGGACGCCCATCGAGGATCAGTTCGAGGACGACTGGGCCGCCGGCGCCATCCCCTGAGGGAGAGCCGGGCCGCGGCTACTCGTGCACCACCAGGTACGAGACCATGTCGATGTTCCCGGCGCCGTCGGGCGGTGACACGGTGCCGAGCTTGGCCGCGTAGCCGAGGGTCGCGGTCTCGCCGGGCACCACCTCGGCGGTGACGTCCACGACCCACGGCTCGACCTGCTGGCCCGGACACCAGCCGCCGCGGCCGAACCACCACGTCCCGCCCTGGTTCGGGGTCATGCCGTTGGCGATCTCCGGCAGGCAACCGTCGTCGGTGGAGGCCTCCGGGTGGTCCTTGGTGAAGGTGGTGCCGTTCACCGTGAGCTCGTGCACGTGGTTGCAGAACTCGGCGCACTGGCCGGTGCCCGCCCCGTGCCCGGTGATGATCGCCCACAGCTCCACCTTCTTGGCCGTGGCAGGGATGGGCACCTCGACCGGCGGGTGCAGCACGTCGTAGCCCGAGCCGAAGTCACCGCCTGTCCATAGCAGCGTCGCCGAGGTCGGGCGCACGGGCTTGTTGTGCTTGGAGAGCCGCAGCGACAGGCGAGTGGCGGTGGGCTGCTTGTTCCACTCCGGCGCGAAGGACCATCGGAAGGCGCGCGTGCCACCGGAGGCCAGGTGGACCAGCATCGGCGAGACGTCGACCACCCAGCCCGTCGTCCGTGGCGTCGGCGGAGGGATCGCTTGCGCACGAAGCGAGCACGGCGCCGGCGGCGCTGACCATCGCCAGGCCGATGCCGAAGCGAACGGAGGGCATGACAGTAGGTAGTCCCGCGCGTGTCGCCGCACAACTCCGGGGCGCCATCGCCCTCGTGACCACGTAGGATGAAGCGGTGCCCCCGGTCGCTCGCACTGACTTCCCCCTCCTCGCTCTGTGGCGGTTCGACCTGATCTTGCCCTTTTCTCTGGGCGTGGCCGCAGTGGCAGGATGTGGTCAGCACGCGGGTCGCACGGAGAGCCCGGGCCAGCCGCCTGCCGCAGCGTCGTCCGCACCCGCGGGTCTGGACGACGTGGGCGGTGGCGTGCCCAGCGCGCCGGCCGCGCCGCCGTCCAGCGCGGGGCCGACGGGCGGGAGCGATGTTGGCGCCTCGATGTGCAAGCCCGACTCACCGTGGCAGAACATCGACGCCGGCGAGTTCGGCTTCACCTTGCCGTGCGACATGGTCCAGAAGCCGGTGCAAGGCATCGACTCCAAGGTGGCCAGCTACGACAGCCCCTCGCTGTCCTTGATGTACGACTACGGGCGTTACTCCAGCGACCTCGGCGAGCTCAAGGGGCAGCCCGAGATGCGCGAGGAGTCCTCGACCATCAGCGGCAAGCCGGCGCGCATCGTCACCGTGCACAGCGCCGACGCGGCCAACGAGCGCCCGTTCACGGCCGCGGTGGCCTTCGCCTCGATCGGCCCGGCCATCCGCGCCGACAAGATCCGTCTCACCATGGTGGCCCACGGCAAGACGGCCGCCGATCAGGAGATCGCGAAGCGGATCTTTCGCTCGATCCAGTTCAAGTAGCGCTGCCCGGCGCGCACCGCGCACCGTGGCGCTCGGTCAATCGATCTCCACCTCGCACGGGCCGCTACCAGCGGGCCGCACCATGCGGGGCACTCGCTCGTCGTAGAGGCGATCGGCGAGCGACGGTGACTCCGGCTCCGGGCCGCCGGGTGCCCCGCCCTCGCCGCGGGAGGGCGCCGGGACGGTCTCCAGCTCCTCCAGGGTGATGCTGTCGTCCAGATTCGCGTCGGCCGCCGCCATCTCGGCGAAGGTCAGCGGCGCTTCGCCCTCTTCTCCGTCGCGGAACAGGCTGGTCAACCAGACGGTGAGGGATCGGCTGAGCCGCTCATCGCTGTAGATGGTCATCGACGTCCCGGCGTCGCCTTCGGGCCCTTCGCTGCACTGCTTGATCTCGTATTGCTTCCGGAAGCGCCACTCGAAGCGCTTGCTGGTGCCGCTCGAGTCGGCGTCCCCGCGCACGAGGACGCTGGTCGGCTCCGGCTCCGATACCCAGGCGTCGTCGGCGGCAACCCGCATCTCGGTGATGTCCTGCTCGGTGGCCTCGTCGCCGAGGAGCGAGTTGCTCTCGGGCGTGCGTAGGTCGAAGCCCAGGTCACACTCGCCGAGGCCGTAGGCGAGCCCCACGGGTTGCTGGTAGGGCTGCGCGAGGGTGAGCTCGAAGAGCCTGGTGTAGCGCGTCTGGTTGTAGTGGACGCAGTCCGTGCCCTCCAGCTCGAGCGCGCCGATACCGATCAACACCTTGGACAGCGCGATGTGCCACCCGTCGTCGGTGTCGATGGACCAGTTGGTGGGCGCGACCTGGACTTCGACCTGGCCGGGCGCCGGGCGGGTGTCGTCCGGCAAGCATCCGCTGCCGGCGAGGGCGGTCACGCCGGCGACGAGGCCCGCCGTCAGTCGCGCCAGCACCGGGTCATGGCCGTACATGGGCGACCTCATCCTGCACCACGGCGCACGCCTCGGCCACCGAGGGGCGCTTGCAGGCGCGCCGCCGCACCGGGTTGCCGGGAGGACCCAGCGCGGCCAGGTTCGTGTCCTCGATGTTGCGCCCGGTCCTGGGGCCGTGCGCGTGGTAGCGGGCCAGGCGCAGGCAGGGCGCGTGGTCCCGCTCCTGGCCGGCGCGCTGGCAGGCGGTGCTCGCGTACCACATCGCGTGCTCGCGCTCCTTCGGCGGCACCTGGCCACGCTCGAAGTGCTCGGCCAGTCGATCGCAGGCGCGTGGCGAGTACTCGCCCTGGCGCGGGCCCGGCTCGTTCTCCAACGGGCGCTGAGAGGGGCAGGCCACCCGGTAGAGCGCCAGCGCGCGCGCGGGGTCGGCCGGTCCCGCGCGGCCGTCCTCGATGGCACGCGCCAGCTCGTAGCAACCCTCGGCCTCTCCGTCGTTGCACCCCGCCTCGGCCAGCGCGAGGCGCCGCTGATCGGTGGCCGCCAGCAGCTTGGCTGCCTGACCGCACACGCAGGCGCCGTCCAGGCAGGCCTCGGCGAGGACGGTCCCCATCTCGGCGCGCAGCGGCGCCACCGCCTCGACCGGGTAGCGCTCGTCGTCGAGCATCATCAGCACGTCGTCGCACTCCAGCGTATCGCGGCAGATGGCGAGCGCGCGCTCGCGCACCGCGGCGGGCAGCTCGGCCGCCCAGTAGCGGTCAGCGCGCGCGACGGCGGCGGCGTGCCCCGAGCAGCGCCACCGCACCGGCGAGGGCGGCGGCCCGCCAGTCGGCTGCGCTGCCGCCGTCGACGCGGCAGCCGCAGCCGCCCCGCCCGCCTCCGGTCGCCGCTGGCGGCGGGCGGGTCTCCTGGGCTGGGTGGATGGCGATGTTCAAGGCGGTGCTGTTGTCCTCGGCGGTGGTGTCGCACGGCAGCTCGCCCTGCACCACGGCCTGCACGCGGATCGACTCGCCCTCCGCGCCGGCACGCACGGTGACCGGGATGGTGAGGATGGTGGCCGGCTCGATCTTGCCGAGCGCGCACGTCAGGCTGGGGCCTGGCCCACAGGTGCCCTGCGGCGGCTCGGCGGAGACGACCTCGCCCCCGAGCACCGAGCCGTTGAGCATCACGCCGTCGATGGTCTCGGTGCCGTCGTTGCGCACGGCGATGTCGACGACCGCCTCGGCACCGGCGTCGAGGGCGCTCACCGCGCTGCTGGCGACCACCGCCAGGTTACCCGGCGTGCGCGGCCCCAGGCTGACCACCTCCCAGCGCTTGCCCTCCACATTGTTGTGGTGGAGCAGGAGCACGTCGAGCGGGGCCCCGAGGGTCGCTGCCTCGGGCGTGACCTCCACCAGCACCGGGCCGGCGCCGCGCGTCAGCGGCGTGCCCTCGTAGCCGTGCAGCGCGGTGTCGATGAGCTTGGTGGTGGGCGTGAAGTCGACCCAGTCGGTGCGGTCGCCGATGACCAGGTTCACGGGGTCCTCGGTGCTGACCCGGTAGCGGAAATCGGGGTTCTGCGGGTCGACGCCGATGTCGTCGAACAGCGCCGGGAGCACGAGCACGGAGTTGAAGAAGGGCTGGGTCTTGGCGACGTCCGGCCCGACGACGTTGATCGGCTGCCGCTCGCCGCGCTCACCGGTGGTCAGGGAATAGGGGCTGGCCACCAGCGCGTCGCGGAAGCCGAAGCTCGGGTTGCGGGGCTCGACGCGGATGGCGTAATCGGCGCCGGAGGTGCCGCTGGAGTCGATCTCGATCAGGATCACGCTCAGCGGTCCGCGCGCGGGCGTGGTCCAGGTGCCCTCCACCGCCACGCCGAAGTAGATCATGGCGTCGTTGTCGCTCGGACCGCTGGCGCGGTTGTCGGCCACGCCCACGGCGCGGACGTCGATCACCGCCGCGTTCGGGTCGGTCGCGCTCTCCGGCTCCACCTCGTCGAGGACGCCGAGCTGGAAGGCGCTGACCGTGGGATCGGGGTGCGCGGAGGCCCCGTCGAGCGCGATGGCCACCTGGCCGCTCGGCCACTCCGGCGCGCAGAACACCGGCGCGGCGCCGCGGCGCGAGCTGCCGGCGCGCAGGCTGCCGCTGTACGGAACGGCCAGGTCCGGTCCGCCCCCCTGCGGCGTGAAGCGCACCACGCCCGAGGCCTCGTTGAGGAAGTGGCGCGGCGTCGGGTTCATGCCGCCTTGCACCGGCGCCGTGCCCGGATCGACCTCCGGAGCACCGAGCGCCTCGGGGTCGAGCACCAGGGTGACCTCCGTCGCCGCCGTGCCGCCGGCAGGGATGGACAGGGTGGCGGGATCGATGCTGAGCACCAGGCCGGCCTGCGGGAACGTCGCCTCGATGGCGGCGTCGACGGTGACCGCCGCGGCGCCGTGGTTCTCCACGGTGATCGATCGCTTCACCGTGGCGGTGGTGGCTGCGACGATGGCCCCGAACGCCACGCCCACCTCGCCGCCGCCCGGCTCGGTGGCCGCGGTCAGCGGCTGGGCCACCGAGCGCGCCACGTCGAGCCGCCCCGCGCCCACGAACGATGTCGCGTACTGGCGGCTCTCCAGATCGAGGAGCGGCAGCGCCGAGTTCATCAGCGACGCCTTGACCTGGTACGGCGACAGCTCCGGGCGCGCCTGGCGCACCAGCGCCGCCGCGCCGGCGACCATCGGCGACGCCATGCTCGTGCCCTGCGAGCGGCGTGGCTCGGTGCCGGAGCCGACGCGGGCCGAGTCGATGGCGAAGCCCGGGGCCGCGATCTCCGGCTTGAGCCTGCCGTCGACGGGGCTCGGGCCGCGCGCGCTGAAGCCGGCCAGCAGCTCGGCGCCGAGCCCGAGGTACGGGTCGTCGGGATCGAGGCCCACCGTCACCGGCCCGGCGGCCAGCGAGGCCTTGAGCGCGTTGCCGTCCGCCTGGGTGACCATCACCCCGACGATGGGGTACTGCCCCGGGTCCCCGCCGGCCATGGCGAAGGGCAGGGCGTCGTCGTCGTTGTCGACGACGATCACCGCCAGGGCGCCCGCGGCCACGGCATTGTCGAACTTCTGCACGAACGGACAGGTGCCGCGATCGATCAAGGCCACCTTGCCGGCCACGTCCGCGGCGTTGGCCAGCGGCGAGCAGCCCAGCGCCGGGTTGGTGGCCACCAGGGCGCCGCTCACCGGGCCGATGTCGAGAAGGCGCGCGGTGAAGCCGCCCTCGGCCGAGGCGTACTCCGCGGTGCCGCTCTGGCCGGTGGCGGTCAGGGTCACGAACTGGTTGTCGGCGCTGGCGGCGACGCTCAGCACCTCGGGCGCCGACCCGGGCGCGCCCATGCAGAAGAAGCTCTGGCCGCTGTTGCCGGCGGCGACGACCATCAGCGTGCCGACGTCGGTGAGGTTCTTGATGAGCTCGTCGTTCGTCGGAGACCCGAGCCCGTACGACGTGCCCAGGGACGCGTTCACCACGTCGACGCGGTCGTCGAAGTTGCCATCCTGGTTCGGGTCGGCGGCGCGATCGAGGGCGGCGGCGAGCATGTTCGTCGAGCCGTCGCAGCCGAAGACCTTGAAGGCCATCAGCGAGGCCCCCGGCGCCACCCCGGGGTAGACGCGGAAGGCGGCGGGATCGAGGCTCTGGTCGTACGGCCCGGCGAACGCCAGGCCGGCCTGGAGGACACCGTTGCCGGCGGCGATGCCAGCCACGTGCGTCCCGTGGCCGCCGGAGATCTCGCTGTTCTCGGGCTTCGTGCAGTCCAGAGGATCGCCGTCCGGCTTCGGCACCGGGGAGGCGCCGTCGGGGTTGTAATCGTCACCGACGAAGTCCCAGCCGCCAACGACGCGCGCCGTGGGGAAGGAGCCGTCCTCGATCACATCCGGATCGTTGGCGAGGTAGGCGGCCTCGGTGCCGGCGCCGGCGAAATCGGCGTGCGTGTAGTCGATGCCCGAGTCGATGATCCCGATGGTGACGCCGTCGCCGCGGATGCCGAGAGGCGGCGCCCACACGTCCGGCGCGCCCACCAGCGGCACGGCCGAGGCCAGGGATCGCTCGAGGCGCGGCACGCGCTCGACGCGCAAGACGCCAGGCAGCAGGGCGATGCGCTCGATGGCCTCGTCGGTGGCCAGCACCTGGATGACGTTGGCCAGGCGCGACAGGCGCGCCATCGGCTTGCCGCCATACTGCGCGATCGCCGGGAGCAAGGCGCCCTGCTGTGCCTCGATGCGCGCCAGCTGCGCGCGTACGGCCACCGTCGCCTGCGCCGATCGCGGGTCGACGCCGGCCGGGATGGCGCGCGCAGCGGCGCGGGCTTCGAGGACCACGTACCAGGCGTCCTCCGGCGCAGAGACCGCCGCGGTGGCAGTGCCTACCGGCGTCGGCGCCGGCGCGGGTGCGCTGCACGACGCTGCAAGGGACAGGAGGGCGAGCGAGGAAGCTACCAAGGGTCGGCGCATGACGGCGCGACGGTATACGGTGGCGACGTCCGCGCTGGAAGCGTGCGCCCCCGCCGGCGGTTCGCGACGGCGTTGCAGCCCATGCCTCGCGTCAGGACGCCGGCCGCCCGGCTAGAGCGACCTCCAGGACAGACCCGCGGTGGCGGTGGGCAGCTTGGGCGGCTCCAGCGCCAGGATGTAGTCGACGCGCCGGTTGCGGGCCTCGTCGACCTCGTCGGCGGTCTTCACCAGCGGCGACGACTCGCCCACGCCCTCGAAGGCCACCGGCGTCTTCACGCCGTGGCCTCGGAACCAGGCGGCGATGGAGCGCGCGCGCTTGCGCGAGAGGTTCAGGTTGTAGTCCGGCTTCCCGACGGTGTCGGTGTGGCCGACGATGTACAGGGTGATCGGACCGAGGTCCTTGTGCTTGGCCAGGGCCTCGGAGATCTTCCTGGCGCTGGCTTCCAGCTTCGGCGCCTCGGTGGGGCGGATGACGTCGGAGTCGGTCTGGAAGTTCACCTCCTCGTGGGGGATGCTCACGCTCCAGGGCAGGATGGCCACCCCGGCGTAGAAGCCCTGCGTGTCGTGGCCCCATACCTCGATGCGCGCCACCGCCTCCTCGCTGGACGGCTTCCAGCTCACCAGCAGCGCCGTGCCCGGGGCCGCCCCGCCGAAGGCTTGTTCGAGGTCGGCCAGGGTGGCGCCGCTCTCGCCGATGACCTTGAGCTTCACCTTGTCGGCCGGGCGATTCATCTTCACCTCCAGCTTGCGGCCGGGGATGTCGACCTTGGCGCGGTCGATGGTCACCGCCAGCTTGTCTCCCTTGGCCGGCGCGGCCTGGGCGAAGGCCAGCGACGGGGCGACGAGCGGCAGGGCGAGGACGAGCAGGGCGGTACGGCGCAGCATGACCAATTCCTCCAGGGAGACCCAGGCTACTACCGTGCCACGGCGGCGTCAGGCGAGCGGCGCAAGGACGCGGGGACTGCTAATACAGCCGCCGACGCAGCGGGGCCCCCGGCCGGCAGGGGCTCGCGCCCGATGCTGCGACGGCGCAGCGGCATCCAACCGGTCGGCATCGAACCAGGCAGCGAACCGATCATGAAACTCCCCCGCCTCCGCCAGCTCTTCTTGTCGCACGTCGGCTGGCCGCGCTCGGTGGCGGCGGCGATCGCCGTGGGCGGCGTGGCCCTGCTGCTGGCCATCTTCCTCATCGTCCGCGACGTGTCCGATCGGCACGAAGGCACCTTCGCCATCGTCGGCGAGGTGCCGGCCGAGGCGCCCGGCTTCGCGACCGCGCTCCTGCAGACCACCGGCGTCGAGATGCGCGGCGGGCACCGGGTGGAGCTGGTCGACAACGGGGCCGTGTTCGACGCCCTGGTGCGCGAGATCGAGCGCGCGCGCACCAGCGTGCACATCGTCATGTACATCTGGGAAGCCGGCGGCGCGTCCGATCGGGTGGTCGCTGCCCTGGCGGCGCGGGTGAAGGCGGGCGTTCGCTGTCGCGTCGTCGTCGACGGTCTGGGCAGCTCGGACTTCCTCGACAAGGTGCAGCCGTCGGTGCAGGCGGCCGGGTGCGAGGCGCGCATCCTCCGCCCCCTGGGCGAGGCGGACGACGAGCTGGCCCGCAACCACCGCAAGATCGTGGTCGTCGACGGCCAGAGCGCGATGGTGGGCGGCTTCGGGATCCGCGACAACTGGCTCGGCGATGGCCTGTCCGAGCAGGCGTGGCGCGACAGCAACGTGGTCTTCGAGGGGCCTGCGGTGCGCGACGCGCAGCTGGCCTTCGCCGAGAGCTGGCAGGAGGCGGGCGGCGCGCTGCTGGCCGCCACCGATCTCGCGGCGCCCCCCGCGGTGGCGGGCGGCGTCTCGGCGGCGCTGGTGGCCAGCAGCGGCTCACCCACGGTGACGCGCGCCGAGCGGCTCATCCAGCTGCTCACGCTGTCGGCGCGCCGCCGGGTGTGGATCGCCAACGCCTACTTCGTGCCCACCCGCCCCATCCTGGAGCAGCTCGAGCGCCAGGCGCAGGCCGGGGTCGATGTCCGCATCCTGGTGCCCGGCAAGCAGAGCGACTCCAAGACCTCCTTCGGCGCCCAGAACGTCGACTACGGCGGCCTCGTCGAGGCCGGCATCCGCGTCTGGGAGTACCAGCCGGCGATGATGCACTCCAAGACGATGCTCGTGGACGACCGCCGCGCCATGGTGGGATCCATCAACATCGACCCGCTCTCCCTCAACACGCTGGACGAGGTGGCGCTGGTGGTCGACGACCCGGCCACCAACGCCCGGCTTGCCGAGGCCTTCGAGCGCGACTGCCAGCACGCCAAGGAGCAGCACCGCTGAACGGGCGCGGTTCTCAGCGGGTCCGGCGGCGTCTCCGGCGCGGCGCCATCGCCTGCTCGTAGGCGTGCTGCACGCGGCGGAAGTCGTCGGCGCCGCCGCCGTGGTCGGGGTGCGTCTCCAGGGCGCGCTTGCGGTAAGCGCGCTTGATCTCCTCCTCGCTCGCCGCCGGCCCCACACCGAGCACCAGCGGCCAGGCGCCGGCCACCATCCCGGCGCGGCGCGGGCGCGCGGCCTCGTTCGAGCCGGGCTCGTCGCCGGCCCACGGCGAGTGCCCTTGCAACACGCGCGTCCAGGCGCGCGCCCACCGCCCCTCGATCTCCATCACCTCGCGCCCGGCCTCCTCGGCGGCGGCGTGGCGTGCCTCGTCGCGCGAGCGCGCTCCTCCGTGGCGATCGGGGTTGCGGAACGGCTGGCGGGTGGGCGGTCCGCTGACCCACAGCGCCCAGACGAAGCGTCGTCGTCGTGTCAGGGCGATGGAGCACACCGGGGCGAAGAGGCCGGCCCGGCCGCGCCATCGCCGCCGCCCGTCATCGCCGCCGGGCGCTCACTCTTCGTTCTCGCTGGAGCGCATTCCGAGGCGCACCAGGGGGCGCGGCAGGAAGCGACGACTGAGGCCGCCGAGCTCGGCGGCGCGGGTCACGCTCCCGCCGCTGCGCGCCAGCAGCGCGCGCACGTAGATGCTCTCGAACTTCTCGGTCCAGTGCAGGCGCGCGTCCTTGAGCGGCATCTGCAGCAGAGCCGACAGCTCCGGGCCGAAGTCGCTGGTGCCCGTGGCCACGGCCGGCTCTCCGGGCAGCGGAGGCCGTGAGGGGCGGGCCGGCGCGCCTGGGCCGCCCGGCAACGCCTCGCCCGGACGCGGCGGCGCCGAGGTGGACGCGCGCCAGCCCACGGAGATGCTGCGCTCGATGAAGTTGCGCAGCTCGCGCACGTTGCCCGGCCAGCTGCGGGCCAGGATGACGGACAGCGCCTCGGGTGGGACGGGCGTCGGCGCGCCGGTGAAGCGCTCCATGAAGCGCGACGCCAGGAGCGGGATGTCCTCGCGTCGCGCGCGCAGCGGGGGCAGCTCGATCTCCACCACCGCCAGCCGGTAGTAGAGGTCCTCGCGGAAGGAGCCGTCGTTCACGCAGCGCGCCAGGGAGCGGTTGGTGGCCGCGAGCACGCGCACGTCGACCGGGCGGGCCACGTTGGTGCCCACGCGGCGAACCTGGCGCGACTCCAGCGCGCGCAGCAGCTTCGGCTGCAGCGTCAGCGGCAGCTCCCCGATCTCGTCGAAGAAGAGCGTGCCGCCCTCGGCCTCCTCGAAGGCGCCCTTGCGATCGTTGACTGCGCCGGTGAATGCCCCGCGAACGTGGCCGAAGAGCTCGCTCTCCATGAGCGCCTCCGGCATGGCCCCGCAATCGACGGTGACGAAGGGACCGGTGGCCCGGCGCGAGGCTTCGTGCACGGCCTGCGCCACCAGCTCCTTGCCGGTGCCCGTCTCGCCCTGGATGAGGATGGTGGCGTCGGTGGTTGCCGCCCGCTCCAGGGTGGCGAAGACGCGCCGCATCTCCACGCTCTGCCCGATGACGTCGCCGAAGACGGCGTGCGGCGACAGCTCCAGATAGACGGGCTGGTCGACGAACTCCACCCGCACGGTGGTGGCGCCCACCCGTACCAGCGAGTTCGGCGAGAGGTCGACGTCGCGAGCGCGGTTGCCGTCGACCCAGGTGCCGTTGGTGCTCCCCAGATCGCGCAGCGAGACCCCGTCGGGTCGGACCGTGATCTCGCAGTGCAGGCGCGACACCGCGCGGTCGGCCAGGGCCAGCTGGTTGCCGGCTGCGCTACCGATACGCAGGCTGCCCTGTTCGATGCGCAGCCGGCGGCCGGTGTCGGGACCCTCGATCACCGCCAGCTCGACGCACGCCACCCGCGAGCTGGAAGGCCGCTGGATGACGTTGGTCGTCCCTGCCTCGAAGTCGGCCATCCAGCTGGCGACTATACACTGCCGCCGCGGACCATCCCCAACTCCGCGCCGGCGGGCCCGGGGCCCGTGGTCGGCTAGACTGTCACCGATGCTCGAGGCCGCACACGAGGCGCTGCCCGGCGTGGGGCGCTACAGCCTGCACGGCCGCATCGCCGCCGGTGGGATGGCCACCGTGTACCTCGGGCGGATGAGCGGTGCAGTCGGCTTCAGCCGGGTGGTGGCCGTCAAGCGCATGCTGCCGCGCTTCGCCAAGGACCCCGACTTCGTGGCCATGTTCCTCGACGAGGCGGCGCTCGCCTCGCGCGTCCAGCACCCGAACGTGGTGCCCACCCTGGACGTGGTGGCCGAGCAGGGCGAGGTGTTCATCGTCATGGAGTACGTGCGCGGCCAGTCGCTGGGCGCGCTCCTCAACGCGGCGCAGTCCCCCGCCGACGGAGGCGGCGTCCCGGTCGACGTCGCGGCCAGCATCATCTGCGGCGTCCTCGCCGGGCTGCACGCCGCCCACGAGGCGCGTGACAAGCGCGGCGAGTCGCTGCACATCGTCCACCGCGACGTCTCACCACACAACGTCCTCGTCGGCGCCGATGGCGTGGCGCGGATCATGGATTTCGGCGTGGCCAAGGCCGCCAAGCAGCTGCACATCACCCAGGAGGGGCAGCTCAAGGGCAAGCTGGCCTACATGGAGCCGGAGCTGATCGTCCCGCAGGGGCCGATCGATCGTGGCGTCGACGTCTTCGCCGCCGCGGTGGTGCTCTGGGGGATGCTCGCCGGCCGACCCCTCTTCCGCGGGCAGAACCTGTCCGACACGGTGACCGAGATCCTCTCCGCGCCCATCCCGGCGCTCTGCACCCTGCGCAGCGACGTCCCCGAGGCGCTCGATCGCGTGGTGCAGAAGGGTCTGGCGCGGGACCGGGCGAGTCGCTGGGCGACTGCGCAGGAGTTCGAGTCGGCCATCGAAGCGGCGGTGCCGCGCATCGCCTCGGCGCGCGTGGTCGGCGCCTGGGTGGAGCGCTTCGCGGGCGAGGTGCTGGCGGAGCGCGAGAAGCAGGTGGCGGCCGTCGACAGCTCCGCGCTCGCCGACCTGCCGCCGCCGCCTCCCTCGGTGCCGGCGCACATCCCCGCCCTGCGCCACGATGTTGCCTCCGAGCCGGGGGCGACGAGCATGCACATGCTCGACACGCCTCGGCTGACGCCACGGCATCCGCTCGGCGCGAGCGCGGTGCACATCGGCGATGCAGGCGTCGCCGCGCCCATGGACGTCGCCCCGCGGTCCGCTGGGCTCGGACCCGGTCTCGGCGTGGACCTACCCCTCGAGGTCATGCCCTCGACACGGGTGCTTCCGGCCGCGCGGCCCGCCAGCAACCCCGCCGAGCCCGGCCGGATCCGAGCGTCCCCGGCGCGGATGGCGCTGTACGTCGGCGTCGGCGTCGTCTCCATGAGCGCGGTGCTGCTCATCGGTCTCTGGGGCGCTGCCCCGGGGGCGCCCACACCGTCGAGCGACTCGACCTCCGTCGTGGCTGCGCCCGCCGAGCTGCCGCCGACGGAGCCCACGCCGCCTGCCGCTGCCGAGCCGGCGGTGCCGGCGGAGGCGGCCGCGGTCGAGCCGCCCGCGACCTCGGCCACGGCGGCCGCGGAGAGCCCCTCCGCGACCGCCACCAGCGCGCCCGCACACGGCCGTCCCGGCGCGCCCCGCAGGCCTCCGCCGCCGAAGGCGACCACCACGCCCACCGCCACCGATCCGAGGTACTTTCCCGAGCGCCCATGAGCGCCGGCCAGAGCTCGCAGCGACGACGGCGCACCGCTGTCGCCGCCCTCGGTGTCTGTTCGGCTCTGGCCGTGGGGCTGGTCTCGCGCGCGCTCCACGCGCAGCCCTCGCCGCCCGTCGAGACGCCGCAGCCGGAGGTCGATCGCGCCACGCTCCTCTACGAGGAGGGCAGCCAGCTGCTGCGCGCACGTCGTGCCGCGCAGGCCCTGCCGCGACTGGAGGAGTCGATGCGCTTGCTCTCCAGCCCGAACACCGAGCTGCTCATTGCCCACGCGCTGCGCGACCTGAACCGCGACGTCGAGGCCATGCTGGCCTACGAACGGGTGGTGGCGTCCGCGGGCGCCCGGGTGCGCGCGGGCGAGGAGCGCTACCAGCCGACCCTGCTCGAGGCGGGGCGCTGGATCGCGCTCGAGCGCAGCCAGCTCTCCGAGCTCCAGCTGGTCGTGGTCCGTGCGCGACCGGGCACCCGGGTCGAGGTCGATGGCCACGCGGTGCACTTCGAACACGACACGGCCACCTCCACTGCGCGTTACCGCGGCTGGCACGAGCCCGGGCCGGTGCGCGTGGCAGCGACCTCGGCGTCGGGTGTGCGGCGCGAGGCGAGTGGTCATCTCGACGCCGGGGGCGCCGGCCAGCTGCGCATCGACCTCGACGCCGAGCCGGTGGAGCCGCCGCCGCAGGCACCCTCGCCGGCCGGGCTCCTCGCCGCCAAGGTCGCGCTTGCCGTGGGCGTGGTCGGCGCCGGCGTGTTCATCGGCTTCGGCATCGACGCCGAGTCGAGCGCCTCCGAGCTGCGCGACTGCGAG
The DNA here is from genome assembly GCA_037720395.1 of Polyangiaceae bacterium. Classification (GTDB taxonomy): domain Bacteria; phylum Myxococcota_A; class Polyangia; order Polyangiales; family Polyangiaceae; genus JBBJMR01. The sequence continues at coordinate 26,530 of JBBJMR010000005.1, forward strand.
CCGAGCTGCCCGCGCACCGAGGAGTTGCTCGACACCGCCAACCGAGGACAGCGGAGCGCCACCATCGCCAACATCGGGCTGGCCGTGGGCGGAGCGGGGCTGCTGGCCAGCGGCGTCATCTGGCTGGTGGCCACCGACTTCTCCGGGAGCACCCGCACCGCCGGAGCCCGGCGCTGGTCGGTGGGCGTCGCCGGCACCCAGGCGCTGGGTCGCGTCTCGTTCTGATCTTCGAAGGGCCCTGGCCAGTCGAAGGGTCCCCTGATTCGAGCTGCGCGGCGCCCTGGTCGCCGCCGAGGGCCAGGCCACCTATCATGCAACGGCATGGCACCCGGGGAGTCGCTGGCAGCTCGGACAGCGATGGCGCTGGTGCTGGTCACCGTCGTCTCGGCACCGCTGGCCTGCGCCTACGACTACGACGCCGCCTTCGGCGATCAGGACGGCGTCGCCAGCTCGGCCAGCGCGTCGGGCAGCTCTTCATCCGCCGGCGGAGGCGGCGGGTCCTCGCCGGCGGGTGGCGGAGGCAGCGGCGGGGAACCACCGTCGTGCCCCGGTGCCGAGGCCGGCGACCCGCTCCCGTGGGTGCGCAGCTTCGGCAGCGGCGCCGACGGCGAGCGCGTCACTGCGCTGGCGGTCGATGAGCAGGGCGGCATCGTCCTCGGCGGTGCCGTCGCCGGCATCCACGACGACTGGCTCTTCGCAGACTCCGCCGGCGGTGCCGACGCCGATGCTTTCCTGGCGCACCTCTCGCGAGATGGGGCGGTGCTCTGGGCCATCCGCTTCGCCGGCGTCGATGGATCTGCGGACCTGCTCCACGACCTGGCGCTCGGCCCCGATTCCATCGTCGCCACCTTCACCTCCGCGGGCGGCCTGAGCCACGCGACCGACAGCATCCCGGCCGGTGCCGCGCTGGCGACCTTCGCCCTGGCCAATGGGAAGCTGCTCTGGGCCCGGCCCCTCGGCGCCGCCACCGAGCACGATCCGAGCGCGGTCGCCGTGCTGCCTGGCAACGCCCAGACGGCGGGCATCGTGGTCGGGGGACGCTTCGAGGGCACCCTCGATCTCGGCGACGGGTTGAAGGAGGTGAGCCTGGCCAACGGCTACGACGGCTACGTGGCGGCCTTCGATACGCAGGGGCTGGCGCGGGCGGTCAAGTGGGTCCAGTCCCCCGGATCCGATCGCATCATCGACGTGGCCACGGACGAGACGGGCCGCGTCTATGCCACCGGAGCGCTGGGCGAGGCGGCCACGGTCTGCTCCGCGCACAACGGCGTCGACGATCAGGAGACCGTCCTGGTGATGCGCCTCGATGACGATCTCGGGTGCGGCGCTGGCTGGAGCAAGGTGTTCGGCGGCGAAAACGTGCAGGTCGGCAACGGCCTGGCCATCGGCACCGGCGAGCTCTACGTGGCCGGCAGCTTCCGCGGCACCGTCGCCGGCCTGCCGCCGACCGGCGGCGCCACGGATGGCTTCGTAATGCGCCTGAACCCGAACACCGGCGCCACCTCGTGGGTCACGGCATTCGGCGGTTCCGCCGTGGGCGACTTCGACACCGCTACCAGCCTGGCCATCAGCGCCAACGGCATCGTCGCGGCAGGCTTCTTCAGCAGCGGAGGAAAGCTCTACGACGACAGCGGCGACCTGGCCCCGCTCCTCGGCAATGGCGGCCTCGACATGTTCGTGAGTCACCTCGACAAGTCCGGCAAGCCGCAGGCCCTGGAAGCGTGGGGCGACGAGCAGGATCAATGGCAGGACGGCGCCAATACGATCCGCGTGGCCTCGGTGCCGCGCGGCATCGTCGCCGGTGGGTCCCTGCGCGGCAGCGCCCTCATCGGCCGCGAGACACTGGTCAGCGTCGGCGGCGCCGACGCGTGGATCGGCCGGCTGTGCACTCCCTCGACACCGCTGCCCTGACGGCGCTGCGCCTGGCAGCGATCCGGTCGTCGGAGCTTGGGCAGGTGCGAGGTCTCCTGGCGGAGCCTCTTGCGCTCGCGCGTTCGCGTCGCCCCGGTCGCGGTGCGCGTCTGCCGCGACGCGCGACGCGCGACACGCGTGACGCACTGTAAACCGCGTCAACCGCCGGGCGACAATCGCAAGTACTTGTTATCGAGCTCCTTTCTCCGTGGCTCGTCGAAGACGGCCGGACGCTGCCGGGCATGCTGCTTGCGGTGATGGTGGAGGCTGCCGCGCCGCCCCCACCTCGCACCGTGTGTGCGACGAAGTCGGTGCCGGTGTCGGAGATCCAGCGGCCGCGCACGAGGCGGGCTCGGCGGACCGAGTGAGCGCGCGCCCCACGGAACCACGAACGGAGGACCCATGATCAGCCCTGGCCCCAAGCTCCGACTGCTCGGCCCCTCCATCGTCCTGTCGGCGATCGCCGCCGCATGCACCGGCAACATTGGCGACCGGCTTCCGGGTCCGGGGGGCGTCGGGGGCCCGGGGCCAGGCGGCGGTCCGGACGACAAGGACCCGCAGGCGGAGTGCGCCGGCGCGAAGCTCGACGTCGGCGCGTCCCCGATGCGCAGGCTGACCCGCGTCGAATACGACAACACCGTCCGCGATCTGCTCGGTGACCTCACCGCGCCGGCCCGCGATTTCGCTCCCGACGAGAAGGCGGGCGGCTTCGACGCCAACTCGGGCGCCGCCGTCTCCGAGGCCCAGGTCGAGCAGTACGTGGACGCCGCCGAGCAGCTGGCCACCGCCGCCGTGGCCGACAAGCTCGACGCCTGGCTGGATTGCGACGCGGCACAGACCGGGTGCGTCGAGCCCTTCATCGTGTCCTTCGGCAAGCGCGCCTTCCGCCAGCCGCTCGACGGCGAGACGGTGCAGAGCTTCGTGGAGCTCTACGAGGCAGCGCGGGCGAAGTGGGATGGCGAGTCGGGCGTCCGTCTGGTCATCCAGGCGATGCTCTCCAGCCCGCAGTTCCTCTACCACCTCGAGCTCGGGGTCTCGGGCGCCGAGGCGGTGGTCCCGCTGTTGCCGCACGAGCTGGCCTCGCGCCTGTCGTACTTCCTCTGGCAGTCGATGCCGGACGACGATCTCCTGGCCGCGGCCGAGGACGGCAAGCTGGACACGCCCGAAGGGCTGGAGGCCGAAGCGCGACGCCTGCTCGCCGACGACCGTGCGCGCGACGGCATCGCCAGCTTCTCCGCGCAGTGGCTGCTGCTCGGTGCGCTCGACGACCTGACCAAGGACGAATCGGTCTTCCCGGAGTGGACGCCGGAGCTCGCCGACTCCATGCGCGCCGAGACGCTGGCCTTCGTGCAGGACGTCGTCTTCGGTGACGATCCGCGGCTGGAGGCGCTGCTCTCCGCGCCCTTCTCCTTCGTCGATGCCCGGCTGGCGGCGCTCTACGGCGTCCCCGAGCCGGCGCCCGGCAAGCTGACGAAGGTCCAGCTCGACCCCTCCCAGCGCGCCGGCATCCTGACCCAGGCGAGCTTCCTCGCCGGGCAGGCCCACGCCGCCGACCCCTCCTGGGTCCATCGCGGTAAGTTCGTCCGCGAGCAGCTCCTCTGCCAGGTGCTGCCCGTGCCCCCGGCGGATGTCGACATGAGCACGCTGCAGGACCCGGACCGGCTTGAGAACCCGGAGTGCGCGGGGTGCCACACGCTCATGGATCCGATCGGGTATGGCTTCGACGGGTACGACGCCATCGGCAAGTATCAGGGCGGCGCCGCCGGTGGCGAGATCGTCGGGTCGACCAACTCGCTCGACGTCGCCGGGACCTTCACCGACCCGGTGGACCTGGCGCACAAGCTGGCCGGCAGCGCAGACGTGCGCGACTGCATGGCCCAGCAGTGGGTGAGGTTCGCTGCCCGCCGCCCGCTGGGCAGCGAGGACGATTGCTCGGTGACCCACGTGCAGGAGCAGTTCGCAGCGTCCGAGCAGAACCTGGTGGAGCTGCTCGTCGCTGTGGCCAAGACCGATGTGTTCCGCTACCGGCGCGCGGACGCCGAGTGACCAGGAGGACACCATGAACACTCGCATGCCAAACATCCGCAGGCGCACGCTGCTTCAGGGGCTCGGTCTAGGCGCCGGCGTCCTTCCGTTCCTCCGCCACATCCCCAGCGCGGCCGCCGCCCCGGCGCCGAAGCGATTGGTGGTGTTCTTCACCCCCAACGAATCCATCGACAAGGCGCACTGGGACCCGGGCGTGGCCAGCGGCGCCGCCTTGCCCGCCGCGCTGCCCACCGTGTTTTCGCCGCTGCTGCCCTACAAGAGCAAGCTGCTGATGGTCGGCGACCTCGACGACAAGCTGGCCGACGGCGGCCACGGCGGGATCGGGAGCATGCTCACCGGTCGCATGAATCAGTCGTTCGGCTCGGATGTCTACGACTTCTGGAGCACGGGTATCTCCGTCGACCAGCACATCGCCCAGCAATGGGGGACCACGCCGCTCACGCTTGGCGCGTTGCCCTCGGCCAACAACGGCGGCAGCCGCATCTCCTATACCGGCCCGGCGCTGCCGGTCTCCCCGTACGAGGATCCGCTGGTGGCCTTCGAGAAGGTCTTCGGCGATCCCGACCTCTCCGACGAGGACAAGGCGAAGCGCGCCGCGCAGCAAGCGATGGTCCTGGACAGCGCCGCGCTCCAGCTCGGTCGCATCAAGGGCAAGCTTCCCCAGGTCGACGCCGCCAAGCTCGAGCACCACCTGGAAGGAGTGCTCGCCTTGCGCGCCAAGCTCGATGCAGCTGGCGCCACCTGTGCGCCCAACCCGCTCGTGCCGGGCGGCGGCTACGACTACAAGAAGAACGCCTATCTGCCGCAGACGGTGCGGATGCAGATCGACGTCCTGGTGCAAGCGCTGGCCTGCGGCACCCGCGTGGGCAGCCTGCAGATCGGCAACACCGGCGCCAGCAACATCACCCCCGTCTGGCCGTCCGAGGGGATCGACATCGGCATCACCGCCCACAACATCTCCCACAACTACAACGATCAGCCGAGCGGCGCGGACAAGTCGAACCGCGAGGCGCTGGAGATCTGGTACGTCAAGCAGCTCGCCTACCTCCTCGACGGCCTGGCCAGCGTCGACGAGGGCGATGGAACGACGTTGCTCGACAACACCGTGGTGCTCTGGACCAAGGGCTTCGCCACCAAGCACAAGAACGATCCGCTCTTCTACATGCTCATCGGCGGTGGCGGCGGCGCGCTCGACGGCGGCCGGTACCTGTCGTTCCCGGGCAAGCCGCACAACAACCTGCTCGCCTCGCTCTGCCAGATGATGGACCTGGACGACGAGAAGTTCGGCGACCCGGCCGTGTGCACCGGCGCCCTCGATCTGGGTTGAGGCGTGGCGATGACGGCGCGCGCCGGCCCTCGGCCGCGCCGGGTCACCATCGCCCTGTGTCTCAGAGCGGTGGAGGCAAGCAGAGCCGCGCCACCCAGGCGTCGCTGTCACCGGCGCTCTGCGCCTTCATGCCGTCGAAGGTGGCGTTGCCGCGCAACGAGCCGGCGAGGATCATGCCCCGCGGCAGGGCCACCACGCGCATCTGGTTGGCGCCGGGCGGGTCCCACTGGTCAGCGGCGTCGCCGTAGCGCTGGAAACCGAGCACGCCTGCGCCCAGATCGAGCGCCATGGCGAAGAGATCCGTGCCGCCCGCGCCGCCCAGGGCCTGCCCGCCGGCCTTCTCGTAGAGATGGGCGCCCTTGCTGAAGAAGCCGGCCGCCAGCACGCCGTCCGGCGTCGGCGCCAGACAGCTCGACGAGTCGTCGGCGTCGGCGGCCACCGCGCCGAAGGCGGTGGGGATGGAACCGTTGCCGTCGTGGGCAGCCAGGCGCATCACGAACCCGTCGGTGGTGCCCGGGGGCGTCTGCGCGTAGACGTCGGCGTTCTGGCGGAGAATGCCGGTGAAGTTGCCGCCCAGGTAGACGTGGTTGTTGTCGGGCACCGCGATGCTGAGCCCCATCTGCAGCAGCGGGCCACCTATGGCGTTGCTCCAGCCGCCCTCGCAGCCGGCGTCGGGGTCGAGCTTCACCGCCAGCGCGTCGCCGTCCGCCACGGTGGGGTGGAGGCTGCAGATGGTCACACCGCTGTTGCCCAGGGTCCCAGAGGCGTAGATGAAACCGTCGCTGTCGGTGGTCAGGTCGGAGATGCGATCGGCCTCGTCGGACTGGATCCACATCACCGCGCGCGCCTCGCCCGTGCTCTCGAAGACGGCGACGTACGCGTCGAGGTCGGTGGGCGCGGTGGTGGCCGTCAGGGCCGGCGACGGACCCAGGACCAGCGTCCCCTTGAAACGCCCGCCCACGATGACGTCGCCGGTGGGGCCGAAGGCCACCGCTTGCGGGTAATGGTCGGTCGGTGCGCCGAGAGCGCGCGCCCACCGGGTCGAGCCGTCGCTGGTGTCGAGCGTGGCCAGCCAGCCGCCCTGGATCGGGGGTTCGGCGGGGTCGATGACGATGCCGTCGTCCGAGGTCCCGCTGACCAACAGCACGCCCGCGCGCGTGGCCATGTCGAGCACCCCATCTGCGGAGCCCAGCGTGCCGAAGCGTTTCCGCCAGACCAGCTCGCCGCTCGCCGACAGCTTGGCCACGAAGGCGTCGGACGTCCCGTCGCCCTGCGTCCCGGCGAAGATGCCCTGCTCGTGGTCGCCGGCGATGACTCCGCCGACGTAGACGGCGCCTTGCTCGTCGACGACCACGGCGTGCGTGCGCTCCGCCTCCTCCTTGCTGCCCATCACCTGCAGCCACGGCGCCGGATCGCCGGGCTGGGCGCCCGGGCATTCGGACACCGGCGTGCTGCCGCCCGGCCCACCGCCGCCGTCCGCTGCGCCGGTGCCGGTGCTGCTGCTCGCCGTGCTCGGCGAACCGCCGCTGCCCTCGAAGGCGGCGAGGTAGTCGTAGGTGCACGCGGGCGTGCCCGCTCCCAGCGCGCCCGCCAGCAGCGCTGGACCGAGGCGCGTCGGGCGGAGCGGTCGACCCGGCATGGCACGTCCATTGTAACCGCCTCGCGCCGATGGCGAGAAACCGAAGCAGGTGCGTCACCTGCGACGCACTCAGCGCGCCACGCGCATCACCGAGCCCGTCCCGGGCTCGGAGCCACGGTTCGTCCAGAAGATCTGCTTGTCGTCAGCGGCGATGAGAACCGGCACGCTCTGGCCGGCGGCCAGCTCCACGGGTTCCTCGAGGCCACCGGCGTCGACCGTCTTCACCGTGCCGGTGCTGCCGTCGCCGTCGCCGCTGTTGACCCAGTAGACCCGTCCGCCGATGGCGACGATGCCTGCTGGGCCGAAGAGGCTGCTGTCCAGATCCACCCCGCGTCCCCGCTGCTTGGGGATGCGCCGCACGCGGGTACCCGACGTCACGTAGACCGCGTCGGCGTCGAGCGCGATGCCGTTCGCGGACGGGACGTCCGGGTCGAGGGTCTCCGCTGGTCCGCCCTCACGGGGCGCGCGCCTGACCCCGCCGCTGTCCTCGAGCTCGTTCGTCCAGTAGACGTGGGTCTCGTCGACAGCGACCTGCGCCGGTCCATGCTCGCCGCTGATGAAGGGAGTGGCGTCCTGGCCGAAGTCGGCCACGCGCAGGTCGTTCTGGCCGAAGTTCGCGAACCAGAACCGGTCCCCGTCCGCGGCGAGGCCGCTGTTGCCGTCCGGTGCGGAGGCGGCGAACCCCGCGGCAGGCCCCCCGGCGGTCGGACAGGTCATCAGCGCGCGTCCGTCGAGCTGGCCGGCCTCGTTGTTGCTCCAGACCACCTGCCCGCCGACGACGACGAGGAAGAGCGGCACGAACTCCGTCCCTCCGGCGGTGGAGGTGGCGAGGACCTCGTCGTCGCCGCCGGTCTTCGGCGCGCGCCGTATCTCGCGTGCCCCCTCATTGGCCCAGTAGACGTGGGTGTCGTCGACGCCGATGCCGAAGGGCCCGTCCTGGTCTGCGGCGACGACCACCGGCTGGCACCGGCTGTCGATGCACGGCCCGCCGAGGCAGGAGTGGCCGCACTGCCCACAGTTGTCCGCGTCCTCCACGACGTCGTCGCACGGCGAGCCGCCGCCGCCGCCGCTGCCTCCGGGACCGCTGGTGCTCGACGCCCCGGCGCCCGCGCTGGTGTCACCGAGGTAGTCGAGCGAGCCGAGGCAGGCGCAGGGAACGACGACGGCCAGCAGGCCGACGCTCGCCGGCCAGAGGCGGATGCGCGAGCCGTCATCCATGCGCGCACAGGCTACCACCCGCCTGGTCACCTACGCGGGGCTCGTGCCACAATCGCCTTCGTGCCCGGAGAGCCTCGTCGCAGACCGGGCGTCGGCGATGCGACCGAGCGCGACACCGCGCCGCAGCCCCTCGACGGCCGCGAGCGCTGGTTCCTGGCCGTGCGCGGCGTCGAGCCACCGCGCATCATCGACCTCCCCGACGGCGTGGAGCTGACCATCGGGCGCGCCCCGGAGGCCGACCTGTTCGTCGACGACGGGCGTGTCTCGCGCCAGCACGCCGTCCTGTCGCGCCGCGGCTTCGATGTGACCATCACCGATCTCGGCAGCAGCAACGGCGTGGTCATCAACGGCCGTGCCCTGCGCGGCGGCAGCGCCGCGCTGCGCCGCGGCGACGTGGTCGGCGTGGGGCCGGCGGACCTGGTGGTGGCCGTGTCCAGCGGGGGAGCCTTCGGAGCCCGCCCCGCCGCCGTGGAGCCGGTCGTCGTCGAGCCGGCGATGGTCCGCGTCTACGAGGTGGCACGCCGCCTGGCACAGGCGCCGACCACGGTGCTCGTCCTCGGCGAGACGGGCGTCGGCAAGGAGCTGGTGGCCGAGGCCATCCACCACGGCGGCAAGCGCGCCGGTCAGCCGTTTGTCCGCCTCAGCTGCGGCGCGCTGCCGGAGGCGCTCCTGGAGAGCGAGCTCTTCGGACACGAGAAGGGCGCCTTCACCGGCGCCGATCGGCGCCGCATCGGCTACTTCGAGGCCGCCGCCGGGGGCACCATCTTCCTCGACGAGATCGGAGAGCTCAGCGCCGCCACCCAGGTGAAGCTGCTGCGCACCCTGGAGCGCAAGGTCATCCAGCGCCTCGGCAGCAGCGAGGAGATCACCGTCGACGCGCGCGTGGTCTGCGCCACCCATCGCGACCTCGCGCAGCGCGTCGCCGAGGGGCACTTCCGACAGGACCTCTTCTATCGCATCTCCACCTTCCGCCTCGAGGTGCCACCGCTGCGAGAGCGCGCCCGCGAGGTGCCGGTGCTGTGCGAGCACTTCGCGCGCCGCTTCGCCGAGGAGCTCGGCGTCACGCCGCCCTCGTTCGAACCGGCGGCCATGGCGCTGCTCGAGCATCACCCCTGGCCGGGCAACGTCCGCGAGCTGAAGGGTGCCATCGAGCATGCGGTCATCCTGCAGACGGACGGGGTGGTTCGACCCGAGCACCTGCCCGAGGCGGTGCGCGCGCCGATGGACGCGGTGGCGGCAGCGCCGGCCGGTGCGGAGACCATGAAGGGCACGCTCGAGGCGCTGGAGCGCGCGGCCATCGAGCGCGCCTTGACGGCGACCGGCCACAACCAGACACAGGCCGCGCTGCTCCTCAAGATGTCGCGCCGCGCGTTGATCTACAAGATGGGCAAGTACGGCCTGGGTCGCGGCTGAGGCTGTTCAGAAGGGCATGGCGACGCCGGCGACGTCGCCGCCGGCCCACGGCCTGAGCCGCGAGCGGGTCCCGCGTGGCGCCGCACGGCCGCCGCCGCCATCTCCGGCCAGCAAGAGCGAGAGGGCCAGGCCCGCAGCGCCCGCGATCCCCACACCGAGCGAGATGCCGGAGGCGATTCGTAGCGTGCGCACGCCGTCGATCTCTTCCTCGCTGCACCGATGGTGGGTCCCGCATCCGTCCGCCAGGGCGGATTCCCGCGACAGGGCGGCGACGCCGAAGCCCGCGAATCCCCCGACGCCGAGCAGCGTCACGCCGGCGAAGATCCACGGGGCCACCGGCGCGCTGGCGTCGGCTTCCACCACGGCGGGGCCGGGCGCCGGGGCGGGCGCTCCGCCCAGCGTGAGCAGCAGCGGTTGATTGCGCTGCCCTTCGACCACCAGGACGGTGGCCGCCGCGCGCTCACCGCCGCGCCGCTGGGCGCGCACCTCGTGCCGTCCGGGATCGACGGCGATGGCGCGCCCGCTGCCCCAGTCGACCGGCGCCCCGTCGATGGTCAGCGTGGCGTCGAGCGCCGCTGCGCCCTGCGCGTCCACCACGGAGACGGCCAGGCTGGGGAGGCTCGCCTCCACCGCGTCGAGCCAGGTGGTGCAGTCCTGTCGAGCCACCGCCGGGCAGGTGCCACGCACGCAGACGATGAGCTGCTCGCGTGCCGCACGCAGCTTGCCGGCCTGGCGCAGCACCTGCGCCTGCTCGTAAGCGCGGACGCACGCGGGGAGGTCGGGCGAGCTGTCGTCGGTGGTGCGCGGGTCGTCGGCGCCGACGGCGGTGGTCACCAGGAGCCCTGCCAGCAACGTCGTCGTCGCGAGGCGCTTCACTCCCTGCATCCCTTCTTCCAGCGCCGGATCCCCTGCGCGTCGACGCGGTACGGGGGCACGCAGGCGAGCTCGGGCCGGGCGGCGCGCGGCGATGGGGCCGGTGGACGCGGCGTCCCTTGCCCACCGACCCCCGCGCTCCCCACGGAGCGGACCGAGGCGCCCTCCGCCGGGCTGGCGGCCGCGCCCGGATCGGCGGCGGCCACCGTGGCGGCGGCAGGCGACTCCGCGCTCGCTGCTGGAGGCGGGTTCTCGACGCTGTCCGTGGTGTCCGGCGCTCCCAGCGCGATCGCCACCACCGCTCCTCCGCCGAGCGCGACCAGGCCGAGCGCCCAGAGCGCGCGGCGATCGATGCGCAGCGGCGCGGCCGCACCCGTCGCCGTGCTGGTGATCGCGCCACCGGGGATGCCGCGCACGGTTGTCTTTTCTTCCGCCAGCAGCTCGGCGATGCGGCGCGAGCGCGCACCGAGCGACTCCTCGGCCATGGCCTCGACCCAGGCGCCGACGCGCCGTGGCGACCAGCGCTCGACGACCGCCTCCAGCGCAGCGGCGAAGGCGCGCGCGTCCGCGAAGCGCTCCTCGGGGCGAACCGCCGTCGCCCGCAGCACCACGGCGTCGAGCGCGGCGGGAACGTCGGCCCAGGTGCTCGGCGGGTCGACGACGCCGCCGAGCACCTGTCCGATCATCGCGTCCCGATCGTCGTCGCGCAGCTCGAAGGGCGGCCGACCGGCGAGGAGCTCGTAGAGCACGAGTCCCGCCGCGTACACGTCGCAGAGCGGGGTCCTCGTCGCTGAGCAGGCGCTCCGGTGCCAGGTAGGCGAGCCGGCCCTTGACCTGGCCCACCGCCGTTCGCTGCATGCGCCCCGCGGACTTGGCGATGCCGAAGTCACCGATGCGCGCCACGCCGTCGGCGCCGACCAGGATGTTCTCCGGCGAGACGTCGCGATGGACGATCCCTGCGCCCTGCCCGTCGGGCGAGGTGGTGACATGTGCGGCGTGCAGGCCGAGCAGCACATCGCCGACCACAGTGCAGGCCAGCGCCGCCGGCACCGCCTCGCCGCTCCGGCGTGCGCCGGCGCGAAGCTCGGCCAGCGAGGCGCCGTGCACGTACTCCATGACCAGGAAGACGCCGCCGTCGCTCTCGCAGAGCTCGAGGACCTGCACCACGTTCCGGTGATGCACACGGGACGCGGTGCGCGCCTCGTCCAGTAGCTCTGCCAGCGGCTCATCGACGTCCCGACCTGCGTCGGGGTCGCGGTGGAGCTGCTTGATGGCCACGATGCGGCGCAGCTCCCCCTCTCCGCTGGTGCAGCCGAGGTGCAGCGACGCCCCCCCACCGCCACCTTCCGCGAATGGCTCGTAGAGGACGAAGCGGCCGACGCGCATCGCACCCGAGGATACCCGGTCCGACCGCGAGGATCGCGGGCGCCGCGAGGGTGTACCAGCTCGTACACCTGTGACCGGCAGGTTGCGCACCTCTGGTACGCCCCGGGGTCTCGGCAGCGCCGCGGGGGGTCCTGCCTGCGCCGGGGAGCCCGCTTTCGCGCGCTCGGCCGATCGGCGGAGCGCCGGCACGAGGCTTGCGATGCCGGGCCCACGACGATGGGCACCGCACGTCTCCTGGCGCTCTCCGGTCTCGGCTTCCTCTGTGCGTGCGTCACCGGCGAGATCGGTGAGCGCAGCGGGGAGGGTTCGCCCGGCGGCGAGACGCCGTTCACGCCCAGCCCGAACGACACCCCGCAGGCAGCCCGCATCTTCCGCCTCACCCTGCGGCAGTACGACCACACCCTGCGCGATCTGGTCGCGCATCCCGGTGGCGCCTCCGCGGGGTTCATCGCCGATGTCGGCACCGCCGGGTTCGCCAACAACGCCGAGCTGCTCGGTGTCTCCACCCAGCAGGCGGCGGAGTTCCACCAGGGTGCCATCGAGGTCGCCGCCGGCGCGGTCACCGACCACCTGCAGGACCTCTTCCCGTGTCCGCTCGAGTCACTCGGGGACGACGCATGCGCGAAGAGCTTCGTCGAGGGCTTCGGGCTGCGCGCCTTCCGCCGGCCGCTCGACGACGACGAGGTGACCCGCTACTTCGCGCTCTACCAGCAGGGCCGCGACGCCATCGACGCGACCATGGCCGTGCGCATCGTGGTGGAGACCATGCTCCAGTCGCCGAGCTTCCTCTTCCGCTCCGAGGTGGGTGACGCCGCGCCGGGAGCGGTGGGCAAGCTCGACGCCTTCGAGGTGGCCACCGCGCTCTCCTACTACCTCTGGGACACCATGCCGGACGACGAGCTGCTCTCCGCGGCCGCCGTCAGCACGCTGTCGCAAGCCGGGGAGGTGGAGGCGCAGGTGGAGCGGATGATGGCCGACCCGCGCTCGCGCGACGCGGTCCTCTCCTTCTACGAGCAGCTGTTCGAGTACGACCGGGCCGCGCTGCTCTCCCGCGACGGCACCACCTTCCCGGACTTCCAGGAGCAGCTCGGCGGCATGGTCGACGAGCTGCACGCCTTCGTCGACGACGTGGTCCGCGCGCAGGATGGCTCGCTCGAGGATCTCCTCACCGCGCCGCATACCTTCGTCGATGCCCGCACCGCCTCGCTCTACGGCCTCGCCGCGCCGGAGGGTCAGGGCATGGTGCGCGTCGAGCTCGACCCCTCGCAGCGCGCCGGGGTGCTCACCCAGCTCGGCTTCCTCACCATCCACGCCACCCCGGTGAGCAGCGCGCCGCCGCGCCGCGGGCGCTTCGTGGTCGAGCGCATGCTCTGCGTGGACATCCCGCCGCCGCCCGACAACGTGCCGGCCATCGCCCCGCCCGAGGGCGGCGGACCGCTGACCACGCGACAGACGTTCGAGCAGCACGCCACCGACCCGGTCTGCGTCGGCTGTCACCAGGTCCTCGACCCGGCCGGCTTTGCGCTGGAGAACTACGACATGCTCGGCCGCTGGCGGTCCGAGGAGAACGGGCTGTCCGTCGACGCCTCGACCGAGCTCGATGGCCTCGCCGACCTGGAGGGATCGATCGACGGCGGGGTCGACCTGGCGAACGCGCTGGCCAGCAGCGACGCGGTGCGCACCTGCGTGGTGCGCCAGAGCCTGCGCTTCGCGCTGGGGCGCGGCGACGTCGCCGGCGACCAGGCCTGGCTCGATGATCTGGGCGGGCGCTTCGCTGGCTCCGGCTACCGCCTGCGCGACCTCTACGCGGCCATCGCCGCATCGCCCCGCTACCAGCAGCGCCTCTTTCCGGAGTGAGGGAACCGTGATCGCTCGTCGCAAGTTCATGGGAGGCGCGCTGGCCGGCCTGGGCGCGCTCTCCATCCCGCTCCTGGCGCGCTACCGCGGGCTGGTGGACCCGCGCCACGACATCGGTCCCGAGCCGAGCCGCCTCGGCGGCGTCGGCGGGCCGAAGCGCCTGGTCGTCTTCTGGAACCCGCAGGGCAACTGCTCGCGGATGCCCACCGGCGATTTCTTCTGGCCCCAGGGCGGCGAGCTGGACTTCGATCTCGGCACCAGCCCGGTGCTGGCGCCGCTGGCCAAGCACGCCAAGGACATGATCCTGCTGCGTGGGCTGAACGACACCTATTACACCTGCGGGCAGACCGAGAACGGCGGTGTCGAGGACGGCCAGCACGGCTTCGGCACCTTCAGCCGATTGACCAACGTCTGTCCGGTGAAGCCGGGCGAGGACAGCCTCGGCGGTGGCCCGTCGATCGACCAGCACCTGGCCGAGGTGATCGGTGGCGAGACCTTCGTGCCCTCGCTGGTGCTCTCCGGCGCGCCGGGCGGGACCGGCAACCACCGCGGCTTCATCAGCTACTCGGGGGCCGGCGCGCCGGTCATTCCTCAGTCGGACCCCGGGCTGCTCTACGGCTCGCTCTTCTCGGCTGCCACCCAGGGCCCGGACGACGAGGTGGCCAAGAAGCTGCGCGCCCTGCGGATGAGCTCCCTGGACGCGATCAAGGACGACATCGCCGCCATCCGCGCCCGCATCCCGGCCGCCGAGCGGCACAAGATGGATGCGCACCTCGAGGGCGTGCGCGTGCTGGAGAAGAAGTACGACGAGAGCATGGCCGCCTGCGTGCCGCCCGACGCGCCGCCCGGCGACGACCTGGCCATCTATCCGCAGCGCCACGCGCTCATGTTCCAGATGGTGGCGGCGGCTCTGGGGTGCGACCTGACGCGAGTCGTCAGCCTGGCCACCTCGTGCGGCGGCGGGGACAACGCCCTCGACATCAGCCACTTCGGCGGCTGGGTCGACAACTACCACTCCACCGGGCACGCCTCCGGGGGCACGCCGGACGGCGTGGGCTCGTCGCAGGAGCAGTGCGTGGAGGTCATGGTCGACATCAGCCGCTACTACGCGGAAGGCCTGTCGGGCTTCGTCGACCTGCTCAAGGCCATGCCCGAAGGCGAGGGTTCGGTCTTCGACAACACGCTCATCGTGTGGTGCACCGAGATGGCGCACGGCAACCACGGCAACCACGACATGCCCTGGGTGCTGATCGGCGGCGGCTGGCACTTCCCGACGGGTCGCTACCTGACGCTGCCCGCCGACTACGGCTACCCGCCGGTGCCGGTGACCAAGTTCGGGGACCTGCTGGTCGCCATCGCCAACGCCATGGGGAGCCCGATCACCACCTTCGGCAATCCGGGCTGGTGCGACGGGCCGAACGGCCCGCTCTCCGCGCTCTACGGCTGACGCACACCGCTACATGGGCAGGCCGCCGCCGGCGCCGCCCGTACCGTCCGTCGCGTCGCCGTAGTCGCACTCCGCGGCGCTGGTGGGACAGTCGCGGCCGCAGACCAGCACCTTGGTGCCGTCGACGTCGCACTCCGTGGTCTCCGCCTCGCTGCAGGTCAGCGTGCACTCCGCGCTGCCGTCGCAGCAGATGAAGCAGCTGGTCTTGCAAGTCACCGAGCAGACGGCGTTGCCGGTACAGCCGAGCTCGCAGCCCTCGGTGCAGGTGACGTTGCAGGTCGAGTTGCCGTTGCACCCTCCGCCGCAGTCGGTGGCGCAGTTGGTGTTGCACTCCGAGCCGCCGGCGCAGTCCAGCGAGCACCCCGAGGCGCCTTCGCAGTCCACGTTGCACGTCGATTGACCCTGGCAGTCCGCCTGACAGTTGCCGGTCAGGGTGCAGTCGGCGTCGCACACGGACTTCGACTGGCACTCGAGCTCGCACTCGGCACCCTGGCAGTCGAGGTCGCAGTCGGCGCCCTTGCTGCAGGTGGCCTGGCAGAGCGGATCGCCATCCGGGCACTCGAGGTCACACTGCTCGCCCACACACTCCAGCGGAGGGTTGGTCTCCGCGTCGCTGCCGCACCCGGGGCCGACGATCACAGCTCCCACCAGCGCGACAGGTGCAACGAGAGCCGAGCGGATCCACCAGCGAGCGTCCATGCGGTCATTCTCCTCGGACGGAGCCCGGGGCGGGGCCGTCCTTCGCCAAGCTGTGACCGCATGCCCCGGGGGTGGCTCAGCGAAAGAGCCCTGGCCGCGCCGCCACGCCTTCGCCGCTAGCGTCCGGGCGGCGGGGACAGCGGCTGGGCGCGGAGCATCTCCAAGAGCAGGTCGCGAAAGGCGCGCACCTTGCTCGGGAGGTGCTTCCGTGTCGGATACACGAGCATCACGGGGCTGGTGTAGATGGTCCAGCGCGGCAGGAGGCGCACCAGCGTGCCCTCGGCGACGTCCTGGTCGGCGACGAAGCTGGGCAAGGCGCCCACGCCGGCCCCGCGGCGCAGCAGCTCGCGGGCCACGAACATCTCGTTGCAGACCACACGCGAGCGCAGCAACAGCGGCAGCTTGCCCGCCGAGCCGGGGAGGGTGACCGCCGGCGCACCCCGGAAGGCGAGCCAGTCGTGGTTGGCCACCTCCTCGGGGCTGCGCGGTGCGCCGCGGCGGGCGAGATAGGCGGGCGCGGCGTAGAGCTGCAGGGCGATGGTGCCGACCCGCCGCGCCACCAGCGACGAATCGGGCCGGGCGCGCGGGTGCACGCGCAGGGCGAGGTCGACCCCCTCCCGCACCAGGTTGAGCAGCGCGCTGCCGGCGTGGACCTCCACCGTGGTGCGCGGGTAGCGCGCCGTGTACCGCGTCACCGCCTCGGCCAGCACCGCCACCCCGAGATCTGCGGTGGAGGTGACGCGCAGCGTGCCCGACGGCTCCTCGCTGCGATCGGGCAGGTCGTCGACGGCGGCCTCGATGCCGGCCAGCGCCGGCGCCACGCGATCGAAGAGCGCCGCCGCGGCGGTGATGGCCACGCGCCGCGTGGTTCGCTGGAAGAGCGGAACCTCCAGGCTGGCCTCCAGCGCCGACACGGCTCGGCTCACCGTGGAGCGCGGCACCCCGAGGCGCTGCGCGGCGGCGCTGAAGCTGCCGGTCTCGCGCACCGCCACCAGCGCGCGCAGGTGGTTCAGATCGATTGGTGCCATCACGCACCAGTGTTGTACACGATGGCGCATTGCCGCACGAATCGAAGGTGGCCATCCTCGAGGGCACGTAAGGAGACGAACCCATGTCCAGCGCTGCCCTTCTCGTCACCGGTGCCTCCGGGCACCTCGGCCGTCGTGTCCTCGAGCTGCTGCTCGAGGCCCAGGCCGGTCCCCTGGTCGCCACCACCCGCAAGCCGGATGCGCTCGCCGACCTCGCCGCGCGCGGCGTGGAGGTGCGCGCCGCCGACTTCGATGATCCGGAAACGCTCGCCGCAGCCTTCCGCGGGGTGGGGCGGGCGCTGCTGGTCAGCACCGACACGCTCGGCGAGCCGGGCCGGCGCCTGCGGCAGCACCGCCAGGCAGTCCGCGCCCTCGAGGCCGCGGGCGTGGAGCACGTCGTCTACACGTCGCTCACCGACGCTGCTCGCTCCTCCATCCTGCTCGCCCCGGATCACGCCGGCACCGAGGCGGCGCTGGCGGAGTCGAAGCTCGACTTCACCGTGCTGCGCAACAACTGTTACGCCGACATCCTCCTCGAGACGCTGCCGCCCGCGGTGAAGACCGGGCAGCTCGTCGACGCCCGCGGCGCCGGCAAGATCGCCTGGGTCACCCGCGAAGACTGCGCGCGCGTGGCGGCCACCGTCCTCGCCGACCGCGCCGCCGGCGGCCGCCGCACCCTGGAGGTCACCGGTCCCGACGCTGTCTCCAGCGACGAGCTGGCGTCCATCGCCTCCGAGCTCGGCCGCAAGGCGGTGACCCACGTCGCGGTCCCGCGGGAGGCGCTGGTGCAGGGCATGGTCGAGCACGGCCTGCCGCGCCGGTGGCCGAGATCCTCGCCAGCTTCGACAGCGCGGCCGCCGCCGGCGAGCTGGCAGCGGTCACTGACACCGTGCAGCGGATCACCGGTCGCGCACCGGAGCGCGTGCGCGATTTCCTCGCTGCAAGGCGAGCCGCGCTGGCCTGAGGCGCGGTTTCTCCAGCGGCCAGCGCCGGTGGCCGGCGTCTGCCCCCGCTGCGGCTCCCGGGCGCAGCTCAGCGCTCGGTGCTGGCGCCGCGGCCGGTGGCGGCGCCGACGGCCACGGTGACGAAGAACAGCGCCGCCAGGCAGAGGACCACCGCGCCGCCGGTGGGCACGCTCCACAGCGTGGACACGAACATGCCGGCCACGCCGCTGATCAGGGCCGCGGTCACGCTCCACGCCAGGTAGCCGCGGGTGGAGCGCGCCAGATTGCGCCCGGCGGCGGCCGGCACCACCACCAGCGCCTCGACCAGCAGCGCCCCGATGACCTTCAGGCTGACGACGATGGCGCAGGTGAGCAGCACGACGAAGAGGTACTCGAGCAGGGTGTCGTCGACGCCGGCGACCCGCGCCAGTGGGCGGTGCAGGCTGTCGAGCAGCAGCGCGTTGTAGAAGCGGGCCAGCACCACCCACACCACCACGCCGACCAGCAGCAGCAGCAGGTCGAGGTCGGTCACGGTGAGCAGGCTGCCGAACATCACCGACTCGATCTGGTGGATGTTGAAGCGACGCGTCGCGGCCACCAGGAGGCAGATGCCCAGGCCCAGCGTCAGCGCCAGGAAGACGCCGATGAGCGTGTCTGGCGGCAGGCGCGAGCGGCGCTTGACCCAGACCATGGCCACGCCCGACAGGAGGCAGAAGCCGCCGATGCCTCCGTAAGGAGCGGAGATCGGCTCGCCGAGGACCAGGCCAACGGTCAGGCCGGTGAGGGCCGCCTGCCCGAGCGCGGTGCTGAAGAAGGCCATGCGCCGCGCCACCACCAGGTGGCTGATGCCGCCGAGCAGCGGGGCGATGAGCAGCACCGCCAGGATGCCGCGGGTGATGAACGGGTACTCGAAGACCTTCGGCAAGCTGCCGCGCTTCGCCAGCTCGGCCAACCAGGCGTAGAGCGCGTCCATCAGCTCGCCGCCGCCCCCGAGGCGCCGCGCGCGGCGAGCATCTCCGCCGGGGGGCCGGTGCGCGCGCGCCCGCGCTCGAGCAAGGTCACCGCGTCGCCCAGGCGCCGCGCCTGCTCGGCGTCGTGCGAGACCATGACCACCGTGGTCCCGGCGCGCGCTCGCAAATCGAGGATCTCCTGGTCGAGGTGGCGCAGGCTGTCGGCGTCCATGCCCGCGCCCGGCTCGTCGAGGAGCAGCAGCTCCGGCTCCGGATCGATGGCGTTGGCGAAGAGCACGCGGCGCAGCTCGCCGCCGGAGAGCGCACTCAGGCGCCGGTCGGCCAGGGCGGTCAGCCCGACGCGGTCGAGGAGCGCCGTCGACCGCTGGCGGGTGGCGGCGCGCACGCCGAAGCACACCGGCAGGCGCTGGCGCGTGAGGGCGAGCAGCTCCAGGGCCGTCACCGGCAAGGTGGAGTCGACGGCGAAGGCCTGCGGGACGTAGGCCACCTTGCCGCTCTTCTGCCAGTGACGCTGCACGCTGCCGGTGAACGCCACCTGCCCGAGCAGCGCGGCCAGCAGGGTGCTCTTGCCGGCACCGTTGGCGCCGACCACCAGGTGCACGCTGCCGCGCGCCACCTGGAAGGTCACCCCGTCGAGGAGGGTCAGGTTCTCGACGCGGACGCCGAGGCCCTGCACCTCGAGCAGCGGCGGCTCATCCATTGCGGCCCATGCCTGGCGCTACTGTGGAGGTTCGGCTCGACCAGCCACGCTGCATTCCCGGACCCACTCCATTCGCCAAGAATCCCCACGGTAGTGCTAGCCGTCGGTGACCAGCGCCTGCACCAGCGTGTCGACGTTCTTCTGCATTTCCTTCTCGAACTTGTCGGCAGTGTACTCGCCCGAGGCGATGTGGGTGATGACGTAGACCTTCACCTCGCCGGCGGAGCGCAGCACCTCCAGCAGCTTGTCCGGGAACGTCTCCTCGGTGAGCACCACCCGGATCTTCTCCTTCTTCAGCAGCTCGACCATCGCCGCCAGCTCGTTGGCCGAGGGCACCAGGCCGTGGGCCGGCTCGACCACGCCGGCGACGTCGATGCCCAGCTCCTGGCAGAGATAGCTGTAGCCGTCGTGCACCGTGACCACGCGGGTGATCTTGGCCGCCGCCAGCTTCTGCGCGGCTCCGGCCTTGATGAGGCGCAAGCGCTTGGCGTACTCGCCGGCGTTGGTGCGGAACTTCTCGGCGGCGTCGGGGCGCAGTGCGCTGAGCGCCTTCTCGATGGCGTACGTCTGCTGGATGGCGTTGGTGAAGGAGATGAAGGTGTGGGAGTTGATGGAGCCGCCGTTCTGACCGCGGATGGTGGGCGTGCCCTCGTTGGGCCGCAGCACCACCAGGCCGGCGTTGCCGGAGGCCTTGATCATGTCGTTGATGAAGTCGTCGTGGCCGAGGCCGTTGGTGACGATGGCCTGCAGGCCGGCGAGCTTCTGGATGTCCTCCGGCCGCGGCTGGTAGTTGCCGGCGTCCACGTCCCCGGGGAGCACCGAGCGGATCTCGACGCCAGGCGCATCTCCCACGACGTTCTTCGTCCACGAGTAGTAGGGGTGGAGCGTCACGCCGATGGCCAGCGGCGCACCCGCGGGCAGAGCACGCAGCGGCGCACCGGCGCCGCCGCCCGGTGGCGCGGCCGTGCCAGCTGTCGCCGCGCCGCTCGTGCCCGGGGCCGTGCCGCTGGCGGCGGTGGTCGTCGCTGCGCCGGTGCCGCCGGCCGGTGCGTCGCCGGCCGGCGTGCAGGCCCCCAGCGCGCACAGTCCGACGGCAGCGCACCTCGAGATCCACGTCACCAGCCGTCGTCGCATGGGGGTCGTCTCCTCGTCGTTCACGGGCGGGCTGCGCCGGTCACCACTCGCATCCAGCCGTCGTCCGGGTTTGCGTAGTCCACCGGCCGCGTCGGGTCGTCGAGCCCCGGCCCCATCCAGAGACCGACGTGGATGAGCATCCCGCTCGGTAGGCGGTGGTGCTGCTCGTCGACAGGGGTGAGCGTGTCGACGACGTTCGTCTCCGGCTCCGAGAGGATGACCAGGAACGACTTCAGCCCGGTCCCTACGCGCGGCGTCCCCAGATAGTTCGCCATCCTCTCCTTCACCAGCAGGCGCCAGGTGTACCCGCCGCGGTCCAGCGGGTCCGCCGTGAAGGGCGGCACGCCCTCCGCGGCCAGCTGCTCGACGCCGGGCCAGGCGCCGGAGCGGGAGCGGGTGGACTCGGCCTCGAGCACGCCCTCCTGCAGGAGCCGGAAGATGCGCTGCTCGCCGGCGTCCAGGTCCTGGAATCGCCTCTCGAAGGGCAGCACGCTCGCCTCGGCGCCGCGGTCCGGGTGACCGAAGACGACGATGGCCGACCAGAGGAGCACGTGGAAGAGGATCTTCAGCACCAGCGCCGTCTCGCGGGCAGCAGAGGGCGGAGGCACACGTTCGGTACGAACGGGCGGGGCCTGCGGTTCGTCTGCCCTCGGCACCATGCTGGCTTAGCGCAGCTCGGCGGCCGCGTAGAGCTGGCACCCCAAACGACGAAGGCGACCGCCCCTGAGGGCCGTCGCCTGCGCCTGACATCGATCTCTTGCGCTCGTGCGAAGGGCGGGACTTGAACCCGCACGGTGTTACCCGCTAGCACCTCAAGCTAGTGCGTCTGCCAATTCCGCCACCCTCGCTCAGGGAGCGCGGAAACTAGCCTTCTGCCCTGCGAAGTCAAGGGGTTTGCGCCCCTCGGCCCCGGGCTCGGCCCTCGCGCCTCGCGCCTCGGCCCTCGCGCCTCGGCCCTCGCGCCTCGGCCCCGACCCACCGCAGCGAGCGCCGGGCCCCCGCTGCGCGAAGCCGGTTCCTGGCGGCGACCGGTCCAGCGCACCGGTGACACGCCGGTGACCTGGAGATGGCACGCTGCCTTCTCCGCCGCTCCGGCGCCGTCGCCTGCCGGGCGCCGCGCAGGGGTGCCTGCCCAGGACGACGAACCGCGATGCTCACCGCCCGCGCCAGCAAGCTCCGCGACTGGGGCCTCTTCGCGCTCGCGGCGCTGGAGGCCAGCGGTGAGCGCATCGCCCAGACCGTCGATCGCGCCTTCGACGCGGCGCGCCCCGCCCTCGGCGCGCTCTCCGTCGATGCCGAACCAGCGCGCGCTGCGACGCAGCTGCGCGCGGTCTGCCCGGCCTTCGCCGAGCCTGTCGTGCTCGGCGCCGACCGCACCCTGCTCTCGCCCGCGCCGCCGGGAGAGGGCACCGCGCGACGCGGCGCCGCACTGCCGCGAGCTCGCCGAGCGTCTCGGGCGCCCGGGCAGCGAGGTGGCGAGTCCGGGCTCGACGCGCGCCGACTTCCTCTCGGCATGCGCCGATGCCCGGAGCGCCACCGGGCGCATCATGCTCACCGCCAAGGGCGAGGAGCAGGCCCAGGTGGTGCGCGCCGGCCGCGGCAAGCAGAAGGGCTGCTACGAGACCACGCTCGGCAGCCAGCCCGGCGCCGCCGGCCGAGCCGTCGTCCACTTCTTCATCCGCGCCGACGGCACCACCACCGACGTTTCGGTGAAGAGCGAGGGCACCCTCTCCGACGCCCGCTTCGACCGCTGCCTGGGCGACGCCTTCGCGAGCCTGTCGTTCCCGGTCGCCGGCGAGCAGACCGAGGTCACCTATCCCCTCGAGTTCAGTCCCTGATCGCCTGCAGGGGTCGCAGCGGTCGGCGCGGCGCGCGACCGCTGCGGCGCGTCATGCGCCTACCCACACCCACAACGACCCCGGACGACGAGGGCCCCAGGACTTGGATCGCGCGTCGTCCACACGGAGAGCGGAAACGAACGAGGACAGCGGAAAATGTAATAAGTTCGATGGGATAAGCCTCTTTTCGACCCGGCGTCGGCGCGTTTCGTGCCACCATCGGTTCGCTCGTCACGGTGGCGCTCGTCGCCGGATGACAACGAGGAGGAAGACACATGACGCGAGGCCCGTGGTCGATTGCCGGAGTGCTGGCGGTCCTCTGTACCGGATGCATCGGCGACATCGGTGGCCGCCCCGATGGATCGAACCCAGCGGACGGTGGCGATGGGCCGGGCCACGGCGTGACCGAGACCGACCCCGGTCGCGTCACCATCCACCGCCTCAACCGCGTCGAATACAACAACACGGTGCGCGACCTGCTCGGCACCTCGCTGCAGCCGGCCAACGACTTCCCCTCCGACGACCACAGCTTCGGCTTCGACAACATCGCCGACGCGCTGACCATCTCGCCGCTGCAGCTCGAGCTCTACGAGCGCGCCGCCGAGACGCTCGCCGAGGAAGCCATGGAGTCGACGGCCGTCAGCGGCGAGGCGACGAAGACCGAAGCCGAGACGCTCACCGGCGACGCGGGCGCCGCCACCGGCACCGGCTGGAACCTGAGCACCGACGGCAGCGTCGGCCTGAGCCACAGCTTCCCCGCCGACGGCGAGTACACCATCCGCGCGCGCGTCTTCCAGCAGGCCGCCGGCCCCGACGCCGCGCAGGCCTCCCTGCACATCGGCGCGCAGACCTTCGGTCCCTTCGACGTCGAGGCCACCTCGGCCGCGCCGATGACCATCGAGCAGAAGGTCACCGTGACCAAGGGCTCGCAGCAGGTCAGCGTCGAGTTCCTCAACGACTTCTACGACGCGGGCTCGGGCATGGACCGCAACCTGGTGGTCGACTGGATCGAGATCTCCGGCCCGCCGGGCAGCGGCGGCTCGTCGGCGTACGAGCGCATCGTCAGCTGCGACCCGACCAGCGGCGAGGCCTGCCTGCGCACCATCCTCGGCGACTTCGCCGAGCGTGCCTGGCGTCGCGAGGTGGCAAGCGCCGAGATCGATCCCTTGCTGGCGCTGGTCGACGGAGCAACCGTCGAGGGTGACGACATCGACGAGGGTCTCAAGCTCGCCGTGCGCGGCATCCTCACCTCGCCGCACTTCATCTTCCGCGTGGAGATCGACACCGACCCTGCGTCGCCGGTCCCGCACAGGCTGAACGACTTCGAGATCGCCTCGCGGCTGTCGTACTTCGTGTGGAGCAGCATGCCCGACGACGAGCTGTTCGACGCCGCCAAGGCCGGCTCGTTGCAGGACGAGACGGAGGTCGCGGCGCAGGTCGCGCGCATGCTCGAGGACGGCAAGAGCAGCGCGCTGGTCGACAACTTCGCCGGCCAGTGGCTCTACACGCGCGCCCTGGCCGACGCCGCGCCGAACGCCGAGGAGTTCCCGGCCTTCGACGAGGAGCTGCGCGAGTCGATGCGCGCCGAGGCAGACCTCTTCTTCAAGGAGTTCCTCAAGGGCGACATGGCCATCGATCAGCTGCTCGATGCCGACTTCACCTTCCTCAACGATCGGCTGGCCACCCACTACGGCCTGCCGCTGCCGGGCAGCAGCGAGCTGACCAAGGTTCAGCTCGACTCCGCGCAGCGTGGTGGTCTCCTCAAGCAGGGCAGCCTCCTCACGCTGACCTCCAACCCCGGCCGCACCTCCCCGGTGAAGCGCGGCAAGTGGGTCCTCACCCAGATCCTGTGCAGCGAGCCGCCCCCGCCGCCCGCCGGTGTGGAGGGCTTCGAAGAGAAGGACCTGGAGGGCGCCTCCATCCGCGAGAAGCTCGAGGCGCACCGCCAGGACCCGGTGTGCGCTTCCTGCCACGACATGATGGACCCCATCGGCCTGGCCCTGGAGAACTACGACGCCATCGGCGCCTGGCGCACCAAGGACAACGGCTTCGACGTCGATGCCACCGGCGTGCTCCCTGGCGGCGCCGAGTTCGACGGCGCCACCGAGATGGCCGGCCTCATCGCCAAGGACCCACGCTTCGCCAAGTGCGCTACCGAGAAGGTCTTCACCTACGCCCTCGGCACCGGTGAGGGCCTCGACAAGCACTACCTGGAGCAGGTGACCGAGAAGTTTGCCGCCGGCGGGCTCAAGCTCAACGAGCTCATCGCCCTGGTGGCCACCAGCGAACCATTCCTCTACAGACGCGGCGAGCCCGCGGAAGGAGGTAAGCCGTGATCAGGTTCAACAGAGCAACCCGACGCGCTTTCCTCGGTGGCGCCGGCGCCCTCGTCGCCCTGCCCATGCTCGAGTCGCTGCGTGGCAAGAAGGCCCACGCCGCGGACGACACCATTCGCCGCATCCTCGCCTACTACGTGCCCTGCGGCATCCACATGGCCAAGTGGACGCCGGCCAGCACGGGCGCCGGCTTCGAGCTGACGGAGATCCTGCAGCCGCTGGCGAACGTGAAGGACAAGCTGATGGTCGTCAGCGGTCTGGCCAACGCGCCGGCCAAGCCCGACGGGCCGGGCGATCACGCCTCCGGCACGGGTGCCTTCCTGACCGCCGCGCATCCGTTCAAGACCGAGGGTGCCAACATCCAGAACGGCATCTCCATGGATCAGGTGGCCGCCAACAAGATCGGCGAGCTGACCCGCATCCCGTCGCTGCAGCTCGGCCTGGAGGGCGGCGGCGGCACCGGCAACTGCGACTCCGGCTACAGCTGCGCGTACGCGCGCAACATCTCCTGGGCCTCGGCGACGCAGCCGCTGCCCAAGATCACCAGCCCGGGCGTGCTCTTCGACCAGATCTTCGACGGCTTCGACCCCGAGGAGACGTCGGCCGAGAAGGCCAAGCGCAACAGGTACCGCTCCAGCATTCTCGACTACGTGCTGGCCGACGCCAAGGCGCTGCAGGCCAAGCTCGGCCAGACGGACAAGGAGAAGCTCGACCAGTACCTGACCGGCGTCTACGACGTCGAGGAGAAGATCAAGAAGAGCGAGACCGGTCCGGTGTGCACCATCATCGACAAGCCCCCGGAGGACCTCGGCTTCCAGGAGCACCTGGCCATCATGCACGAGCTGATGGTGCTGGCGCTGCAGTGCGACGCCACGCGCGTCATCACCTTCATGATGGCCAACGCCGGCAGCAACCGCAGCTACGACTTCATCGGCGTCAGCGGCGGCCACCACGAGATCAGCCACCACCAGGGCGCGCAGTCGAACTTCGACAAGCTGACCCTGATCGACATCTGGGAGATGCAGCAGTTCGCTGCCCTCCTCGAGGCCATGGACGCGGTGGAGGAGACCGACGGCCGCACGCTGCTCGAGAACTCGGCGGTGTTCCTGTCCAGCGAGATCGAGGACGGCGACTCCCACTCGCATTTCAACATGCCCATCCTGCTCGCTGGCACCGGCGGCGGGCTCATCAAGTCCGGGCGTCACCTGAGCTTCGAGGGCCAGCAGTCGGTCGGCAAGCTCTTCCTGAGCATGCTGCAGACCGTCGGTGTCACCGACGACTCGTTCGGCGACGCCCAGGGCGCGCTCGATCTGAGCTGACCGCTTCGCACCGCCCCGAGCCGCCCGGGCCCGAAGGGGACCCGGGCGCTCGTGTTTTCGGGGCCGCCAGCCGCGACCGGCGCACGAAACCGCGCGGACTCGGCCGCACGTCCCTTGACGGCCCCGGCCAGGGCCTGGTAATGAAAACGGTAGTCAACATCGAATTCATGATGTGGCACCGGTGCTCGACTCCGAGCGCAGCGGCTCGCTGAAGCCCCGAACGACGACGAGCCCGGCGGGACCGGGTCCTTCCCATCGAGGCAGCCGTGCGAGCAACCCGAGCGAGAACGTCGAAGGCCGTCGACAACCACAACGAGCTGCGTTGCGGCTGCGGCCGCCTGCTGGCGCGCCACGTCGAGGAGGGCCTCGAGCTCCGCTGCGTGCGCTGCAAGCAGCCGCTGGTGGTGCGCGTGGAGAACGGCGTCCTCACCTGCGTCGGCGGCCACGCCTGCGAGTAGGGCACGGCAAGGCCCGTCCAAGCGTGGAAATGAAATTGAGAAGCGATTTCAATATACGCCTCAAGTGACTGAAACTACACACGCCGCAATGGCCCCGCGACCCCGTTGGCGGCGCCTCGCGCTGCCCGTGTGGGCCATCGCAGGCACCCTGACCCTCTCTGGCGGCGCGCTCGCGCAGCCGCGGGATCCGCCGCCGTCCCCCACGCCGCCGGCACCGCCACCGGGGCGTGCCGCAGCCGCCGGACGGCGCCGCGCCGCCGCCCGCCGCGCCACCCGAGCCCCCGCCGCCGCCCAGCGAGTCCACCTCCCCGCCGCCCTCACCACCTGCGGCTGTTGCCGAGGAAGACGCCGCTCCGCCTCCACCGGCGGCAGGTGCTCCGGCGGCGCGTCCGACCGAAGCCGCGCCGACCGAGCCCCAGGTGGTGACCATCGCCGGCACCCGGCTCGGACGCACGCCGGGCTCGGCGCACTTCATCAGCAGCAAGCAGCTGGAGCGGCAGGAGCTCGACGACCCGCACGCGGTGCTGGCCCAGGTGCCTGGCGTCTACGCGCGCGGAGAGGACGGGCTCGGCCTGCGTCCCAACATCGGCATCCGCGGGGTCAACCCGGACCGCAGCAAGAAGGTGACGCTGCTCGAGGACGGGCTGCTCTTCGGCCCGGCGCCCTACTCGGCGCCGGCCGCCTACTACTTCCCGCTGATGACGCGCATGTACCAGGTGAAGGTCATCAAGGGCCCGGCGGCCATCGCCTACGGCCCGCAGACGGTGGCTGGCGCCATCGACCTGGTGACGCGTCCCATCCCGACCGAGACGTCCGCCTACCTGGACATCGCCGGCGGCCAGTACGCCTACGGCAAGGGGCACGGCTGGTTCGGGTGGAGCGACCCGGAGGGCAAGGTCGGTTTCCTGGTCGAGGGCGTGCACCTGCGCACCGATGGCTTCAAGGAGCTGCCCGACGACAGCAGCACCGGGTTCTATCGCAACGAGTGGATGGTCAAGACGTTCTTCAACCCCGACCCCGGCGCGGCGGTGAAGAACGAGCTCCGCCTCAAGCTGACGTTCTCGAACGAGGCCTCCAACGAGACCTACCTCGGGCTCACCGACGCCGACTTCGAGGACAATCCCGATCGGCGCTACGGGGCGAGCAAGCTCGATCGCATGGTCAACCACCGGACCTCGTTCGTGGCCACGCACGTGCTCGAGCCGTCGCCCGACTTCACCATCACCACCAACGTCTATCGCCACGACTACTCGCGCACCTGGCGCAAGGTGAACG
Organism: Polyangiaceae bacterium; assembly: GCA_037720395.1. Lineage (GTDB taxonomy): Bacteria > Myxococcota_A > Polyangia > Polyangiales > Polyangiaceae > JBBJMR01. The sequence goes on from JBBJMR010000005.1 coordinate 54,349, forward strand.
CCTTTCGCGGGGCAGCCATCTTCGATGTCCTGCGCCGTCCCCAGGCGCCAACCAATGCCAGCTACTACGCGGTGCTCACCGGTGCGGCCGACTCGTCGACGAGCGACGAGACGATCCTGATCGGGCCCAACCAGCGCGAGTTCGTGAACCAGGGCATCGAGACGCGCGCCCGCCTGAACGTGCAGACCGGCCCGGTCGCGCACCGCATCGAATACGGGCTGCACCTCCACCACGACCGCATCGACCGCCGCCACAGCCAGGACGGCTTCCTGACCATCGCCGGGGACCTGGTCCCGGACGGCACGCCGACCGAGGTCACCGCGTACAACCGCGAGTCGACCGATGCCATCTCGCTGCACGCCATCGACGCCATCACCTGGAACCGCTTCACCCTCACCCCCGGCGTTCGCGTGGAGGTCATGCAGTCGGCGTCCCTGGACCACGCCACCGGCATCGAGACCCGGGGCAAGACGCAGGCGGTGATGCCCGGCGTCGGAGCGTGGGTCGGGATCACCGAGGATCTCGGCGTCCTCGCGGGCGTCTATCGCGGCTACAGCCCGCCGGCTCCAGGCCAGGACGACGCCGAATCGGAGTCGAGCACCAACTTCGAAGGCGGCGCCCGCTACAGCAAGGGGCCGGCGCGCGCCGAGGCCATCGGCTTCTACAACGCCTACTCCAACCTCACCGACATCTGCACGCTGTCCAGCGGCTGCGTGGAGGAGAACCTGGACACGCAGTTCGACGCCGGCGAGGCGCGCGTCTACGGCCTGGAGGCCTACCTGGCGCACGAGATCCCGGCGGGCAAGGCGGTGCGCTTCCCGGTCTCGGCGTCGTACACGTTGACGTACGCCGAGTTCCTGAACGCGTTCCAGTCGCAGGATCCGATCTTCGGCAACGTCGAGGCCGGCTACGAGATCCCCTACGTGCCGCGGCACGAGGTGAACCTCCAGGCCGGCGTGGAGACGGACCGTGCCGGCGGGCTGGTGAGCGCGAGCTACGTCTCGGCGATGCGCGAGGAGGCCGGGGACCTGCCGTTCGAAGAGTCGCTGGTCACCGACGAGCAGTTCACCATGGACGTCGGCTCCTGGGTGAAGGTCCTCCAGCCGCTGACCCTCTACGCCAACCTGCGCAACATCCTCGACGGGCGCTTCATCGTCTCGCGCCGGCCCTTCGGCGCGCGCCCCAACGCGCCGCGCTGGTTCCAGATCGGCGCCAAGGCGTCGTTCTGAACCCATCGTCGGCTGTCGTCCGGGCGCTTCACGCGGAGGCCTCCTTCACCGTGGAGGTCGGCGTGCGGCGCAGGGTCGCCTCGTCCCGGTACACCCACTGGAAGCGCCGGCGCGTGCCGAGATCCATGGCCGGGTCCCCGCGGCGACGCTGATCGCGCGCCTCGAGGACGATGTCCATCGCTTCCTCGAGCATGTCGGGAACCAGGCGCGCCTTGACCGGCCCATCGAGGGCCAGCCCGGGGCCGTGCTGGATCTCCGTCAGCCAGACCTGCTGGAGGTCGGCGTCGAGGATGGTGTCCATGCCCAGCAGCTGGAAGCCGCCGCCGCCATGGGCGATCCGCGGCGCCAGCGCGCGCACGACGTGGTGGGCGAGCGCCACCAGCGCCGGCCGCAGCGTGTCCTCCAGCCAGCGCGGGTCGTCGGTGAGCCCGCGCGCCAGCACGTCGCGACCGAGGTCCTCGAGGCTCCATTTGAGCCCCGCGCCGCGCGCCGCGTAGAGGGCCGGGTCGGCGCGCTTCTGTCGGTAGGTGTTGGTGACGTGCACCAGCGGGTTGTCCCAGTCGCCGCGATGGAAGGGCAGCGACGTCAGGCGCACGCTCCCGTCGCGGTAGAGCACCCGGAGTGGATCGGTGCTGGCCACCAGCAGGTACGAGCGAATCTCCGACTTGGTGCCCTCGAGCAGCAGTGGCTGCTCGATGTAGCGCTGCACCAGCTCCAGCCCTTCCACGGGAGGCGCGCCGGTGCGCTGCGCCAGCCAGCGCTCGACGTCCGGAATGGCCGCCACGCCGATGCCCGAGCCGCGCCCGACCGGCTTCTTGATCCACACCGCGCCCGGCTCGGCGCGCGCTCGCGCACGCAGCGCCTCGAGCTCGGCCGGATCGTCGTCCACCAGGAACGTCTCCGGCTGCAGCTCGGCGGCCAGTCCACGCGCGCGCAGCAGGCGCGTCAGGTTGCCCTTGTGGGTCGCGCGCTCGGTGCCGGCCACCACGTCGACGAGCTGGTCGGGCCGCGGCGCAGGTCGCGCGCCAGCGCGTGCAGGCCGCACAGCAGCAGCGACGCGCGCCGGATCGTCGACGCACGCCCAGCCGCGCGCCTCGAGCAAGCGGACCCACTTGAGGCGTCGCGAGCGCGTCCAGAAGGTGTCGGGTGCGCGCGCATCCGGCTGGCTCAACGCGGTCTCCGGGATCGCGGGCGTCGCCGCGCGATGACCGCCAGGGCGAGCGCGGCGAGGGCGGCGCGCGACCGGCCGCCACCGGTGCCGTGCACGGTGGTGGCGCACCCGCCGCCCTCGGCCACCGCGCCACCGCCGTCCGCGGTGCGGGGCTCCGGGATGCGCGCGCACCGGGCCTCGGTGCAGGTGAACCTCGGGGCACGGACCGACGTCGGCGCAGGCGCGCGTGCAGTAGGAGCCGGTCACATCCTCGGCGCACGTCTGCGAGGCGCAGTCGGCGTCGTCCTGGCACTCGCCGCCGACGGGGTAGGCGAACGCGGGATCGCTGGAGAGCCCGAGCGCCCAGTGCGGTGGCGGGTAACCTGCCGCCTCGGCCGCGGCCAGGCCCGCCTCCATGATCCAGTCGCGCCAGGCGTGGACGCCGCCGTAGATCGGGGACTGGCAGCCCGAGGCGCCGCGGAGACGGCGCCGAGCACCCGTCCCAGCGCATCCAGCGCGGGTCCGCCCGAATCCCCCTTGCAGGTGCCCTCGTCGCCGAGCCACTCCGTCTCCGCGACGGAGCTCTCGGCGCATGCCTCGCCGACGCAATCGAGGACGAGCCCATCGCGGCGACGGCGCTGTCCGGATCCCTGGCCCTGGTCGTCCTGGGCTCCGTAGCCCACGGCGGAGTAGACCTCGCCCGGCGCGGGCTCGACGTCGACGCGCGGTGGCAACGGCAGCGCCACGTCGTCGGCGATGGGGTCGGCCAGGAAGAGCAGCGCCAGATCGCGCCCGCAGAATTCGTCCTCTCCGGGCGGCACGCGGATCTCGGTCACCGCCCGGTAGTCGCCGAGGTCGACGCTGAACTCGGGCAGCGTCAGGACGAACAGAGCGCCGGGGCTGTCGGCGGCCGCGAAGCGGGTGGTGCCGCAGGCCACGCCGCCCTGCACCTCGTCGAGCGTGTCGGCCACGCAGTGCTGCGCGGTGAGCACCAGGTTGGGGGCGATGAGCGAGCCGGAGCATTGCCCACCGGCGAAGTCGACCACGCCGAGCACCGCGGTGTCGTCGGGCGCTGGCTGGCCTCCGGCGATGGCCTGCTGCGCCGTGCGCCAGGCCTCGCCCGGCGCCGGCGCGGAGCAACCGGCCGTTGCGGCGATGGCGGCGCCGAGCGCGGCCGCCAGGCGCTTCGCGCTCGCACCGGGATGCCTCCTCATGCCGCCTCTCCGCCCTCGTCGGCAACCACCAGCAGGCGCGCCGCGGTCTCCGGGAGGCGTCCCGGCATCAGCTGGCCTCCGCGCTCGCCGTGGAGTGCGGGGGCTCGCTGCCGTCGATGGGAAGCTCGCCGACGAGCCCGCGCCACCCGGTGTCCTCCGGGGTGCCCGGCTTTCTCTTGCCGAACACCAGGAGCACGTTGTCACCCTTGCTGTCGTACAGCTCGAGCGAGGTGACGATGCCGTCCTTGGTCGGCTTCTTCACCACCCAGCCCGCACCGAGCGCGCTCTCGCGCACGTGCAGGTTGAGGCGAGGGTCGAGGACGTTCAGCCAGCCCTCCATGGACGAGACGCGCTTCACCAGGCCGGTGTGGATCTGGATGATCCCGCGGTTGCTGACGAAGAGCATGACCGACATCTCGCGCTGCGAGGCCTGCGCCAGCACGTACCCCAGGCCCCTGGTGGACACCGGGTAGGCGCGCTCGTGCCCACCCAGGCGCAAGGCCTGCGTTCGGGTCACGCCGAAGCGGCGCATGATCATGTAGAAGTCGTGCGTGTCCTGCATCTTGTCCCACGCCTTCTGGAAGCCGGCGACGTCGACCTCGGCGTCCGGCTTCTCCGGCGGGGCAGCTTGCGGTGGCCCGACGTCCTGGTGCGGGCTCTGGTCCTCGGCGCGGTGCGCGGCGACGAGCGCGTCGTAGGCCGCGCGCTTGTCGGCGTCCTCCAGGTAGACCTTCTGCACCGAGTCGCCGGCGTCGTCGAAGACCTGGATGCTCAGCCGCTCGCCGCGCGGCCCCTGCTCGGTGACGGCGAAGGCGCTCCCCCACCGGCTGACGAAGAGGCGCAGGTCGATCTCTTCGCCGACCACCTGGCCCATGTGATCGCCGATCTCGACCTTGTCGAACGCGCCCCAGCGCTCGATGACCACCGCGTCGCTGCGGGCCATGGTCTTGGTGTCGCCCAGCGTGGGCAGCGCCTCGTAGAGCTCGCGGAAGCGCTTGTCGAGGCGCGTCGCGGTGGCGCCACAGCTCAGCGCCGCCAGCTGCACCTCGCGCACGCCCACCGCCGAGGCGACGTCGCGCGCGTGCGAGCGAGGGTTGTCGCGCTTGAAGTCGGCGACACGCTGGCGGAGGCCCTGGGCCTGGTCTTGGGTCTGCATGGTCATGGCTGGTCCTCGTCGTCGGTGTGCCCGCGCACTGGCCGGCGTGGTCGCTGCTACGAAGCTCGACGGCGCGCCAGCGCCGCCAGGAAGAAGAGGAGCACCGGGACGCCGGCCCAGCTCGGGCCCGACGCGCCGCGCACCGCGCAGCCGCCGTCGTCATCGTCGGCGCCGGACCCGCCGCCGGCTCCGTTGCCGGCGCCGCCGCCCGCACCGGAGCCGCTCGACGACGCGCCCGCATCGGGCGGCGCCGCGGAGGTGACCACGGTGAAGGGCGCGTCCTTCTTGGAGTCGGATTGGCCGACGACGACGACGATGAAGTCACCGCCGACCACCGCAGGCAGCGGGGCGGCCGCGGTCACGTCGGCCACCCCGTTGGCCATGGGCACCACCAGCGCGGCGTTGCGCGTCGGATCGGTGTCCAGGGAGACGGTGCGCACCGGCGCGCCGTAGCTGGCGTAGAAGTACATGCCGTACTTGGCGTTGACCTCGCCGGCGCTGGCACCGACCTCCGCCCCGAGCGGCAGCAGCTCGACCATGGGGTAGTCGGCCGCGTCCGGGTAACCGCCCTCGCCGGCGCGGTCGCCGGTGGCCGCGTTCCACGCGCCGAAGAGGAGGAGCTCGGCGCCGATGGTCGACTGCTGGCGCGCGGCCAGCGCCTTGTCGCTGGCCTCGAGCACGGTGCCGTCACCGGCAGCCAGCTCCTCGAACACGGCGCGGATGGTGTCCGACCCGAAGCGTGTGTCGAGGTACACCGGCCACACCGCGGTGCCGTACAGGAACGAGGCCACCGCGCCGCCGGGCGGCGAGTCGATGGAGCGGTTGATCTGCGAGAAGTACCCGGGGAGGAAGGCCTCCAGATCGGTGAGCTCGGGGTAGATGGACTTTGCGGCCCATTGCGCGCTCCCCTCGGCGAACCAGCTCTCGGTCCCGGCCTGGTCGTAGGCGGCCTGCACCAGGTGGAACAGCTCGTGGGGGACGATGGTCTTCATCGCCTCCTCGTCGTCGGCGTAGCCGCCGGAGAAGGCGTTCTTGACGAGGATGAAGCCAGCGCACTGGTCGGCGTTGGCCGTGGTGTCGCACACGTCGCTGGGGGCGGCCCCGTCGGCGCCGGGGAAGTCGACGAGGTAGATGTCGAGCCGCCCGTCGCCGCCGTTGGAAGCGCAGGCGCCGTGGTCGGCGTCGCTGCGCGGAGCCAGGAAGCCCATGGCCGCGTAGCCGGCCAGGGCATCCTCGGCGGCGCGACCGGCGTGGACCACCGCGTCGGGCACGCCGTCCTCGAGGGTGCTGACGGCATCGGGTGCGTCCTCTCCGCTGGCGGTGTACCAGACGCGTACACCACCTTCGGGCGTGTCCCAGGAGAGCGGCTCCACGCCGTCGAAGCCCATGCCGAGGTAGGGCGAGGGATCGGTGGGCCGGTTCTTGGTGCAGGTGTCGGCGCGCGCGGCGCTCGCGGCCGTGACGATGCCGAGCAGCGCCGCGGTGACCGACAGGACGCGCAGCGGGCTCATTGAAGCGCCGCTACCTTGACGCGGAAGCGCGCGCCAACCGTGGGCTCCTCGCCGCCGTCCGGGTCCGCGTAGTAGGTGAGTAACTCCAGCTTGTAGAGCGAGGTGCGGTCGGCGCCTCGCACCACCCAGGTGCCGGGCTGCGGGGTGAGCACCATGCCCTCGTACATGAACCAGGACGAGAACGTGGTCACCAGGCCGTTGGTGGCGTCCAGCTCGTAGTCGCAGTTCTCGTCGAACCAGATCTCCTGCTCGAGCATGGCCGCCTGCGCGTCGGCCAGCGTCGCCGCCGCGAAGTCCTTGTTGTTCAGGAACGCAGCGGCGGCATTGCCGGGGCCGCCGTCGCCGCTGTTGCTGCGCACGACGTAGCGCTTGAAGGCCAGGTCCCAGTCCGTGGATGACAGCGAGGCCGGATCGGTGACCGCGACCTTGGTCCCGTCGCCGAGCTTCACGTAGACCGCGGGGTTCATGGCCGCCGCCTGGAAGCCGCCGGCGGTGGCGTCGATGTAGATCTCGCGTGCGCCTTCGACCAGCGCGCCCGGCACCACGTCGTCGTCCGAGACCTCGTCGATGGGTCCGAGCGCTTCCTCGAGCGCGTTGGTGCACTCGCTGCCGCTTGCGCCGGCGCCGCCCGTGGTGCCCGAGCCGCCGGTGGCCGCGCCGCCTTCACCACTGCCGCCGCTGCCGGGCGTGCCGCTGCTGCTGGCGCCCGAGCCGCCGGTGCCGCCGGTGCCTGCCGGGTCGTCGTCACTGCAACCGATGGCCGAGGTGGCCAGCAAGCTCAATCCAATCCATGCAATGCGGTTCATCGATGCACCGTGTCTCGTTGGGCGCTCCGGGGCGCGCCGGGGTTTCGTCGGATCGTACGCGCGTCGCATCCGTGCCGATCACTTCACCGGCTTGATGCGCATGTCGATGGTCCCTGGCGACGTCGCCGTGGGGTCGGTGAACGAAAGGAATGCCACCAGCGTGCTTTCGTTGCCGGTGTGGGTGATGGCCAGCCACGCCGCCAGCGTCGGCTCGAGTGGCGCCGAGCCGGGCTCGATCCACAGGTCGGAGAACGCGGTGATCACCCGGTCGCCGCGGTACACGACGGTGGGATCGTCGAGCTGGGTGAACCCGACCTCGTCGAAGTGCGGCAGCTCGGAGGAAGCAGTGCGCGCCTGCACCTCGTCCTCGGTCTCGGCCTTCGTCTTGTCGCCATCGAAGTCGACGGCGCTGGTGTTACCCGGCCCGCCGAGCTCGCCGTTGACGCTGATGACATCGCGTCGCAAGCAGAGGTGCCACGACGTCGATTCGCGCGCCTCGTCCGGGGTCAGGGCGGTGAGCGCGCCGGTGACCAGGTTCAAGCAGGCGCTGGGCGCCTCGGGCGGTGCGGTGGCGCCGCCGGCGCTGGCGTCGATGCCCTCCAGCTCCACCGTCTCGCCGGCGCCGGCGTCGGTCACCTCGGCGTAGCGCAGGGAGTAGACGGCGCTGACCGGGGCACCCTCGATCTCGCCGTAGTACGAGAGGACCTGCACCTTGAAGAGCCGCCCCTCGGCGCGCACGGCGTGCACGTGGTACCGGCTCCAGATGGCGTGCGTCTCGCCGTCGTAGTCGTACCAGCGGAGGAAGGCGCCGCCGGTCTCGTCCTGGGTGATGAAGGGCACCTCGGGGGTGGTGTCGCTGAGGAACGTCGGCGCGGACAGCGGGCCGAAGCCGCCGGCGTGGCCGGTGCCGGAGACGCCGCTGTTGGTGAGGACGTCGATGCCCTCGAAGGCCAGGTCCCACTCGTCCGAGTCCTCGGGCGTGGCCGGGGTGACCACCGCTGGCGGGTCGACGGTGATGTAGACGCGCCCCTCGGCGGGGACGGTGACCGTGAGCGGCGTCCCCGACTGGGAGAGGTCGATGCCACCCTCGCCGCCACCTCCCCCGGTGCCGCTGCCGGCGCCGGTGCCGGTGGGCCCGGGCGCGCCGCTGCCGGTGTTGCCGACCTCCTCCGAGCACCCGATCAGGGCCGCGGCCAGGGCGCTACACAGGGCGATCGAGGCTCCGACACGAGACCTCGCAGCTGTCGACGAAACGAGACGGGTCATGGCTGCTGCTCCTCTTCGTTCTCCCAAGGAAGCTCGGCGGTGAGGCCGACATAGAAAGTCCGCCCCACCAGGGGCCGCTGATCGGCGAGTCGCTCCGGGTCTCGGTGCGTGTTCCCGGCGTTGAGCACGCCCACGTACAGGAGCGAGCTCGGCCAGAGGGGCCGACCCAGGCGCGCGTCGACCGTCTGGAAGCCGGGCGTGCGCAGATCGGCGGCGATGAAGGCGTCGGTCACCAGACGATAGCGCAAGACGACCTCGAGCTCCGCCGGGAGCACGGCGCGGATGGCGGCGCGCACCGTGTGGGGTGGCCGACCCTGCAGCGGCTGGTCGTAGGTGTCGTCCCGCGTCCACAGGTACGAGTAGCCAACCTCGGCGCGGAAGCGCTCCGATACCTGCCAGATGCTGTCGATCTGCCCGCCGAACGTGCGCGCCTTGCCGACGTTGACGTAGGTGTAGTCCGACACGCCGGCGATCTCCGAGCCGTCGGGATCGATGGCCACGGCGATGAGGTTGTCGATCCAGTTGGAGAAGACGCCGCCGCGCAGGGTGGCCTGCCTGGTGGGGCGCCAGGTGATGTCCCCGCTCACGCCCCACGAGGTCTCCGGCTCCAGGTCCGGGTTGCCGATGACGCGGTAGCCGTACACCGAGTGGTCGAAGCTGAAGCCGAACTCCTTCGCCGACGGCGCACGGAAGCCGCGACCGCCGGAGACGCGCACCGCCCACTGCGGGTCGGGGATCCACGCCGCAGCCAGGCGCGGGGCCGCCGCGCCGCCGTAGCGCAGGTGCATCTCCGCGCGCGCGCCGGGCATGACGGTGAAGGTGTCGTGCAGCTTCCAGCCGAGCTGCGCATAGATGGCGCCGCTGCCCAGCGTGGTCGGCGGCACCTCGACGATCTCCGTGGCCTGCACCTCGCCGAGGACGAGCTCGTTCTTGAGCAGCGTCTGCTGGAGGTTCTCCACCTCGCCGCGCGCGCCCACCACCCAGGTGCGGGCCGGGCCGTCGACGAAGGTGGCGATGGTCTCGGCGCTGGACAGGGTGGCCGTGCGGTCACGGTTCTCGTCGACGGGCGACTCGAAGCGATCCTTGTCCGAGCCGTTGAACGCCCATTGCCGGCCCACGGTCACCCGCAGGTTGGACCCCCCGCCCAGGTGCACCGTCTGGCCGACGTGCAGCGTGTAGCGGTCGGTGACCTCGGGCAGGTCGATGCGAAACGCGCCGAGCACCGGCACGATCTGCGTCTGCCGGTCGAGGCTGTGGTCGTGGATCCAGCGCGCGCGCGCGTAGACATCGAGGTTCCGGTGGAGCGCCGTGCCTGCGCGCAACCCGATGATGCTCTGCGACTGCTCGGGCAGGAGCAGCTCCTCCGAGCCCTCGCGCAACGGCACCCCATCTGCGCGCTGGAAGCCGCCATCGGCCACCACCCAGCTGTCGTCCTTGCGGTACGCGCCGGTGCCCTGGAGCACCAGGCCGCGCCGACTGCGCCCCTCGATGCGCGCGCGCGCGCTCGGGCCCTGCCGGAGCGGCGGCGCGGTGAGCACGTTGACCACGCCCCCGATGGCGCTGGTGCCGTAGAGCGAGCTGGTCGGGCCGGCCACCACCTCGATGCGCGACACGTCGGAGAGCGGGATCCGCGACAGGTCGATGGCGCCGCCCGAGTCGCCGATGACGCGCTCGCCGTCCTCGAGCACCAGCACGCGCTCGCGGTCCAGGCCCTGGATCTGGATGGCCGACGGGCCGCCGAGGAAGTCGTAGGCGCTGGGGTTGACCTCCACGCCGAGCTGACCCTGCAGCGCCTCGCCGACGTTGGTGGCGCCGCGTCGCTCCGCCTCGTCGCGCGTGACCACGTCGGTGCGCACCGTCGCGCGCTGGGTGCTCTCCGGCGTGCGCGTGCCGGTGACCACCACCTCCACCTCGCCGGGCTTGCCGGTGCCCGACGTCCCCGGCGTGGGGGAACCGTTGCTCCTCACCGGCGCGCCGGGCTTGGCGGGCCTGGCCGGCTGGGTCGCCTCGCCCTTGGCCGGCGGCTCGTCGGCGCGCGCCGAGCGCGGGAGCCAGGGCAGGCCAGCGAGCAAGAGCATCGGCAGGTGCCTCACGAGCGCGCGCCGGTGCGCGCGGCACGCCGGGTCGAGACGAGGTGGAGTGGACGAGGCACGCGCTGCGCTCCGGGACGACGATCCGAACCATGGGCCGCCGGCGCGGAGGCGCGCGTGGCTTTCCTGCGAAAATGGGACCGGCCCGCGCGAATCGAAGATGATTTCTATTATCAATAGAGCAAGCGGCGTGTCAACGCAGACCCGTGCTCCGCTGTGGCCTGCCGACGAGCGGCCGGCGGACCCCGCCGCCTGCGCTGTCGCTGCCCCCGGGGCTCGCAGGGAGAATGGAATCCCTCCTTATATGCATGGGCGCGAAGGCGTCCGACCTGATGCCCGCCCTCGGGCGCCTGAACAACTGGGGTTCGGCGGTTTCGCGCCCCGCCGCGCTGCCCGCGCCCGGGGCCGCCGCCGAGGATGTTGACTTGCATTTTCAATTAACCTAGATTCCGCTCTCGATCGGCATCGCGCGGCCCCCCGCACGCCACTTCCGGCGTCGCACCGCAGCGCCCTTGGGTGCCCACGCAGCAAGGACACAGTTCGATGATCGCCTCGCGGCTTGCTTGTCCCCGGTTCGGCCCCGTCCTCGCCATCCTCCTGTCGTCCCTCGCCCTCGCCGCTTGCTCCGACGATGGAGACGACGGCGACGGCAACAGGCCCAGCAGCAGCAGCACCGGTGGCGGCGGCAACGCCCAGGCGGTGATCGACAACTACGCGGCCAACGTGCACGCCAACTACGAGCAGGTGCTGACCGGGGTCGAGGCGCTGAAGAACACCGTGGCGGCCTTCGTCGACGCGCCCACCGAGCCGAACATGAAGACGGCGCGCGACGCGTGGCTCGCCTCGCGCCCGGCGTACCTGCAGAGCGAGGTCTACCGCTTCTACAACGGGCCCATCGACAACGCGGAGACGGGGCCCGAGGGCAAGATCAACGGCTGGCCGCTGGACGAGAACTTCATCGACTACACCGACTTGCAGCCCACCGCCGGCATCATCAACGACCCGGATACCTTCCCGGAGATCACGACGGCGCTCATCGCCGAGCAGAACGAGGCCATCGACGAGAAGAGCCTCTCGGCCGGCTTCCACGCCATCGAGTTCCTGCTCTGGGGCGAGGACCTCGACGAGAACGGGCCGGGCGCACGTCCGGCCAGCGACTACGTGACCGGGCCCACCGGCAGCGCCGACAATCAGGACCGTCGCGGCACCTATCTCCAGGCGGTCACCGACCTCCTAATCGCCGACCTGCAGACGGTCGTGGCGCAGTGGCAGCCGGGCACCGCGTATGCGGCCGAGCTCACCGGCGACGACCCCATCGCCTCGCTGACCAAGATGATCACCGGCATGGGCAGCCTCTCGGGCGGCGAGCTCAAGAACGAGCGCATCAACAACGCCTACCAGACGAAGGACCAGGAAGAGGAGCACTCCTGCTTCAGCGACAACACCCACGTCGACCACCTCAACGACGCCATCGGCATCCAGAACGTCTACCTCGGCAAGTTCGGCGGCAACGACGGCGCCGGGCTGGACGAGCTGGTGAAGGCGGTGAACCCCGAGCTCGACGCGCAGATGAAGGCCGACCTCGAGTCGGCCATCGCTGCCATCGAGGCCATCCCCACGCCGTTCGATCAGGCCATCGTCGACGAGGCGGCCGGCGGCGGCCGCGAGAAGATCAAGGCGGCTATCGACGCACTGCAGAAGCTGACCGACACCACCGTGGACGTGGCCACGGCGCTCGGCGTCACCCTGAACGTGGAGTAGGTCGAACGTGCGCTGGCACCGGAAGTCTCGCGGTGCGGCCGCAGGCGCGGCGAGCGTGGCCCTGTCGGCCGCGCTCGCGGGCTGCGGCGACGCGGGCGTGCCGTTTCCGGCGTCGATCGGGCCGGAGCCAGGCGAGGAGCTGTCCGGCGGCGAGACCACTGTCTTCGACGTCAGCCGCGAGGCCTTCACGCGGCCGGGAAGGAACCTCTCCGTCGACCACCGCGAAGACTTCGCGCTCGGCGACCACTTCTTCAATCGCACCTGGATCACCGCGCCGGCGTCGGCGGAGGGCAACGACGGGCTCGGCCCGCTCTACAACGCCACCTCCTGCTCGGCGTGTCACTTCAAGGACGGGCGCGGCGAGCCGCCCGAGCCCGACGCGAGCTTCGTCGACCTGCTGCTGCGCCTCTCGGTGCCCGGCACGGACGACCACGGCGGGCCACTCGGCGAGCCGCGCTACGGAACGCAGTTCAACCAGTTCGCCATCCTCGGTGTGCCGTCCGAGGGCACGCCTTCGCTGAGCTACGCCGAGGTCGCCGGCAGCTACGCCGACGGCGAGCCGTACAGCCTGCGCCAGCCCGCGTACGCCTTCCCCCAGCTGTCCTACGGGCCGTTCGCGGAGGGCACCATGGTCTCGCCGCGCATCGCCCCACAGATCCCGGGCCTGGGGCTGCTCGAGGCCGTGGCCGAGGACGTGCTGCTGGCGAGGGTCGACGAGGACGACGCCGACCGCGACGGCATCTCGGGCAAGGCGAACCGCGTCTGGGACGTCGAGCGCCAGGAGATGGTCGTTGGCCGCTTCGGCTGGAAGGCCGGCGTCCCCACGGTGGGGCAGCAGTCGATGGGCGCGTTCGCGGGCGACATCGGCATCACCTCGTCGCTGTTCGGGGGGGACGACTGCACCGCGGCGCAGGCCGAGTGCGCCGCCGCGCCGAACGGCGGTCACCCGGAGCTCAGCGATCAGAAGCGCACCTGGATCACGCACTACGCGCTGAGCATCGCCGTGCCGGCGCGGCGCGACTGGGAGGACCCCGAGGTGCTGCACGGCAAGGCGCTCTTCGACGGCGCCGGCTGCGCCGGCTGCCACGTCCCCAAGCTGGTCACCGGCACCATCGACGGCTTTCCCGAGCTCTCCGGGCAAGTCATCCGCCCGTATACCGACCTGCTGCTGCACGACATGGGCGAGGGCCTCGCCGACGGTCGCCCGGAGTTCTCGGCCGACGGGCGCGAATGGCGCACCGCCCCGCTCTGGGCCATCGGGCTGGTCGAGACGGTGAGCCGCCACCAGTTCCTGCTCCACGACGGCCGGGCGCGCGGCTTCGCGGAGGCCATCCTCTGGCACGGCGGTGAGGCGGCCGCGTCGCAGGAGCGGTTCCGCGAGATGTCCGCCGACGATCGCGCCGCCCTGCTTCGCTTCCTGGAGTCGCTGTGATCCGTTCCTCCCTGCTCGCCTCCCTGTGCCTGGCCGCTGCGCTGGGATGCAGCAGCACCGACGACGAGCCGACCTTCGACCGCAACGTGGCGGTGGCCTCCATCGTCGACGACGTCATCCTGCCCACGGTGACCGAGGCCGAGGCGAAGGCCGAGGCGCTGCGCGTCGCGGCCGAGGCCCTGGAGGCGGCGCCGGATCAGGCCAGCCTCGATGCCGCGCAGCAGGCGTGGCGCGACGCGCGCGCGCCGTGGCGCCGCAGCGACGCCTTCCGATACGGCCCGGTGGTCGACCTCGGCCTGGTCGGGGCCATCGATTGGTCGCCCACCAACCCGGAGACCATCGAGGAGATCGCGGCCGGCACCGCTGCGCTCGACGCGGCCGCGGTGGACGGCCTGGGCTCCAGCGCCAAGGGCTTCATGGCCCTCGAGTACCTGCTCTTCGACAACAGCGGAGACGCGCCCATCCTCGCCCAGCTCACCGACCCGACCAGCGGTGCGCGCCGGCGCCTCTACCTGCGCTTGCTCGCCGACAACCTGCACCAGAAGCTGCTGCAGGTCTCGGACGCCTGGGCACGCGACAAGGGCAACTACGCCGGTGCGCTGGCCGAGCCGGGGGAGAGCAGCCCTGTCTATCCGACGACCAAGAAGGCCGTCGACGAGATCGTCAACCAGCTCGTCTTCCAGGCCGAGGTGGTGGCCAACGCCAAGATCGGCAAGCCCTTCGGCAAGCAGAGCGGAGGCGAGCTCGTCCCGGCGGCCGAGGAGTCGTGGCGCAGCGACAACTCGCTGGCGGACATCGAGTCGACCTGGCGCGGCATCGAGGACGTCTACCAGGGTCGGAGCGAGGGCCAGGACGGCGCCGGCATCTCCGACATGGTCGCCTTCAAGTCCAAGGACGTGGACAGCGCTGCCCGCGCCGCCTTCGCCGCTGCCTTCGCCGCTGCCGCCGCCATCCCCCCGCCGCTGCGCCTGGCGTTCAGCGCCAACCCGGCCGAGGTGGACGCCGCCTGGAATCGGGGCAAGGAGCTCAAGCGCGTCCTGGCCACCGATGTGGTCGGCGTGCTCGGGGTGACCCTGAGCTTCAGCGACAACGACGGCGACTGACGCCGGGGCGCAGGGCCGCTACGCCTCGCCTCGAGCCGATGTCGTCCCGCCTGCGCGCCGCGCTCTTCGCGCCCGTCGATACGGCCTCGCTGATCGCCTTCCGCGTCGGCTTCGGGCTGCTCATGCTCGGGGCGACGTTGCGCTTCGTGGCCAACGGCTGGGTGCGCGAGCACTTCCTGGAGCCGACGTTCTTCTTCCCGTACTGGGGCCTCGGCTGGATCCGGCCCGGGCCGGCGTGGGCCATGTACGGGCTGTACGCGGTGATGGGGCTCGCCGCACTGTGCGTGGCCCTCGGCTTGCTCTACCGGGCGTCGGCGCTGCTCTTCTTCGTCACCTTCACGTGGGCGCACTTCATCGACAAGACGCACTGGCTGAACCACTACTGGCTGGTCACGCTGGTCGCGCTGCTGATGGGGGTGTTGCCGCTGGGCCGCGCCGGATCCATCGACGTGCACCTCTGGCCGGCTCGCCGTCTGGAGTCCTTCCCGACGTGGTGCCTGTGGCTGCTGCGCTTCCAGTTCGCGGTCGTGTACTTCTTCGGCGGCGTGGCCAAGCTCTCGCACGACTGGCTGGTCCACGCGCAGCCGCTCACCATCTGGCTCGGCGCACACGGCGACTTTCCGCTCCTGGGCGGCTGGCTGGTGAAGAAGTCGTTCGCGTACGCCATGAGCTGGCTGGGCGCGGCGTTCGATCTGTCCGTGGTCTTCCTGCTGCTCGGTCGGCGCACGCGGCCCTTCGCCTACGCGGCGGCGCTCGGGTTCCACGTGATGACCTCGTTGCTCTTCCAGCTCGGCATGTTCCCCTCGATCATGCTCTTCGGCGCGCTGCTCTTCTTCCCGCCGGCGTGGCCGCGCCGCCTCTTCGCGCGCTGGCTGCCGCCGCCGCCACCGCCCCGGCCCGCGACCGGCCACGAGCCGGCGAACCGGGTCCGCGGTGGGCCGGGTACGTCGCACGAGCGGCGCGTGATGCTCGCGCTGGGAGCGTGGGCGCTGGTGCAGGTGCTGCTGCCGCTACGGCATCACCTCTATCCGGGCCCGCTCGGGTGGCGCGAGGAAGGCTTTCGCTTCGCGTGGAACGTGATGCTGGTGGAGAAGAACGGCAGCGTGGACTTCGTGGCCACCGAGCCCTCGACCGGCAGGCGCTGGGTGATCGCGCCCGAGCAGTACCTGACGCGCTACCAGGCCAAGATGATGGCCACGCAGCCCGACATGATCCTCCAGCTCGCCCACCGCGTCGCCGCGGACCTGGAGGCGCGCGGCGCGCGCGACGTCGAGGTGCGCGCGGACGCCCACGTGGCGTGGAACGGGCGTCCTTCGGCGGTGTTCGTCGATCCGCACACCGACCTGGCGCAAGAGCGCGACACCCTGGCGCCGAAGCGGTGGATCGCGCCGGCGCCCACGGCCCCGCCACGCCTGTGAGCGCTGGCACGCCGGGTGCTCATGGCGCCGGCATCGACCCGCCTCGGCCACACCCAAGCCGAGGGGTGTACCGTGGTCCAAGCCACTCTTCGGGCCGGAGGTGTCATGCGGCCAGTCTCGTTCCGTCGGTGGAAAGCCCTCGTTTCGCTCGCCTCGCTGTCCGTGGGCCTGGTTGCTTCCGCGGGCCTGGTCGCCTGCGCGCGTCCGGCGGCCGCACCGCTCGACCCCGGGCCGGCCCTGCCGGAGGTCGAGTACCTGCGCCATCAGGAGATCTTGACCCCGCTGCCGCTGCGGGTGCGCTTGCCAGCCCGGTACGGCGCTGAGCGCGTGCTGGTCTTCGTCCGCACCTGGGGCTCCGGCGGGTGGTCGATGGTCGAGCTGGCGCGCGCCGGGCAGACGTGGAGCGGCGAGGTCTCGTGCCGCGAGGTGAGCACCGTCACCGGCGACACGCGCTACTTCTTCCTGGCCATCGATGGCCGCGGCAGCACCGTGGTTGGCAGCGGCTCACCGGACTGGCCGCACGTGGCCACCATCGTTGGCATGCTCCCCGACGGCCCGCAGTCGCTCGCCGGCGAAGCGCCGCCGCTACGTTGCCACGATCCCGCCGACTGCCCCCCGGACTTCCCCGGGTGCCCGCCCTACGCCCTGGTCCGCCCACCGTGCGCATCGCACGATGAGTGCGGCGGTGGCGTATGCGCCTGGGATGGCTTCTGCGATGACTTCGGCGCAGCCGACCTCCCCACCGCCGAGGACGCGGACGAAGACGACCAGCTGGAAATGGCAGTCCAGAAGGCCCTGCGTCGCTACCGCGCCGCCGCCCGCAACGACCGCTGACGGACCGATCACTCCACGATGACCCGATCGCTCGCCCCCCGCCCGAACGTCTCGGGGTGGTACATCTCCTCGGCCTTCGGCGGAGGCACCACGAAGCTGCCCGGCGTGGTGGCGCGCGCGACGTACTCGTAGATGTGCTGGCCCTCCCAGAGCAGGGTGGTGAACGCCTCGGCGCGCTCGTCGCGCAGGTTCTGATGCTGGAACCATGTTCCGCGCCACATGCTGGCCGCTCCCTGGTCGCTCGGAGGCAGGCTGCCAGAGACGGCCAGGCTGGGGTCGACGGCCTCCAGGCCGGCGGGCAGGGGATCGACGAGCGCCACGTGGTAGCGCCGCGTGGGCGCGACCATGGTCAGGCGTACGCGCACCCGCGCGCCGGCGCGGATGCGCCAGCTGCCGTCGGCGTCGCGGCGCACGTCGCTCCCCGCGTCCACGCCGCTGTAGGCGCGCTCCACGGTGAACCCGTTGGACGAGGCCGGTAGCAGCGTGTCCTTGGGGACGTAGCGCAGGCCGACGCGATAGTAGAGGCGCCCGGCACCGTCCTTGGCGATCACCAGGTCCTTGCTGGCCGCGCCGCGCGCCAGCTCGCGCATGGGCACTTCCACGTGCTGCCTCTCCGTGGTGCGCCCCTTGAACGTGTGCTCACCGGCGAAGCGGTCGCCGAGCCAGGCGCGGGCCACGAAGTCCGGCGTCACCTTCTCGTAGGTGCCGAAGTACCGATCGAGGGCCAGGAGCACGAAGGCGTTCTCCTGGGTGCTGCCCCATCGCCCGGCGGTGCGGTGGGCCATCAGCCCCGAGACCAGCTTGGGGATGAGGTCGCTCTTCGGCTGATCGGCGATGAGGCCTTCGAGGATGACGCCATCGGCGCGCCGGTCGGAGGCTAGCAGCACGTGACCGCCGTTCTCGTAGGCCGTCGCGAAGTGCGCGTTGCCGGCGGTCTCGGTGACGCGCTGCGAGAGGAGCTGGCGCACGGTGGCGAGCTCGGTCTGCGCCTCGACGCTGCCGGCCAAGACCTGGAGCAGGAAGCCGGCTGCCTCCAGGGGCAGCTTGGCACCGGCCTCGCCGACCATCTTTCGCGCCGCGGCCACGTCGCGGTCCCCCATGCGGGCGCGCACCGCCAGCGCGTACGCCACCAGCACGCGGCGCTCGTCGATGCCGTAGCTGCGTGGAATGGCGGTCTCGATGCGGCGGAGGTACGCCCTCGACTTCTCCAGCGCCGGCGGCGGCACCGCGAAGCGTTTGTCCTTGGCGCGCACCAGCGCGTTGGCCACGTGGATGCCGACCATGGGCCACGACTCCTCGCCGCGCCGCCAGAAGCCGAAGCCACCGTCGTCGTTCTGCAGCGTGGCCAGCCGGGCGATGTCCCGCGCCACCGCTGCCTCCAGCTCCGCCGGCGGCGGCAGGCCCTGCGCGCGGAAGGCCGTCAGCACGTCGCGCAGCGCGGCCACGGCGAGGACACGCGAGGCGAGCTGCTCGCTGCACTCGAAGGGGTAGCGCGTCAGGTACAGCACCGCGTCGGTCAGCGACGAGACCGCGGTCGAGGAGGTGGTGATCTCCAGCCCGCCGAGCTCGGCGATAACGCCGCTCGGTGCGGCCACCGGCTGGGAGATGGCCCCGGCGTCGATCTCCCCGTAGGTCGCGAAGGCCTCGGTGGTCGCCGGCGTCCACACCGGCAGCGAGCCCTCGGCGGCGTCGGCGTGCTTGCCGGTGGCGGCGCCGATCTGGAAGCGCGCCGTACCGGCCATCGCCGCCGCGGCCGGGAAGCGCACCTCGACCCGATCGCCGGCGGCCACGGTGATCCGACGCCCTGCGCCGGAGGTGAGCGTCAGGTTCTCGGTGCGCACCGCCACGTCCACCGAGATGGCAGCGCTGGTCTGGTTCTGCAGGAGCACCGGGAGCTCGAAGCGGTCACCGAAGTTCAGGAAGCGCGGCGGCGAGGGGCGCACCATCAGCGGCAGCCGCGCGGTGAGCGTGGCCTCGCCCTTGCCGAACTGCTTCTCGCCGGCCACGGCCACGGCCATGACCCGGTAGCGGGTCACGCTGTCCGGCAGGGTGACCGGCACCGCGGCCTTGCCGTCCGGCCCGGTGCGCACCGAGGGCGCGAACGCGGCCAGGGCGGTGAAGTCGGTGCGCAGGCGGATGGGGCCGCCGATGGCGTCCTTGCCGTCGGGCACGCCGTCCGCGTCGCGGTCCATGGCCTTCATCTTCGTGGCGTCCGCGGAGGCCATCGCGTAGCCGAGGCCTCCGCCCGGCGGTGGCCGGCGGCGGCGGCGCCATCCCGGGCACCGCCTGCGGGTTCGGCGGTGTCAGCGCGGCGGCGCTGGCCAGCACGAGCTGGCTGCGTGACCGTTGCGCGTTCACGCCGCCATCGCGCTCCGGATAGAAGATGCCGATCGGATCGGCCAGGCGATGGCCGGTGAGGGAGAGGACGGACTCGTCGACCACCACCAGGCCGACCTCGGCATCGCCGAGCGGCTTTCCGGCGAAGTCCTTCACCGAGACGTCGATGGTCGTCTGCGCGCCGGGCAGGGTGGCCTCGTCGCGCGGCCGCACCTCCACGGCGAGCGTGCGCTCCAGCGGCGGCACCGAGAGGCGCAGGGTGCCGCTGGCGAAGGCGGGTCGCTTCGGCAGGGAGGGCGCGGCATCGCCGGCGTCGGTGGTGCGCTCCGCCGCGCCGACGAGATCGACGGCCACCTCGACGCCGGGCACCCATGCCTCGTCGATGGGGATGCGCAGGGTGTGGGAGGCGCCGCTCATGCTGAAGCGCTGGGTGGAGACCATGCCCGAGCGGCGCACGCTGAGCAGACCCTCGGCCGGCGCGAAGGGGGCGATGACCAGCACCTCGGCGGTGTCGCCGCGCCGGTAGCTGCGCTTGTCGGGGACCAGCTCCACCTGCTCCTCGATGGCGTCGCGCATCGGCTGCCGCTTCTCGCCAGCCACCCACAAGGTGAGCTCGCTCTGGTTCTGGCGCCCCTTGTCGTCGGTCACCAGCCCGGTGAGCTTCCAGCTCCCGGCCTCGCCGGGGCGGAAGGTGCAGCGCACCACGTCGGTGCCGCTCTGCACGTCGCAGGTGGTGGCGTCGACCTCGCGCTCGTCCGCGAGGCGGCCGTGGCCCTGACGCGCCAGTCGAGCCAGTCGCATGCTCACCTTGCGGCCGGCGACGGCCTTGCCGTCGAGGTCGACGACGATGCCCTCGACCACCAGGCTCTCGCCCATCTGCACGAAGGGCCGCGCCGTGCGCAGCCCCAGGTACTGCGCGGCGGGGTGCACGAGCAAGGTGCTCGATGACGCCCAGGCCTGGCGGTTCTTGTCCTCGACCGAGGCCTCGGCGGTGACCGTGCGCGGGCGCAGCGGCCTGGCCGCTTCCATGTCGATGCGCAGGTCGTGGCGTCCGGCGCCGTCGGTGCGCCCGCGGTACGTCTTGACCACGCTCTCCTCGCCGCCGAAGCCGCCGCCGGGCCCGCCGCGGAAGTCGCCGCCGTGCGGGCCGAAGCTCCACCACGGCACCCAGCGGCCGAAGGTGAAGTCGCCGCGGTTCGGGGGCGTGAAGCTGGTCGGCGTGGCGGTCACCGTCCAGGCCACGTCGCTGCCGCTCAGGCCGCCGCCGGCGTAGTAGGCAGCGGTGGCTGCGACGTCGACGCTGCTGCCGGCGAAGTGCGGTCCGCTCGGCGCGCTGGTGGTGACCTCGAACTCCGGGCGCCGGAACTCCTGCACCATCACCGCGTGCGACTCCTGCGCCGCCTCGCCCGGGCTGGCGCCGACGGTGAGCGACGCCGGTCCGAGGTTGATGTTCTTCGGCAGCTTGAGCGTCGCGGAGAAGCCGCCGGCCGCGCCGAGCGGCGAGCTGCCGCTGGCGATCTCCACGTTCTGCGCGTCGCGCAGCTTCCAGCTGACGGTGCGCGGGCCCTCGGCGCGCCCCACGTCGCCGCCCTCGTCGTAGCCGATGCGCCGCAGCCAACCGAGGATCTTCACCTCCTCGCCGGGCCGATAGATGCCGCGGTCGTCCTCGATGTACCAGCGCAGCAGGCTGTCGCGAGCGCGCTTCATCCAGCTGCCCCCGTTGCCCGGCGACGGATACGGGCTGTCGGTGAGCATGGCCAGGTCGTCGCCCTTGCGTGCCAGGAGCACGCCGCTGCCGGTCTCGCCGAGCGCCAGGGTGCCGAGGCCGGTCGGGCCGGTGCTGGTGCGACCGACGCCGACGCCGACGAGGGACAGCTCCACGCCGGCCAGCGGCTTGCCGTCGGCGAGCGACGTCGCCCAGCCGAGCATCTCGCGTCCGTCGAAGTAGCCGTCGATGCCGATGCGCGTCGCCTGCACCCAGGCTTCGATGCGGGGTGAGTCCGGCGAGGGGCTCGCCGGGGTGACGATGACCACCACCTGCCCGAGCCCGTTGCGCAGCGCCGGCCCGAGGTCGATGCGCGTCTCGGCGAAGGCGTCCTTGTCGCCCTCGACGTCGATGTCGCGCGCCATCATCTGCCTGCCCGGCGGCGGGCTGTTGTCGCGGCTCCGATCGCGGGACATCCAGCGGCCGTAGGCCTGCCAGTGCTCCGGCCCGACCGCGAAGGCGCGCACGCGCAGCGTGTCGTGGCCGACGCTGAAGACCGAGTAGCGCGCGGCGCCGGCCGGGTCGAGGACGACCATCGGCCCGCCGGGGGCGGAGAGCATGGGCTCGGGGGCGCCCATCTCGAACTCCTTCGTCTGCGCGCTGCCCAGCGTCTGGCCGAATTCGTCGACCAGCGTCGGCGCCAGCGTCACCTCGTAGTCGGTGTTGGCGCGCGCTCGCCCCATGACGGCCACGCTGTTGCCCCAGAGCTCGATCTGCTTGCCAGGCAGCTCCGGCGAGACGTGCACCATGCCGTCGTCGAAGCGCTCGGCGTCGATGGGGTTGGTGAGCTCGATCTGCATCGGCGTGCCGGGCTTGCAGGTGTCCGGCCCGTTGCCTGCGCAGGTGGCGCGCACGACACGCAGCGGCCCGAAGGTCTTGAAGGACCAGCTGTGCGCGGCGGCGCTGCGGCGCGGCCCCTCCGCGGACGGCGTGCCCGGCCCGACGGTGACCGTGATCTGGCTGCTGCTGGGCAGCGGCTTCTGGGCGCGGAAGGCGACCCAGCGACCCGGCTGCAGGTCGTCCACCAGGTCGTCGAACCCCGGCGCGGCCCGGAGCGCGCTCGCCGCGACGGCCTGGATGGGGATGGTGGCGCCGCCGGCGGTGACCTTGATCGAGGCCAGCACCGCCGCCGGGTCGATGCGCTGATCGAGCTCCACGACCATCGGTGTGTCCGGCCGCACCGGGCCCTGGCTCGGCAGGCTGCGCACCACGCGCGGCGCTCCGGTGCTGAAGCGGGCCTGGAAGGGTTCGGCGATGGCCACGCCGCTGGCCGACTTCACGCTCGCCGGGACCTCCACCGAGAAGTCGGTGGCCATGGGGAAGCGCGGCGACGGCTCGAAGGTCAG
>JBBJMR010000371.1:0-7948 GCA_037720395.1 Polyangiaceae bacterium
CGCGCGCAGCGGAAGCCGCGCCACGTGCGCCGCACGTGCGGGAAGTCGCGGTCGCGCGAGGCGCCGCGCAACCACGGGCGGCCATGCGCGTAGCCGCCGCCACGCACCACGCGCTCGTCGCCGCTGTCCGGGCCGCGCGGATTCACCTGGCTGGCCTGCGGGTACTCCGCCGCGTACCAGTCGCCCACCCACTCCTCCACGTTGCCCGCCAGGTCCTCGATACCATCCGGGGTGCGTCCGTCGGGATAGCTGCCGACCGGCGCCGTCTCCAGGAAGCCGTCGACCCCCTCGAGGTCCCACGGCTCGAAGCCGAGCGTGGGCTTGACCGGCGAGGTGCGGTCGAACAGCAACAGCCCGTGTCCCAGGTTGGCGAGGTGGCGGTTGAAGACGTTGCCCCACGGGTAGCGGCGGCCGGAGAGGCCACGCGCGGCACGCTCCCACTCGGCCTCCGTGGGCAGTCGCGCCCCCACCCAGTCGCAGAAGGCGCTGGCGTCGAACCAGCTGACCAGCACCACCGGCCGGTCCGGACCATCGAAGCGAGCCGCCCCGGACGCCAGCGGCTCGATGCAGTGCCCCGCCGCCACGCACTGGCGAAAGCGCGCCACGGTGACCTCGCGCCGGTCGATCCAGACATCGTCGAGCATGACCTCGTGCGCCGCGAGCTCGTTGGAGAAGATCTCCTCGCGGCACGCCTCGCCGCCGGCCTCCTTCTGACAGAGCAACAAGGCGTGGGCCACCTCGGCATCGGTGGAGCCCATCGTGAAGGTGCCGCCGCGCAGCAGCACCGCTTCGGAGGCCGGCGCGCGCAGCACGACGAGCCCCGCGCCAGGTGGCGCCTCGCGCAGCGCCGGCGCCGGCGCGCGGGGCGCGGGGCGCGGCGGAGGCCTGGCGTGGGACGGGGCGCACAACCCGACGGCCAACAGGACGATGGCTGTCGAAAGCGGTGCGCGCGGGATCACAGGAGGAGGATCTGCGAAGGGTGCTCGAGCAGCTGGCGCAGCGCCTTGAGGAAGGTAGCGCCCACGGCGCCGTCGACCACCCGATGATCGCAGGAGAGCGTCATGGCCAGGCGCCGCCCCGGCACCACCGCGTCGCCGCGCACCACCGGCTCGCGGCGCAGCTGGCCGACGGCGAGGATGGCGCCCTCCGGCGGGTTGATGACCGCCGAGAACTCGTCGATTCCGAACATGCCGAGGTTGGAGATGCTGAAGGTGCCGTTCAGCATCTCCTCCGGCTTGAGCTTCTTGCCCTTGGCGCGCGTGGCCAGATCCCGGACCTCGGAGGAGATCTCGAGCACGCTCTTGTGGTCGGCGTCGCGGAGCACCGGAGTCAGCAGCCCATCGGGCACGGCGACCGCGACCGAGATGTCCACGCGCGTGTGGACCAAGATGGCCTCCGGCGTGAACTGCGCGTTGCACTCCGGCACGCGGGTGAGGGCGATGGCAACGGCCTTGATGAGCAGGTCGTTGAACGAGACCTTCACCGCCTCGTCACCGGTGGCCCCGGCCAGGTCGGCGTTGATCTGCTCGCGCAGCGCGTGCAGCGGGTCGGCGTCGATGTCGATGGTCAGGTAGAAGTGCGGGACGGTCTGCTTCGACTCGGTGAGGCGCCGGGCGATGGCCTTGCGCATCATCGACAGCGGGCGCTTCTCGGGCTCCGCCAGCGCAGCGCTCGGCGCCCGGGCGCTCGTCGCCGCCTTGGGCCCCGCCGCCGGGGGCGCCGAGAGGTCCCTGGCCACGATGCGTCCGTTGGGGCCCGTCCCGCGAACACCGCGCAGGTCGAGGTCCTGCTCCCGCGCCAGCTTGCGGACGTAGGGCGAGGCCTTGACCCGGCCGGTGGAGCCCGCGGTCGAGCTCGGTCCTTCCGCCTCGGCCGGCTCGGCCCCGGCGGCCTCGTCGTCGTCGTCGTCGTGGTCGGCGTCGGCCTTCGCGGCCCTGGGCCTGGCGGCACCCTGCCTCGCCGGCGGGCGCGTCTTCTTCGCCGTTCCGCTCGCCGGCGGCTCGTCGGCCTGCGCCTCGGCCTCGTCGGCCTGCGCCTCGGCCTCGTCGGCCTGCGCCTCGGCCTCGTCGGCCTGCGCCTCGGCCTCGTCGGCCTGCGCCTCGGCCTCGGCCTCGCCCTCGGCGTCGCCGGTGTCCTCCGCTCCCTCGGCGGCCGGCGCCTCGGCCTTCTTGGCGGTCTTGTCCGCCTTGGGCGTGGTGCCCTTGTCGGTCTCGCCCTTCTCCGGGGCCTTGGCGTCGCCCTTGGCGGACTTCGCCTTGGGCTTGTCGCCACCGCCGCCCCCGAAGCTGCTGACGTCCTCGCCGGCGTTGCCGACCACGGCCACGGGCTCACCGAGCTTCACCACCGAGCCGGCGGGGGCGAGGATCTTGAGGAGCGTCCCCTTGTCGAAGGAGCGGAACTCCATCGTCGCCTTGTCCGTCTCGACCTCGGCGAGGAGATCGTCGACGGCGACGGCGTCGCCCTCCTTCTTGTGCCACGCGCTGATCTGGCCCTCCTCCATGGTGGGGGAGAGCTTCGGCATCTCGAGGACCTTGGCCATGACGTCCCTCGACCGAGCTCGGCAAAGAGCTCAGGCTTGGTAGAGAACCTCTCGGATCTTCTCGATGATCCGGGAGGCCTGTGGGATGACGTACTGCTCGAGCTTCGCGTTGTAGGGCATGGGGAAGTCGAGCTGGGTGGCGCGCAGCACCGGCGCGTCGAGCTCGTCGAAAGCCAGGCGCTGCAGCCGGTCGGCGACCTCGGCGCCGACGCCGCCGTAGGGCCAGCCCTCGTGCGCGACCACGGCGCGATGCGTCTTGGTCACGCTCTGCACCATGGTCGCCTCGTCCAGGGGGCGCAACGAGCGCAGGTCGATGACCTCGCACTCGATGCCCTCCTTGGCCAGCTGGTTGGCGGCGTCGAGGGAGACGTGCACCATGCGGCTGTAGCTGATGATGGTCACGTCCCGGCCCTCGCGCACGACCTGCGCCTTGCCGAACGGCACCAGGTGCTCGGTGCTGTCCGGGACCTCGCCCTTGATGTTGTAGAGCGTCTCGCTCTCCATGAAGAGCACTGGATCGTCGTCGCGGATGGCCGTCTTGAGCAGGCCCTTGGCGTCGGCGGGCGTCGATGGGGCGATGACCTTCAGCCCGGGGATGTGGGCGTAGAAGTGCTCCATGGCATGCGAGTGCTGCGACCCCACCTGGCGCGCCGAGGCGTTGGGCGCGCGCAGCACGATGGGCACCTTGAGCTGGCCGCCCGACATCTGCCGGACCTTGGCGGCGTTGTTCAGGATCTGGTCGAAGGCCACCGCCGAGAAATTCCAGGTCATGTACTCGACGATGGGCCGCAGGCCGACCATGGCCGCGCCGATGGAGATGCCGGTGAAGCCGCTCTCGGTGATCGGGGCGTCGAGGACGCGCTTGGGCCCGAAGCGCTCGAGCATGCCCTCGGAGACCTTGTAGGCGCCCTGGTAGTGGCCGACCTCTTCGCCCACCAGGAAGACGCGCTCGTCGCGCTCCATCTCCTCGACCATGGCGGCGCGGACCGCCTCGCGGTACCTGAGCTCGCTCATCGCGCGAAGGGCCCGGCGTAGGTGGTCTGCTCGAGCAGCTCCGGCCCGGGCTCCGGGCTCTCGTCTGCGAAGCGGATGGCGTCGGTGATCTCCGCCTCGATCTCGGCCTCGATGGCCTCGAGCTGCTTCTCGAAGCCGGCGGCGGCGATGTCGCTGCGCGAGCGCAGCAAGACGTCCTTCTTCTTGCGCTCCTCGAGCTCCGCCGGGGTGCGGTACTTGCCGGGGTCGCTCATGGAGTGGCCGCGGAAGCGGTAGGTGCGAATCTCGACCAGGGTCGGCTCGCTCAGGGTGCGTGCCCGCTCCACCGCCTCGGCGAGGTGGTCGCGGACCTGGAAGACGTCCTCCACGAAGAAGCGGTCGCGGGCCATGCCATACCCCAGCGCCTTCATGGACACGTCCTCGACGCTCATGGTTCGCGAGAGCGGCGTGCCCATGGAGTACTCGTTGTTCTCGCAGACGAAGACGATGGGAAGCTTCCACAGCGCCGCCAGGCTCATCCCCTCGTGGAAGTCGCCGATGCTCACCGCGCCCTCGCCGAAGAAGACCATCGTCACCCGCCCGTCGCCCCGGTACTTCGAGGCGAAGGCGGTGCCGGCGGCCACCGGGATGTGCCCGCCAACGATGCCGTACCCGCCGAGCATGCCGTGCTCGACGTCGAAGAAGTGCATCGAGCCACCCAGGCCCTTGGAGCAGCCGGTGACCTTGCCGAAGAGCTCGGCCATGGCCGCGCGCGCGCTCATCCCGCGCGCCAGGGCCAGGCCGTGATCGCGGTAGGTCTCGATGGCGTAGTCGTCGGGGCGCAGCACGGCGTTGGCCGCGACGGCGATCGGCTCCTGGCCGATGTACAGGTGCAAGAACCCGCCGATCTTGCCCTGGGCGTAGGCGCGCGCCGCCTCCTCCTCGAAGCGGCGGATCTGCAGCATCTGGCGGTAGAAGGTGAGGTGCGTCTCGACGCTGCGCGACGGATCTCCTCCACCGCTTCCAGCGGCGCTACCCCCGGCGCCGGACTCCGCGGCTTCGCCAGGGGACCGCGGACCTGGGGACGGTGCGCCCGGGGCTCCGCCAGGAGACCCCGGTCCTGTCGAGGGCTTGGCGTCGGCGTCGCGCGCCTCGGGCGCGCCGCTCTGCCTGGCGGCGGGACGGGCGCGGCGCTCGCCGCTATCGCGGTCTTGATCGGGCATGGGCCGGCAAGGTTAACGTCGCGGGACCGAGGCGCGTCAAGCCGACTTTCTGCGGCGCCAGCGGGCAAGCAAGGCAGCGGCGAGGCCCAGCGTGGCCAGGGCGGCGAACGGCCTGCCCGCGCCCACACCGCAGCCGCCGAAGAAAACGGTCTCCGTCTCCGGCGGTTTCTCCTCCTCGATCTCCTCGGCGGGAACGCAAGAGGCGAACTCGGTGATCACCCCCGCGTCATCGACCTCCGGTGCCTTGCAGGCACCCCCATTTCCGCAGATGGCCTCCTGGTCCTCCTCGGCGTGGTCGGGCACCTGGTTGCAGTTGTCGTCGAGATTCAGGTCGTCGCATTGCTCGCTGGCGTCGCCGTTGACCGCGGGATCGACGTCGTTGCAGTCGACCTCGTCGCCACCCGGCTTGCAGGCCGCGAAGCCGTCGTCGTCGAGGTCGAAGCACTCGGTCGGGCCGGGTAGCTGGGCCGCCACGGTGCCCGGCGCGCCATCCCCGGTACCAGGGCAAACTCCGCTGACGCCCCCGGCCACGATGAGGCGTGGGTCGTCCGTGGGTGGCTCCCGCGTCTGGAGGATGATGACCCCGCCCGCGCCCCCTCCTGCGGCCACGGTCGCGTTCGCAGATCCATCGCCACCGGCCACGCTGATCATCGCCGAGTCACCGAGCTCCAGCGTGTAGGCCTTGATGAAGATCATCCCGCCGGCGCCGCCGCCACCGGGGCGGGCCGCGCTCAGGCTCGGGCCGCCTTTCGCCTCCACGGTGCCGTCGATGCGCACCAGGCTGGCCTCGAGGATGATCACGCCGCCTCCTTCGCCGCCGGCGCTGTCGAAGGCCGAGCGGGGGACCGCGCCGCGGGTGCTGCCCGGGAGTAGGGGGGCCATGGTCAGGGCGGCCGGTGCGGTGAGGTGCGCCGGGCCGCCGGGGCCGCCCGTCCCGTCGCAGGCTGGGATGGGGCCACCGGCGCCCCCGGGCCCGACGGCGCCGGCGCCCCCGCCCGCCGCCGGGCCAGGCGTGAGGAAACCCCCGGCACCCGGCCCTTGTCCGGCGGCGTTCGGGACGCCCGCCCACCCGGCGCCGGTGACGGTGAGGATGCCGCCCTCCTCGATGTGGATGTAGTTCGCCCTGAGGTGGACCCTGCCGCCCGAGTTCCCGTCGAAGTTCTTCACCTTCGCCGGGGTCCCTCCGCCGACGTCCTTCACGCGGATGTAGGCGTCGGAGATCTCCGACTGCAGCGGGGTGCCCGGAAGGATTTCGGTCACCGAGTGGAGGCCGTCGTCGATGTCCTGGGCCAGCGCCTCGCTGGCCGCGCCGGTGAGCACCAGCGCCGCGGTCAAGCCAGTCCAGAGCCGAGCCATGTCGGCTGATGTTATCACCCGCCGTCCGGTGTGGCCGGTGTGGCGTCGGCGCCGCCGGCGTCGCGGGGCGGCGTGGAGAGCCCGGCGTCCTCGGGCGCGAGCGCGGCGGCGTCGGCGGCCGGGGCGGCGCTGCTCGCGGGATCGGCGCTGTCGGGCGCGCGCGGTCGGGCGCTGGCGCGTGCCGTGGCGGAGGCGCGCGGCTTCACGCTGGCAGCCGGGGTGCTGGAGGCGCTCTCGCTGGGCACCGGCGCCACTGGCGGCGGCTCGCTCTCCGTCTCCGAGGAGCGCAGCGCAGTGCGCAGCAGCAGGCCCGCCGTGACCACCACCACGACCGCGCCGAGGACGACCTGCGTCGTCTTGCGCTCCGGAGGGGGGGCCTTCGGGGGCGGCGCGCCACGGGCGTCGTCGAAGAGCGTCTCCAGGCTGTCTGCGCGGGCCGGCTCGAAGGGCGCCCCGGGCAGCGACGGCTCGTTGCTGCGCGCCGCCACCGGCGCCAGCGCGCGCGCGAACGCGTCGCCGAGCTCCTCGCAGCTGCCGAAGCGCTCGCGCGGGTCCTTGCTCAGGGCGCGCGCCAACACGTCGTCGACGGCCAGCGGCAGGCGCATGTCGTGGGCGAAGCGCTCCGGCTCGTCGTTGGCGATCTTCGAGGCCACCACCGCGGCGTCGTCTCCCGGGTAGGCGCGGCGCCCGGAGACGGCCTCGTAGAGCGAGGCGGCCAGAGAGAACTGATCGCTCTCCGGAGAGAACTTGCCGTGCCGGAACGTCTCCGGCGCGCTGTACGCCGGGGTGCCGAGGAGGCCACCCTGGTGGGTCAGGGTGGAGTTGGGCACGCGGGCGATGCCGAAGTCGGCGATCTTGCCCCCGGTGGCGGAGAGGATCACGTTGTCCGGCTTGATGTCGCGGTGGACGATGCCAGCGCGGTGGGCGACGGTCAGCGCCGCGCCCAGCTCGCGGCCGAGGCGCGCCGCCTGGCGCGGCGAGAGCGCGCCATCGAGGAGGCGGTGCTTGAGCGTCGGCCCCTCGACGTACTCGAAGACCAGGTAGAGCCCGAGCGAAGGGTCCTCGCCCATGTCGTGGAGGGTGACCAGGTTCGGATGAGCCACCCGCGCCGCGGCGCGCGCCTCGTGGCGCATGCGCACCACCAGGCCGTCGCGCACGTCGCTGGGGACGCGCAGATCGTCGCGGAGCAGCTTCACGGCCACGTCGCGCTCCAGGACCGGGTCGTGGGCGAGGAGCACCCGACCCATGGCGCCCTCGCCGACCAGGCGGACCACCGCGTACCGGCCGATGGTGGTGGGCAGGCCGAGGTCGGCGGATGACGCGTCGCGTTCCTGCACCGCGTGTGGTTCTAGCCGCGCCAGGCCTTCGGCGAAAGCATTCCATCGCCGCGGGGACCGGCGGGGGCGGTGGCCCCTGGGGCCTGAGCGTCCCCGACAAGGTCGACCTGCTCTTCGTCGTCGACAACTCGCGATCCATGGCTGACAAGCAGGCGTTTCTCGGCGCGTCGGTGGGCGAGGCGACGCGTCGGCTGGTCAACCCGCTGTGCATCGACGCCGGCGGCCAGCCGGTCGGCCCGCAGCCCATCAGCCCGCTCGACCCGTGTCCCGCCGGGGCCGCGCGCGAGTTCAATCCCATCCTCGACATCCACATCGGTGTCATCACCAGCAGCATCGGCGGCCATGGGTCGAATTCCTGCCCGGCGTCCGTCACCGAGGAGGCCTGCGGCGGGGGCCAGCACTCCACCAACGACGACAAGGCACGCCTGGTATCGCGCACGGATGCGTGCACCGGGGCCGCGGTGCCGACGTACAACGGCACCGGCTTCCTGAACTGGGATCCCATGGCGCAGGCGGCCCCG
>JBBJMR010000372.1:0-7918 GCA_037720395.1 Polyangiaceae bacterium
CTCTGGTTGACCCTCCACGGCCTCGACCAAGCCCCCTCCGAAAGGGCCGAGCTTGGTGGTGCTGCCGTTCTTCTCCAGGGCCGGGGCGCCGTCCTCCATCACCACCGCGACGCGCGGGCTGGGCCTGGGTTTGTAGTTGGTGGCGCAACCCGAGGTGGCCGCCAGAGCAGTGACGACACACCCGGACACGAGAGTCGCTATCGATGGCATGAGGTCCTTTGCGTGATCACTCGATGACCACGCCGGTGAGGGCCAGGTCGCGCGGACACTCCACCTTCTCGTCGCACTGGGAGAGCCCCAGCGGGTGGTAGAGCGTCTGCTTGCGCCGCAGGCGCCCCTCGATCACGTCACCGTCGACGGTGACGCTGAGCTCGGTGCTGGCATCCTCCAGCTCGCCACACGGCTCGATCCCCAGCGCCTCGGCCTGCTCCTCGTCGTCGACCAGGTGCGTCCTGCGGTAGACGACCTGCACGTAGTCGTCGTGCGCCAGGCCGAGCATCACCTCCTCCGGGCCGCCGAAGTAGTCGGCCGCGGCCGCGCTCAGCCCGAGGTCGAGCCACGAGGAGACCTCATCGTCGTGCTCCATCACGTCGAGACGCCGCCCCACGGGCCGCGGCGGCGTCTGCGCGTACGCCGCCAGCCCGGCCTCCTCCAGGTTGTCCGCCATGTTCTTGGTCTCGGTGGCCTCGCCGACGCGGGCCGTCGCCTGACAGTCGATGACCGCCGGCTCCTGCAGCGTCACCGCGTAGCGCCGCGCGGCCGCATCGGCGCACCCGCCGAGCGTCGCCGCCGTCGCGACAAGCACCAGCGCAGCCAGGCCGCGCTGGCCGACCCGCTCCCCTCGCCAAGCCATGCGAAGCGGATCCTAGTGCACCGGGTGTCCGAGGGTCGACCCGGTCGGGCGAGCCCCCGGGCTTGTCGCTCGGGCGGGAGATGGAAAGAAACCCGCAAATAACGCGGCCTTGGGCACCGATACCTCCCTTGACCCCGCGCTCGGCGCTCCGCTAAGGTGCGCCGCCGCCGCTCCCCCCGCGGCCCGGCCAAGCCATGCCCGAATACTCCGGTCCGCTCACGCAGGTCGAGGCGTCCCTCACGCCTCTTTGGTGGATTGCGCTGCTGCCCTTCCTGGGTGCATGCATCAACGCCCTCTTCGGCCGCCGACTGCAGAAGAGCAGCTTCGGCGCCGACTTCTCCAGGCGCCTGCACATCGGCAGCTTCGGCGTGTCGCTGGTCGCCGTCGGCGCCATGTTCCTCGCCTTCTGTCTGGGTTTGTCCAACTTCGTCAAGCTGGTCACGCTCGATCACGAGCACCGCACCATGGTCAGCCATGCCTGGCAGATGGTCCGCATCGGCTCGCTGGACGTGAACTTCAGCTTCGTGATGGACCCGCTCAGCGCGGTGATGGTCCTCATCATCACCGGCGTCGGCACGCTCATCCACATCTACGCCACCAGCTACATGGAGACGGAGCCGGCCTACTGGCGCTTCTTCACGTACCTGAACCTGTTCGTCTTCTCGATGTTGCTCCTCGTGCTCGGGGACAACCTCATCGTCATGTTCTTCGGCTGGGAGGGCGTCGGCCTCTGCAGCTATCTGCTCATCGGCTTCTGGTACAAGGACTACAAGAAGGCCACCGCGGGGATGAAGGCCTTCGTGGTCAACCGCGTCGGCGACTGGGGCTTCATCTGCGGCGTCGGCCTCCTCTTCTGGGGCCTGGGCGGGGCCTGGCTCGATCACGGGCGGTACCTGTCGGACTACCGCGCCCGCTTCGTGGCCGTCACCGCCGAGGAGCTCCCGCAGGGCGAGCACGGGGCGGCCGAGCACGGTGACGCCAAGGGCGAGCACGACGAAGCCGTCGTCAAGGGCCACGGCAAGGACCACGACGCCGCGCTGAAGAAGGCGCAGGAGACGGCGAGCGGCAAGGGGACGCTGACCTTCACCAGTCACCCCGGCGCCAAGGTCTACCTGGGCATCGCCGACCAGGCGCAGCTGGCCTCCAACCCGGAGGTCTTCGCCGTCTCTCCCTTCATCCGCAAGGAGATCCGCGCCGGCACCCACTCCATCGTCATCGTGCCCGGGGACGGCGCCACCATCCGTGGTGACGGCCTGGAGGTGGCGGCCATCGACCACGTGAAGGTCCGGCCCGGCGAGGCCATCCTCATCGCCCCCATCGGCCCCACCGTCACCTTCCGCGAGATGTCCGATCAGCTCGTCCTCAAGGACGGGTCGGGCAAGACGTTCCTGGAGGACGCGCTCAAGTCCAAGACGGTGTGGGGCGGCGTTGGCCTCATCACCCTGGCGTGCCTGCTCTTCTTCGTCGGCGCCACCGGCAAGAGCGCGCAGCTGCCGCTCTACGTCTGGCTGCCGGACGCCATGGCCGGGCCGACGCCGGTCTCCGCGCTCATCCACGCGGCCACCATGGTCACCGCCGGCGTCTACATGATCGCCCGCATGAACTTCCTCTTCTCGCTCAGCCCCACCGCGAGCGGGATCATCGCCCTGGTCGGCGCGGTCACCGCCCTCTTCGCGGCGACCATCGGCCTCTTCCAGTACGACATCAAGAAGGTGCTCGCCTACAGCACGGTGAGCCAGCTCGGCTTCATGTTCATCGGCGTCGGCGTCGGTGCCTACTGGGCGGCCGTCTTCCACCTGATGACGCACGCCTTCTTCAAGGCCTGCCTCTTCCTCGGCTCCGGCTCGGTGATCCACGGGATGCACGCCATCGAGCACGACGAGAGCGCGGTGCAGGACATGCGCAACATGGGCGGCCTGCGCCGGGTGATGCCGGCCACCGCGCTCACCTACCGCGTGGCCTGCTTTGCCATCACCGCCGCGCCCATCCCCTTCTTCGCCGGCTTCTGGTCCAAGGACGAGATCCTCTGGAAGGCGTTCACCACCGCGCAGACCGGGCCCGTCCCGGGCTTGCTCATCTACGTGCTCGGTCTCACCGCCGCGGTGTGCACCTCCTTCTACATGTGGCGCAGCTACTACCTGACCTTCGAGGGGCCGCACGCGCGCAAGGAGATCCCGCGCAAGGTGAAGGAGTCGCCCGGGGCCATCGTGGTCGTGCTCGGCATCCTGGCCGCGCTCTCCACCGTCTCCGGCGTGGCCTTCGGCTTCTCGTCGCACTTCGTCGGTGGCCACGGCGAGCCGCTGCTCGAGCAGTGGTTGCACCCGGTGCTCGCCCACTCCGAGGCCAAGTTCCAGATCATGGGCCTCGGCGTGGAGCTCATGCTCATGGCGCTCTCCGTCGGCCTGGCGGTGGGCTCCTGGTGGCTGGCCCGCTCGCGCTACGGAGCGCACCGCTCGCCGACCTGGGAGCAGGACGAGACGCGCATCCCCGGCTTCCTGCTCATGCAGAACAAGTACTGGGTCGACGAGATCTACCAGGCGACGGTGGTGCGTGCCTTCCTCGGCCTGCGCCTGGTGCTGGCGGAGATGGATCGCTGGATCGTCGACGGCCTGGTCAACGGTGTCGGCGTGCTCACGCGCGGTGCGGCGTGGATCACCAGCGCCATCGACACGTACTTCGTCGACGGGGCCGTGAATTTCGTCGCCCAGGGCACGCTCGGCGCCGGCAATCGCCTGCGCGCCTTGCAGACAGGCCGGGTGCAAAATTACGTCTACGGTCTGCTTGGTGGCGTGGCCTTCTTCAGCATCATTCAATATTTCCTTCGGTAGGGAAATCCTTCCTACCTCGCCCTACGGAAGGTGATGGGCAGGCGATGGCCCGGGTCGAGGGGCCCTCCTGACGGTCTACGCTCCGGGCCATGCGTTGGGGCCGCACGGGGGAATCTTGGGTGGGGCTGCTGGCGCTGGGCACCGCCGCCTGCGTCGGATCGATCGGCGGCGGTGAAGGCGAGTCGAGTGGTGGGCCAGGGAAGGCCCCGCCCATCTCCGAGCAGACCGCCGCGGAGATCGGCGTCAGCGGCCTGCGGAGGCTGACCGTCGGCGAGTACCAGGCGACGGTCGTCGAGCTGCTCGGGATCGAGGCCGCGACCGCGCGAGAGATCCTCCCGGTCGACACGCTTTCGCCGTTCGACAACGACTACACGCTGCAGATTGCTTCCGAGGCGCTGATCAAGGGCGCCGAGCTGCTGGCCGGGGACCTGGCCGAGGCGGTCATCGCCGATCCCGCAGTCCGGAGCGCGGTCGTCGGCTGCGAGCCGAGCAACGGTGACGCGCCGCTCGGGCTGCCCAGCGACCTGCACGAGATCACCCACGGCAGCATCGGCGACAACGAGGGCGAGATGCAGGACGCGCTCGCCGACTGCGCCGCCTTCCACGTCGAGCACTTCGCGCGCCTGACGCAGAAGCTCCGCGACACCGAGGACGTCGACGGCTCCTCGCTGCTCGACAACACCGCGCTGGTGCTGGCCTTCGAGGGCGGCTGGGGCTTCGACCTCGAGGCCAACATCGATCTGTCGCCGCACTCCACCGAGAACATGGTCATGCTCGTCGGCGGCAAGGCCGGCGGCCTGAACCAGACGCCGGGCCGGCACATCGTCAAGCAGGGCACGCACCCGGTGGCGGTCATCAACACGGTCATCAAGGCCGTCGGGGTGGACGCCACCATGGGCGAGGTCACCGAGACCGTGGACGAGCTCATCGGCTGACTCGAAGCGCTGCCTGGGGCGCTGGCCGAAGGCGTGACTCGCCGATCATGCGCCGGGCGCCGATGTGCCCGGCGTGTGTTCGCGTTCGCGCCTGATTCCAGCCTCTGCGCGGCGCGTCCCGTCGCTGGCGCGGCACTTGCTGAGCGCGTGAGGTCTTCCTTCCGCGGAATGGCCGGCGCCGCGACTTCATCCCAACTGCCGCGCCAGCTTGGAGTTGCCATGAGACCGCGATGGCTCTTCGCCGCGGCCGCGCTGCCGTGCGTCTTGCTCTCCCATCCTCGCCAGGCAGACGCGTGCGGCGGCTGCTTCCCTCCGCCGCCGCAGATGCAGAGCGGAGGCCCCTCGGTGGTCACCGGCCACCGCATGGTGCTCTCCATCTCCAACGAGCGGACCGTGCTCTGGGACCAGATCCAGTACAGCGGCGACCCGCAGGACTTTGCCTGGGTGCTGCCCGTCGGCCCCGGCGCCGTGCTCGAGGCATCGAATGATGCGTGGTTCGAGGCGCTGGACGCGGTGACCAGCACACGCGTCTCGTCGCCACCGTTGTTCTGCTCCGGTGGCAGCGGGTTCAGCGGGGGCGGGTCGGACGGCTCGTGCAGCGGCTTCGCCTGCGGCGCCAGCGATTCGGCCGGTGACGGCGACAGCGGCAGCGGCGACTTCCAGCTCGATCCAGACCCCGACGACGGGGTGGATGTGTTGCACGAGGGCACGGTCGGCCCGTACGAGACCGTGACGCTGCACGCCGAGGACGGCGACAGCCTGCAGAGCTGGCTCACCGACAACGGATACGATCTGCCGCCGGACATCGAGCCGGTCATCGACGCCTACGTCGCGGAGGGCGCCGACTTCATCGCCCTGCGCCTGGCCCCTGGCCAGGGAGTGCGCCAGATGACCCCGGTGCGGGTGGTGACGCCCGGCGCCTCGACCATCCTGCCGTTGCGCATGGTCGCCGCCGGCACCGGCAGCTCGGTGTCCATCGTGCTCTACGTCTTCGGCGAGGGCCGCTACGACACGCAGAGCCATCCTCGAGCCGACGTCGACGTCACCGAGCTGCGCTGGGACTGGGAGGCGGAGGAGTCGAACTGGGCCGAGCTGCGTGAGGACGCCCTCAGCGGCGGCGGCTTCCTGACCACCTACGCGCAGTCGGACGCGCTGCGCGTGCAGGATGTGCTGCCCTCGGGCGAGGTGGTCACCTACCGGGACAGCAACGGCTCGCCTCAGCCCGACCTGGCCAGCCTGTACTTCGCGCAGGCGGGCGCGAACGACGGGGGCGCCTCCGCCGACTGCAGCTCGGCGATCTACGCCCTGGGCACGAACACCGAGGTGGCGGAGAGCTGCCCGGACGGCGACGAAGGGTGCACGCAGGAGCCGGGGACCACCGATGCGGCCGTGTTCACCTGCGATGGGCACGACGACCTCTCGGCAGCGCTGATCGGGATGCGCCCACAGCAGGTGTGGGTGACCGCCCGAGGCCAACCTGCCGCGCGCCGCGCTGTCCCAGGATCTGGCGCTGCAAGCGACCCACGGCGGCTCCGTCTCCAACCGGCTCACCGCCGCGGAGATCGACAACGCGCCTTGCGACCAGGTCCCGGCGTCGCAGGCCATGTCCACGGAGCTGTTCGCGCAGCCGCGGGTGGGGGCCCCGGCGGCGGCAGGTGCGTGCGGGATCCGGCCCCTGCGGTCGCGGACGCAGACGACGGCGGGCATCGTCGGGCTGCTGGCGGCTTCGCTGGTGCTGCGGCGCCTCACCCGGCGGGGCGGCGACCGTCGCGGCCGATGAGCCGCGCGCAGACGATGTGTGGCCGCGTCGGCACACCGGTGAGGTGGGAAGACGACGCGCTCCTCTCGCCTGAGCCGAGGCCGCCGCGCCGGCGCGCGAAACCGTGCGCCTGGTGCGGCGCCGGGCCCGGGGCTCCGCTGGTGCGCACCTTGCTGGGGTAGCCGCGCTTGCTCTTTGCGGCCCTCGCGGCGGCCGCTGATCGAACCACCTGCCGCATATTCCGGAGTCGCCATGACGCCACGATGGTTCCTGGTCCTGGGCGCGCTGCCGTGCGCGCTGATCACCCACAGCGCGCCCGCGCATGCCTGCGGGGGCTGCTTCCACGCCGAGACTCCGGTGGCCACGCCATCGATGGTCACCGGGCACCGCATGGCGGTGTCCATCTCCAACGAGCGCACCGTCCTCTGGGACCAGATCGAGTACTCCGGCGATCCCGAGGACTTCGCCTGGGTGCTCCCCGTCGGCCCCGGAGCGGTGCTCGAGCTCTCCAACGATGCCTGGTTCGAGTCCCTCGACGCCGTCACCAACACGCGCGTCGTCTCCGAGACGCTGACCTGCAGCGACGGGAGGACCTTCACGCAAGGCGAGGCATCGCCCGCCGGCTGCGCGGGCGGGACCGGTCGCACCACCGCCTCGGATGGCAACGGCGATCCCGGCACCGACATCCCGATGCGTGACGGAGCCAACGAAGGCGTGACGGTCACCCACCAGGCCACGGTGGGCCCCTACGAGACGGTCACCCTGCACGCCGAGGATGCGCAGGCGCTGAAGACCTGGCTGACGAGCCACGACTACGACATCCCCGGCGACGTCGAGCCAGTGATCGACAGCTACATCGAGGAGGGCGCGGACTTCATCGCCCTGCGCCTGGCGCCCGGCCAGGGCACGCGGCAGATGACCCCGGTGCGCGTGGTCACGCCCGGGGGCGGCGCGGTGTTGCCGCTGCGCATGATCGCCGCTGGCACCGGCAGCTCGGTCTCACTGGTGCTCTACGTCATCGGCGAGGGCCGCTACGGCGCCGACGAGTTCCCGGAGGCGATCGTCGACAACGCCGACATCACCTGGGACTGGAACGATGCCTCGTCGAGCTACGCCACCGAGCGCGACCAGGCGCTGCTCTCGGGCGGCTGGCTCACCAGCTACGCCCGCGAGGCGGCGTTCTTCACCGGCCAGGTGGCGCCCACCGGGGTCCAGGTCAGCTGGTCCGTCGCCGGGCAATCGTCACCGGAGCTCACCCTGGCGCCGCTCTACTACGCGCAGGCCGCAGCCAACGACGGGCTTGCCGACGGATGCGCCTCCACCGTCGGCGCGGTGGACAACGCCACCGAGGTGGTGGCGAGCTGCGACGCGCCGGAAGACGAGTGCGACCCGCCGCCGCGCGGGGCGCTGCGCGAGGACGAGGTGGCCTGCGACGGCTACGACGACCTGGCGGCGGCGCTGGTCGGCATGCACCCCATGGACGTGTGGGTGACCCGCATGGAGGCGAATCTGCCGCGTGCCGCCCTGGACCGTGATCTGCGCC
>JBBJMR010000124.1:0-23699 GCA_037720395.1 Polyangiaceae bacterium
CGGGAGGCGCGGGCGGTCCGGCGTCACTGCATCGCCGGGTGGATGGCGATGAGGCTCTTGATCTCCTTCAGCTCCGGATCGCTGTCGTCCGGATCCGCGGCGGCGATGAGATCGAGCGCCGCCTGGAGCTTGGTCGGGTCGCCGACCTTGAGCGCCTCGGCGTAGGCCACGATGGCCTTGGCCTTCGGCAGGTGCGGCGTGCCGGCGGAGAGGAGCGCCTGCACCGTGGTCTCGATCACCGTCTCGCGCGGCACGTAGGTGAGGGGCTCGGTCCAGCTGGCGCGGATGCGCACCGCATCGCTGCCCTCGATCTTGCTGGCGTCGCAGGCCTTGAGCACCTGGCTGAGGACCATGGCGTCGCCCGGCGCCAGGTGCTGCGGCTCGATCTCCTCCGGGTTCTCCGAGAACTCCTCGCCGTAGAACTCGTGTATCTGGAAGTACCAGGGCATGGTGAGCTCGACCTGCACGCCGCGCGCGGCGATGTCCATCACCTCGTCGAAGCGCTTGCCGAGGACGCGCGCTGCCTCCTGGGGGCTGTCGAGGTAGACGTAGGCGCCGCGGCCGAGGTCGGTCACCGCGTTCATGAGCGTCTCGTCCGCGAAGCCGACGGCGGGGCCGGTGTGGACGCCGACCAGGTAGATGCCCTCCTGGTCCGCGTCCTGGGAGCTCTGGCCGATGACCTCGCCGTTCGTCTCGCCGACGTTGGCGCCGCCGTCGGAGATGAGGATGACGCGATTGAGGCGATCCGCGCCGAAGTGCTGCTTGGCCAGCTGGTAGCCCGCCTCGAGACCCCCATCGAGGTCGGTGCCTCCGCTGGCGGTGAGCAGGTCGGCGGCGGCGAGGACGTCCGCGTCGTCGGGGCCGGTGGCCACGTGGCCGCTCATCACCACCAGGTTCTCGGTGTTCCAGGTGGTCATGTTCACGATGTCGCCCTCGGCGAGGTTGCCGGCGATGGCCCGGATGGCCGCCTGTTCGCGCTCCAGCCCCGCGCCCTGCATGGACCCGGAGGTGTCGAGGACGAAGGTCAGCGTCATCGGCCGGCGCTGGGCCGGCGCGTCGAAGGCGCGGATGCCGATCTGGAAGTCGAGCACACCGGCCTCCTCGCGCGCGGCGAGCTCGGGCAGGATCGTCAGCTGGCCGGCCGGTGCGGGGGCGTAGCCGAGGTGGTAGTAGTTCAGGAACTCGTAGGTGCGGATGGGGACGTTGGGAGCGAAGCCCTGCTCGATGAGCTCGCGAGCGATGATCGGCGAGGCCATGGAGTTCGAGTCGTCGGCCGAGAGGTAGAGGACGGCTGGCTTGCTGGCGTCGAGCGCGGCGCACTCCGCGTCCTCGGGTGGCGGCGCCTGGACCGGGTCCGGGTCGGGGATGTACGGGTTGCCGCCTCCGCCGGCGCCGCTGCCAGGACCGGTCCCGCTGCTGCTGGGACTGCCCGGGCCGTTGCCGCTGCCGCTGTCTCCGGTGGGCATGTCGTAGCCACCGTCGCCGCTGGCGTCATCGGAGCTGCAGGCACCGAGCGTGATGGCACCGAGCGCGCACAGCAGCGCGCCGAGGCGTAAGCCAACCTGTCGCATGTCGAACCTCCAGGAGGCCGCAGCCCCCCTCAAGGATGCGTCGTCAGCTCGACGCGGCGCCCAGCGCCGGCCGAGGAAGTGAACGAGTGTGATTGCAAGGCACATACCGACGGCCGCAGTTGCACCGGACAACGGTTCTTCCCCGTCGAACCGCGAACATTCGCGGATGCCCCGGGCCGGTGGCTCAGCTGCGCCATCGACGCAGCTGACATCTCTGTCCTGGATCGGCCCGCATGGTCCTCCCGCAGCCGGTAGAGCAGCCGTTTACTGGTCCCTTGCAGGGGTGTTGTGGCACTTCCTCTGACGTGCAGAGGCATCCTCGTTTGCTGGGCCCGTCCCTCGCCATCGCCCTCGCCGCCAGCGGCGCGCTCGCGCTCGCGGCCTGCAACAGCCCGCGCAAGGACGGCGGTGGAAAGGACGACCCCACGGCGCTCTCCATGCAGGCCGCTGCCGACGACGGCCGCGCCAAGGAGCGACCCGCACCCGCCGCGGCGTTGCCGGGGTCTCCGACGGCGGCCGGCGACGAGCCGTCCATCGACGACGAGCCGGCGCCGAGCGCCGCGCCCCAGGGCGGCCGGCGCGTGGCCTCCTCGACCAAGTCGAGCGGGCGGCGCCGGGTGTCGGGCGCGCGCGCCGGACACGGCAGCGAGCCAGGTCACGAGGAGCCGGGCGGGGAGCTGCCGCCGGGCGAGGTGCCCGAGGGCGAGCTCAAGGTGACGCGCCTGGTGGTCTCCAAGGGCGTGGCCGGGCGCGAGCCGGTCGGCGCGTCGACCAAGTTCTCCGCGGAGAGCACGGACAGGCTGTTCGCCTTCGTGGAGCTGGCCAACGAATCGAAGATCGACGGCGAGGTCTACGTGACCTTCTCGCCCGACGGCGGCGGCAGCTCGCAGAAGATCAAGCTCGACGTCGGGCCCGAGAAGCGCTGGCGCACCTGGGCCAGCAGCAAGAAGCCGCGCACGCCCGGGGGCTGGACGGCCACGGTGCACGACGCCGAAGGGCACATGCTGGCGCGCACGACGTTCGAGGTCACCGAGTAGC
Organism: Polyangiaceae bacterium; assembly: GCA_037720395.1. Lineage (GTDB taxonomy): Bacteria > Myxococcota_A > Polyangia > Polyangiales > Polyangiaceae > JBBJMR01. Next base: position 2,610 of record JBBJMR010000124.1, read on the forward strand.
GCGGGCCGTGCGCAAGGAGAAGCAAACGTCCGCGCGCCGTGCGCGGCTGGGCCGCGTGGTGCGCGCCTCGCTCTTCGGCGCGGCGGCTCTGGGCGCCAGCGGCTGCCTGGCGCGCAACGGCCGCGCTCGCCTCACGCCGCCGCCGGCCCAGACCCAGCACGGGTCGCGCGGCGACGACGATGAGGACGTGGTGGTGGGTGAGACCGACCTGGAGGTGGCGCCGCGCGTCGACCTGCCGCCGGTGAGCGATTCGGCGCGACACGAGCTGGGCATGATCTCCGGCGAGCCGGTGCATCACCACGCCCGCGCCGCCTCCCCCGGCGCCGATGTGTTCCCGCGCCTCGGCGACGCGGCGACGCCGAGCCCGCGGGCACCCGAGATGCGCGCCGCCGCAGGCCCACCGGCCCCAGCGGAGGCTCTGCCGGGGGGCCCACCGCATGGCGACACGCAGGCCGTGGCGCCCGGCGCCGGCGCCGGCGGCGGCACGCGCTACCAGACGCTGCCCGAGGTGACCCTCTCGCCCGAGGTGGAGAGGAAGATCGCGCGCATCGCCGAGGCCTACCATCGGCGCACCGGAAAGGATCTGGTGCTGACCAGTGGCACGCGCGACGTGGCGCGCCAGGCGGAGGCCATGTACGAGCTGCTTCGCCTCGGCACCGACCTCTCCAGGCTCTACCGGAACCGCGGCGCGGCCCGCGAGCTGAGCGACGTCTTCCGCGCCGCCCACGCCGCCCGCAGGGGCGCGAAGCAGGTCATCGCCGAGCTGGAGCGGGTGCTCTCGGCCCAGGTGGCGCGCGGCACCTACGTCTCGGCGCATCTGCGCGCCGGGGCCGTCGACGTGCGGAGCCGCGGGATGAGCGTGGCCGACAAGCGCGCCTTCGTGGCTGGCGTCGAGGAGGTGGGCGGCGCGGAGGTCATCGAGGAGCTGGAGCCGCCGCACTTCCACCTCGAGCTCGAATGAGGGCGCTGCGGCCCACGGTCGACCGCTCGACGCCGCAGCGCTAACTTCAGCGATCATGGTCCCAGCCGAGGGCGAAGCCCGCGCCGGCGAGGAGCCGCCCACGGCGGCGGGGACCGACGCGCCCGCGGCGGCTGCCGCGGCGGACAGCGCCGAAGACCCGCCCTTCCGCATCGCAGCGGCAGGTGTCGCGCGGCGCGCCGCCCGCGGACGAGCCGCCGCGCGCCGAGGCGCCGAGCCTGATCGACGGGCGGCCCAGCGCGCTGTCGGTGCTGCCCTTCGCCCCGGCGCCGCCGCCGGGAACGAGCCGCGAGGCCTTCGAGCGCCGGCTGACGGCCGAGATCCTGATCAGCGAGCGGCTGCGGGTGCAGATCCTGGCCGCCATCCCCGGGCTGGCGCTGATCCTCTTCCTGGCCATCACGGCGAGCAACGCCGACCTCGTCGATCGCGCCCTGAGCGGGAAGATGGACCGGCTTCGGGTCGGCCTCCTGCTCGGTGCCTTCACCGCCTACGAGCTGGTGGCGCTCTGGTCGGTGGAGAAGCTCATCGCCACCGGCCGCGAGCCGCCGGTGATGCGCCGCTACCTGAACGCGCTCATCGAGGTCAGCCTGCCGAGCTGCGTCATCCTCTACTACATGGCCTTCACCGACACCGATCCGGTGGCCGCCCTGCTCCTGCCCGCGCCGTTCTTCTACTTCGTGTTCATCCTCCTCTCCACGCTGCGCCTCGACTTCCTGCTCTGCTTCTTCACCGGCCTGGTGGCGGCGCTGCAGTACCTGGCCATCAGCCTGGTGGTCATCGCCTGGGGTCGATGGAGCATGGAGCACGTGGTCTTCGCCTCGGCGCCGCACCACATCGCCAAGGCCTCGGTGCTGCTCGCCAGCGGCATCGCCGCCGGCTTCGTGGCCCGCCGCCTGCGCCGCGCCTTCATCAACACCCTGCGCTCCATCGAGGAGCGTCGCGAGATCCTCGACCTCTTCGGGCAGCACGTCTCGCCGGAGGTCGTCGATCAGCTGGTGGCGCGGCGCGAGGAGGCGCGCAGCCAGGTGCGTGAGGTGTGCGTGATGTTCCTCGACGTTCGCGACTTCACCGCCTTCTCCGAGAAGCGAACGCCGGAGGAGGTCGTCGGCTACCTGAACGCGCTCTTCGAGGTGGCGGTCGAGAAGGTCAACGCCCACCACGGCATCGTCAACAAGTTCCTCGGCGACGGTTTCATGGCCGTCTTCGGGGCGCCCCTCTCCGACGGGCACGACTGCCAGCACGCGGTGGAGGCGGCGCTGCAGATCCTGGCGCGCGTCGAGGAGCTGGTGGCCGCCGGCCAGCTGCCAGCGACGCGGCTGGGAATCGCCCTGCACGCCGGGGGGGTCGTCGTCGGCAACGTGGGCTCGTCGATGCGCAAGGAGTACACGGTCATCGGTGACGTGGTGAACGTGGCCTCGCGCCTGGAAGCGCTGAACAAGGTGCTCGGCTCGCAGCTGCTGGTCACCGACCGCGTCTGGGAGCTGAGCGGCAAGGCCATCGCCGGGGCCACCGCGCAGCCGCCGCTGCACGTGCGCGGGCGCGAGGAGTCGCTGCAGATCTGGCGGCTGGCCGACGCGTTCTCACGGCGGCGACGAGCCCGCGCGTTGCGCCCGAGCGGATCTCCGCGGCTCGATGGCCCGGGCCACCGCGGTGTAGAGCAGCCCGCGCGCCTCCACGCCCTCGGCCTGACCGCCACGCGCCAGCGGCGCCGTCGGCGTCCAGCCCGGCGACCTCGGCGCGCGGGCGCTCGCCCACCCCGGCGGCCGCCGCGGTCAGCACTTCCTTCACCCGGTCCTGCGCGGCCGTGGAGGGCGCGAGCACGATCTCCACCGCCACCATCGGCCGGCGGCCGCGCACCCGCGTCGGATGCACCAGGCCGAGCAGGTGCGGGACGCGCACCTCGCCGCCTTGCTCGTCCTCCAGCCAGACCTCGAGCAGGGTGATGGCTCGCACCAGCCCGGAGCGCCCGCCGACGTCCGCCCAGTCTCCGATGCGCAGCCTCCGACCGTAGACCACGGTGACACCGACGGCGCCGCACGAGAGCAGCGGCGTGGCGGCCAGCCCGAGCGCCACCAGAGCCACCGTACCGACCCGCGTCAGCGCGCCGTCGTCCGAGCCGGAGACCAGCGGCGCGGCCAGGACGAAGAAGAGGAGGACGACGGCGGCGCGCGCCAGCAGGCTGGTGGGCGCGGCCAGGTCGGCGGGCAGCCACTCGAGCACCGTCTCGCCGCGGGCCACGCTGTCGAAGAAGAGGCCCACGAAGCGCACCAGCACCACCAGGGCCACGGTGGCGATGGCCGCCACCACCAGCAGCGGCAGCGAGCCGACGATGCGGGCCACCATGCCGTAGAGCGGCCCGAAGACGAAGCCCGTCAGCCGCTCGGCGTAGCCGCGGGTGGCGTCGAAGAGCGACAGCGTGAGCAGCAGCCAGCCGTAGGCGACGCCGATCTGCACCAGCGCCTTGCTGGCGGAGAGGCCGATGGTCAGGGCGGCGCGCAGCGAGGCCGGGCGGATGACCTCGATGGAGCGCAGGCGGATGGCGGGGAGGCGCTCGGGGTTGTCGGCGATCCAGCCGCGGGCGCGATCGGTCATGTCCCCGGCGCGGCGCACCAGGAAGATGGCCACCATGCCGGAGAAGACGACCAGCGCCAGCGAGAGGATGGTCATCAGCGTGGCGCTCTTGCTCTGCTCGGCGCGGATCGCCTCGCGGAGCTGGTTGGCCACGGCCGCGGCGTGCACCTTGAGCGAGGGCGACCCGGCGGCGGCGGCGTCCTCGGGGCCGAGCTCGATCACCGGCTTGGTGCCGAGGAAGACGACGGCGGCGTCGCCGCGCTCCTCCACGCGCACCTCGGTGGAGGCGCCCTCGTCCATCGCCTTGCGCAGCACGGTGCTGGCCCCGCCGGCGCGCTGCTCCGGCGACTGACCCGCGCGCGGCACCTGGATGCCGAAGACGGTGACGTCGTGCAAGCGCACCGGCGCCGCGCTCCCGCTCGGCGGCGGGGTCGGCGCGGGCGCCGCGCTCGAGCTGGACGCGGGCGGCGCGGGCTCGGCCGTATCGGTCGGCGTTCCTTCGACGGCAGCGGCTCCGGCGCCGGTGGCGCGGCGGGCCGAAGACCTGCCCCGCGTCGGGCTCGGGCGGCGGGGCGCTCGCCGAGCTCGGCGCGGCGGCGTCGGGCGCGGCGCTGCCCGCGCTCGCCGCGGCGGTGGCGGTGGGCGTGGGCGGCGGCGGCTTGGCCGGCGGGGGCAGGGGCCGCGCGGAGACCGGCGGCGCGGCCGCGTCAGGCACCGGCTGCGCCAGGGCCGCCCCGCCGAGCGCAGTGGCCGCGAGGCAGGCGAGGAGGGCAACGGCGCGCCGGGGGGCAACCATGGGGCGTAGATTCGAGGGCGCGCGCAGCCGGGTCAAGTCGGCGTCTCCGGTCTGGCCTTCTTCGCCTTGCGGCGCTCGATTCCGCCGATCTTCTTCTTCAGCGCCCGCGCGCCGGCCGTCTCGGCGGCCACCAGGTCGCCGTGGTGCTTGGCGAGCCAGCCGAGCAGCATGTCCACCACGTCGGCCCGGCCGGAGGTCACCTCCAGGCCGAGCAGCGCGCGCTGCGCCGTGTGATCCGGGTCGCCGCGGACATCAGCGACCCAGCTGGAGACGGTGGCCGCGGTGGACTCGCACGGGAACGTCTTCACCACCGACGACACGCTGGCGCGCCGGGCGAGCTCGGGCGCGCGCTCGACCACATCGAGCAGCGGGCCGAGCACCCACGGCCCGAGCCGCTCCAGCGCCTCGCCCACCACCGATGGCGAGAAGCCGCGCCCCAGGGCGGCCAGGATCGGCCCGGCCCCGCGAAGGTCGCCGAGGTAGCCGATGGCGTGGGCGCCGATCTTCGCCGCCTCGTGGTCCTCGGACTCCAGCCAGGTGACGAAGGTGTCGAGCGAGCCGGTGTCTCCCAGCGCCGCCAGGCCGTACGCCGCGTGCTTGCGCACGTGGACGGTGCGGTCGCGGAGCGCGGCGCGCACCACCCCGATGGCCTCGGTGGCGGCGGCGGTCGTCAGGCGCTCGATGGCCAGCGCGCGATCCTCCTTGGCCGAGCCGGCGAGCACCAGCGAGGTCACGTCTTGCAGGTCCTTGCCGGTCAGCGCCGGGCCGGAGAGCGCGCGCTGCACGTGCGCCCGGAGGTGCGGGTCGATACGCTGCCGATCGAGCGCCTTCAGCCGCTCACGCGCCGCCGGCGTGCCCAGACCGGCGAGGACACCGATGGCGGTGAGGCGCGCCAGGCGCGAGGTGGAGCGCTGCCAGGTGACCCCCGCCGGGGCGTCGTCGAGCACGCCGGCCGCGCAGCGCAGCGCCAGCTCGGGCGCGGCGGGCACGGCAGCGACCACGAACGGCGCCGCGAACCCATCACCCCAGTAGCGATCGGTGCCGCGCAGCAGCGTCTCCGGCGATGCGGCCTGGTAGTGCAAGGCCACGTGGTAGGCGCGCTCCCAGCGGTGCAGCTCTCCGCTCGCCTCGCGGGCCACCGCAGCCTCCGGGGTCAGCGCCTCGGTGGGCCGCGGGATGGCCACGCTGGGCATCCGCGGCACGCGCACCAGCGTGGCGGGGTCGACCGGCGCCGCGGCGGCCAGTCGCGACAGGGCAATGCCCAGCACCTGGTGCACGCGCACCAGCGCGTCGAGCGCGGCGATGGGCTCGCGCGCCTGGGCCATGGCGTCCAGGGCCTCGGCCTGCTTGGCCATCGACAGCTCGCCGAGCCGACCACCAGCGGGGCCACGAAGCGCGGCGTGGCCGCGGTGTGGACCACCCTGGAAGCCGAGGGCAAGGTCCTCGCGCCTCGGCGAGCAAGGTGGCGGCGCTGGAAACGGCGGTGCGCCGGGCCACGGTGGCCCAGCTGGAGTCCCCGGCGGCGCGCGCCTCGTCGCGCGCGCTGGCGTCGTCGCCGCCGAGCGGCACCAGCGCCGGCTTGCCGTCGCGCTCGCCGATGACCGCCAGCGCCAGGAGCGACGGCAGCGCGCCCTCGAGCGTGGCGTCGCCGAAGACGGCCATCACCCGCATCCCGGAGAGCGCCGTCATCAGCGCGTCCTCCTCGGGCCGGCCGCCGGCGAGGAAGAGCGTGCCGCCCTCGGTGTCGAGGAGGCGCACCCGGCCGACCGAGGGGATCACCCCGTCGACGCGCACCAGCACCGGCACCGCCGGTGGCGCGAAGGGATCGCGGCGCCGCTCGGAGAGCGCCGCCAGCGCCCTGGCCATGGTCGGCAGCGCGCGCTCGGCCACGGCGCGCACGCCCTCGTCGTCGAGCTCGGCGAGCTCGCCCGGCGAGGCCAGGTCGAGTCGGCGCGGAGCGAACGAGGGGAACAGCGAACCGCCGGCGCCGCGCAGGCGCCGCCCACGATAGGAGGGCTTGGCCGGGATGCGCCTGGCCATCATCGCCGGCAGGATCTGCTTTTCCGTGAAGTGCTCGCCGCTGCCGACGTCGAGGAAACGGCTCTCGCGCAGGACGAACCCGTCCGGCGTGATGCGCTGCAGGAAGGCGTACTCGACGAGATCCAGGCCCTCGATGGGCTTGCGATCCTTCTTCGTCCAGGTGCGGCCGATCAGCTCCTCGACGTGCTCGTCCGCGAGCGGCTCGCCGCCGAGGTGCTTCTCCAGCTTGCGCACGGTGAGCCACATGTCCGAGAACAGCTCGGCGTAGGCGTCGGCGGAGAAGGAGCCGTCGCGCCGCGCCGCCAGCCCCAGCAGAGCGGCCAGCTCCAGGGTGCGGGCGGAGAGACGGCGCAGGCCGAGCTCGCGCAGCGACGCTGCCAGGTCGCGCACCTGCGGCGCGCGGTCCTCGGCCAACGTGGCCACGCCCGTCTGCCACAGCTCGGACAGCAAGGTGAATGCCTGGTCGATGCCCATCTTGCGCAGCGCGCTGGCGTCGAGCTTGCCCTTCTTGACCATCGCAGTGCGCGCCGTCCGGTCCCCGGGCGGCGGCTGCGGTGGCGCCTCGGCCATGGCGAAGGCCTCCGGTGCGCGCGCCCAGGCCACCAGCAACGCGGCGGCGTGCTTGCAGTAGGGGCGCGACCGCGAGGCCATGCACGTGCAGCGCCCGGTGACCTTGCCGCCGTCGCCGAAGACGATCTGCACCTTGTAAGGCGAGGCGTCGGAGCCGGCGGCGTCGGCGAAGAGCTTGTTGTCGTGGCGGGCGAGGTGGGTGATGCCGCCGCTGTCGACGACGCGTGTGCCCTTGGCCAGCTCGGCGACGTCGGTGACCACCAGGCGCAGGTCGCCGACGGGGATGTTGCGCACCTCGTTCACGTGCCGGCCTCTCCGCGGGCGACGATGCCGGAGATGTCCTCGTTCCTCATGATCCGGGCCATGATCTGCACCAGCAGGCGCGGCGTGGCCCCGAAGCAGTGCACCCCGAGCGCGGTCAGCTCCTCGGCCAGCTGCCGGTCGTACGACGGCCGCCCCTGATCGGAGAGCTTGAGCAGCACCAGGGTTTTCACCCGGGACTCCACGTGGGCCCGCATGCGCTGGATGAACTCGGCGTTGTCGCCGGCGGTGTGGAAGAGGTCGGTGAGCAGGATGAGGATCGTCCGCTCGGGCCGCTCGATGTAGTTCTCCTCCACGTAGCGCAGGGCGCGGTTGTAGTCCTCGGCGCCGCCGAGCTGCGCGGTGAACAGCACCTCCACCGGGTCGGAGAGAACGGGCGTCATGTCCACCACCTCCTCGTGGTTGAAGAGCACCAGGCGGGTGGCGAGCACGTCCAGCGAGGCGAAGATGGAGGCCATGATGGCGCTGTAGACGCAGCTCACCGCCATCGATCCGGACTGGTCGACGCACATCACCACCTCCCAGTCGCGCTGCTTGCGCTGGTTGGCGAAGAAGGAGATGCGCTCCGGCACCAGGCGCTTCCGGTCGCGGTCCCAGGTGCGCAGGTTGGTGCGGATGGTGCGCTGCCAGTCGATGTTGCGCGCCACCTTGAGCGGGCTGTGGCTGCTGCGTCGCACCGCGCCGTGGATGGCGGTGCGCGTCTCCGTCTCCAGCTGGCGCTTCAGGTCGTCGACCACCTCGCGCACGATCTCGCGCGCCGTCTCCTTCGCCTCGTCGGGCACCAGCCCGCGCATGGCCACCAGCGTGGCCACCAGGTCGACGTTCTTCTCCAGGCTGGGCAGCGTCTCGGGCTCGAAGAGCAGGCGCGTCAGCCCCTTGCGCTCCATGGCGTCTTTCTGCACCAGCGCCACCACCTCCTCGCGGAAGAAGCCGCGCACCCGCGCCAGCCACTCCGGCACGTGCAGGCGCGACGCCCCCTTCTGGCGGCCGTAGACGAACTCCAGGGCCTGGTCGAGCTCCTCCGGCCCGTAGTCGAGATCGTCGGAGATGGCCCCGGCCAGCGACTCCAGGCGCAGCGCCGGCGAGCTGTCCTCGGCCTCCTTGCCCAGCGCCAGCCGCCAGCGCAGGAGCGCCTTGGCTGCATCGCGATCGATGGGCGGCGTGGTCACAGCAGGTCGTCCAGGTCGTCCATGGCCTGCTGGATCTCCGCCGAGGCGGCGCGCAGCTGCGCCTGGTCCTGCTCGGTGAGCACCCGCGCGGCCTCGGCAGCGCCGCCCGAGGCGGCGTGCCCGCGCACCGCGACCACGCTCTCCACCAGGTAGCGCCGCTCGGTCTTGCCGAGGTCGGCCAGCGCGCGGCGCAGCGCCGGGATGGCGTCGCGGAAGGCCTCGTCGGAGAGCGATTGCAGGTAGGCGTCGAGGATGCCCACCACGTCGCGGTCCTTGACCATGGCCAGCGCGTTGACCTCCAGGAAGCCGGCCACGAAGTCGGCCGTCTTGGCTGGCTCGCTCACGGCGCTGAGGCGCAGCCCGAGCTCGCGCGCCAGGCTGGCGTCGTCCCAGAGGCGCGAGACCAGGAGCAGCCCGGCCGCCGTGCCGGCGCAGCGCGGGTGGGCGCTGAACGAGCGCGCCACCTCCTCCAGCGCCGCCACCCATCCGTCGCGGTCGACCGCGCCCTGGGTCATGGCCAGCTCCTGGAGCACGCGCATGGCGCCGGTCACCGCCGGCGCCTCGCCGTCGCCGCAGCCGGCGGCGTAGGGCAGGCGCAGCGTGGCGCGCGCGAACGTCTTCTGCAGCAGGGGCACCAGCACGCGGTCGTCGGCTCCGAGCGACTTGCGACTCGACCCGTACGACGCCAGACCGCCGAGCGCGCGACAGGCCCGCGCCAGCGAGGACACGTCGTCGTCGTGCGCGGCCAGCGCGTCGCAGGCCGCCAGCGCCTGGGCCACCGCGCCGCCGGCGGCGACCAGCACGGCGTCGACCAGCACCTCCGAGGCGTCGCCGACCGTCTTGCGCTCGGCGAGGCGCGCCTCGAGGGCCCGCTCCGCCGCCGCCTGGAACGACTCGCCGAGCACGATGCGCTCCACCAGCGCCACCTCGGTCGACGGCGTCCACTGCACCTGCCAGGACTCGCGCACCCGCGCCAGCGCCGCGAAGCCGCCGGGCTCGGGATCGCCCCTCGCCTTGCGGGCCCCGACCAGGCCGGCGTACGGCACGTCGAGGACGCGGAGGCGGTGCAGGAAGGTGCTGGCCTCGAGCTGCGTGGTGTCGGCGAGCTTGAGCGAGACGGCCACCGTCTCGTCGGTCTCCGGGAGGTTGTAGTGGCGCACCGTGGTCCAGAACTCCGTCTGCAGGGAGTTCTTGCCGATGCCCCTGGCCACCCGGCCCACGCCCTTGCCCACCACCGACGACCACAGGAACCCGTCGACATGCGCCGACTCGCCGCGGCACAGGGTGGCGATGGTCGCCTCGCGCACCTCGTCGATGCCGGGGCCGCTCTTGCCGCGCATGTCGGAGAGCATGCACGCCAGCCGGTAGGCCTCGATGGTGTCGGCCAGCGACACGGAGAAGCCGCGCAGGCGCAGGTGGTCGGTGAAGTCCACCAGGACCTCCAGGGTGGCGCGCTGGTAGTCGCCGCCGGCGTCGAAGGCGCGCTGGTAGTAGAGCGGCGCGCGGTTGCCGGCGCCGTACCCGAGCTGCTCGGCGAGGCGCGGGAAGCTGTAGGGGATGACGGTCAGGCTGGTCGGGACCTCCTCGCGGTGCAGCGCGGCCTTGGCCGGGTCGACGTCGCCGGCAGCGATGGCCGCCACGTGCGCGGCGCCGAAGACGGCGACGATCTTGTCCGCCGGCGTGCCCTCGGCGAGGGCGCGCTCGATGCCCGCGCGCAGCACCGCGTCGCGGCTCTTCGTCTCCTCGGTGCTGCCGTCGTGGAGCCGCACCGTCTCCGCCAGCTCGCGCAGCGCCTCGCGGAAGCCGGCGTGCGAGTGGGCCGGCGCCTCGAAGCGCGCCTCCCACAGCTCGTCGAAGCTGCGGAAGTCGGTCTGATCGACGATGACGCTCCAGGGAGAGCGCAGCGGATCGTCGCCGGCTCCTTCGGGCTCGGCCGTGGCCTGGCGGGAGGCGCGCGCCAGCACCTGCGCAGCGGAGACGTCGACGAAGCGCGCCTCCTTGCCGTGCTCGCGCGCCCAGCGCAGCGCCACGTACTCCGGCGAGTACGCGGCGAAGGGCCAGAGGGTGGAGCCGGGCACGCCGTCGGTGCGGTAGGCGAGGATGGCCACCGGCGGCGCCGTCTCTGCGTCGACGAGGACGTCGATGAGCGCGCCGGCGTCGCTCGGGCCCTCGATGAGCACCTTGTCCGGCTGCACGTGCTCCAGGAACGCGTGCAGCACCACGCTGGCGCGCGGCGAGTGGTGCCGCACCGGGAAGAGGTGGACCAGGGCGGCGTCGCTCACGGCGCACGCAGCGCGGCCTTGGCCGCCTTGCCGAACTCCTTCCACAGGCCGTCGCGGCCCTTGGCCACCGTCTCCAGGTACTCGCGCACCGTCTTCAGCTCGGCGTCGCCGTCCTTGGCCACCGCGCCGACCAGGGCGCGCGCCAGCTCCTCGGCGCCGACCTTCCCGGAGCCGAAGCTCTGCGAGAGGATGCCGCTCTGGAAGAGCACGCTGATGGCCTCGGCGGTGGAGAGCACGGCGTTCGGCGCCTTGACCTTGGTCTTGCCGTCCTTGGTCACCCCGGCGCGCAGCTCCTGGAACATGGTCACCAGCAGGCGCGCCAGCTCGTCGGGCGGTGCGGCGCCGACCTGGTAGTCGCTGCGCAGCTCCTCCTCGCGCTTCTGGACGATGCGGATCTCCTGCTCCAGGTCGGAGACCACCGGGATGACCACGAAGTTGAAGCGACGCTTGAGCGCGGCGCTCATCTCGTTGACGCCGCGGTCGCGGGTGTTGGCCGTGGCCAGGACGTTGAAGCCGCGCTGACCGCTGACCATCTGCCCGAGCTCGGGGATGGCGATCTGCTTCTCGCTGAGGATGGAGATGAGCGCGTCCTGCACCTCCTGGGTGGTGCGGGTGATCTCCTCGAAGCGCGCGATCTTGCCCTCGCGCATGGCGCGCAGGATGGGCGAGGGCACCAGGGCGCGCTCGCTCGGGCCCTCGGCCAGCAGCAGCGCGTAGTTCCATCCGTACTTGATGTGCTCCTCGCTGGTGCCGGCGGTGCCCTGGACGATGAGCGCAGAGGTGCCGGAGATGGCCGCCGTCAGGTGCTCGGAGAGCCAGCTCTTGGCCGTGCCTGGCTCGCCGGCCAGCAGCAGCGCGCGATCGGAGGCCAGCGTGGCCACCGCCACCTCGACGATGGCCCGGTCGCCGATGTACTTGGCGCTGATCGGCACGCCGCCCACCGGCTGATCGCTTCCGAGGACATAGGTGATCACGGCGCGGGGCGTCAGCGACCAGCCCGGCGGCCGCGCCCCGGTGTCGCTCTTCTTCAGCGCTTCGAGCTCGGCCTGGTACTTGTGCTCGGCGGGGGTTCGGGTCTCTGACACCGCGTCAGGGTAAGGACCCGGGCCCCCGAACGGAAGCGCGGCCTCGCGTCGCGCGCGCGGTGCGGGAGGTGCGCGGCGCGACCTGGCAGGTGGGGCAGAAGGCGCTGCCGCGGCCGCCGAGGACCATGGTCAGAAATGGCGTGGCGCAGCGTGAGCAGGGCTCGCCGACGCGGCCGTACGCCAGGAACGGGTTGTGGCTGGCGTCCTCGGAGAGGTACGTGGCGTCGCTCGCCGCCTCCAGCGTGCCCATCTGCAAGCGAATGGAGGCGCGCACCGCACGCGCCAGCGCCGCCAGCTCGGCCGAGCCGAGCGAGGTCGCGGGCCGCGCCGGGTGGATGCGCGCGCGCCAGAGCGCCTCGGTGGCCAGGATGTTGCCGATGCCCGCGATGACGCGCGGGTCCAGCAGCGCGACCTTGATGGCGCGCCGGGTCTTGCCCAGGCGGGCCGCGAGCAAGGCGCCGCCGACCTTCTCCCGGTGGGGGTCGGGCCCGATGACCCGGATCTCGGGCAGCGCGTCGAGCTCGCCTGCGGCGTGCAGCGCCAGGCGCCCGAACATGCGCGGGTCGACGTAGTGCACCGCGCGCGCCCCGGTCTCCAGGGTGAGGCGCGTGTGCGGCGGCGGCGTCTCACCGCGCGCGCGCAGCACCCACTTGCCGGTCATGCCCAGGTGCGCGAGGAGGCCGACGTCGCCGTCGAAGCGAAGGAGCAGGTACTTGCTGCGCCGGTCGACGGCGCGCAGACGGCGGCCGCGCAGCTTGCGCGCCAGGGTGATCGGGGACGCGCCGCGCAGCACCCGCGAGGCCGGCGCGCGCACGCGGTCCAGCGTGCGCCCCACCAGCCAGGCGCGCAAACACGTGGCCGCGTGCTCGACCTCGGGCAGCTCGGGCATCTCGGCTTCAGGGCGTGGTCGCCGGCGGCGTCGGCTCGGGCAGATTGATCTTCACCGCCGGCACGTGTCCTTGCGCCGCGCGCACGAAGAAGACGGCCACTGCCACCGCGCCCCAGACCAGACCGACCACCACGCCTGCGTCGATGATGCCACGCCAGGGCTGGGGCACGTGGCGCACGCCGATGACCACCAGGGCGATGATCGAGGTGACCGACCAGGCGACGATCATCCCGCGTCGCGACGCGTGGAAGTAGGACATGCAGTACGCCGGCGCGAGCAGGACGTGCAGGGGCCGCGGGTGGCGCGCCAGGTGGAAGGCGCGGGCGACCACGCGGGGGGCGAAGCCACGCTGGAAACCGCGGTAGCCCTCCGCCCAGGCATTGAAGATCACGCAGGCCACGTAGAGCAGCAGCTGCAGCGGTGTGAGCGTGCCCTTGCGCAGAGGCTCGAGGGCGAAGGGCACCACCTTGTGGAGCGCGTTGCCGAGCAGGAACAGGACCCCGAGGATGCCCCAGGCCGCCACCCAAAGCCTGGGCTTGCCAGAGTGCTCGGTCATCGAGCGGCATACTACCCGGTGCATCGCCGCGGCGGGGACGGCGGCGCGCGCCCCGCATGGCCGAGCGACGCGGCGCGGCCGGGCGCTGGAACCCGGCCGCGCGTCCTGACTCAGCCCACCTTGCGGGCGTGCTTGCCCTCGGCGATCTCCTCGATGGTCTTGGCGTTGAAGGCCTCCAGGTCATCCGGCTTGCGGCTGGTGACGATGCCGCCGTCGACCACCACCTCCTGGTCGACCCACTTGGCGCCGGCGTTGATGAGGTCGGTCTTGATGCTCGGATACGAGGTCATCGTGCGCCCCTTGACGGCCCCGGCGTCGATCAGCGTCCACGGCCCGTGGCAGATGGCGGCGATCGGCTTGCCCGCGTCGACGAACGCCTTGACGAAGGCCACTGCCTTGTCGTCCGCGCGCAGCTTGTCGGGATTCATCACGCCGCCGGGGAGCACGAGCGCGTCGTACGACCCGGCGTCGGCCATGGAGAGCTCGGTGTCGACGGCCACCTCGTCGCCCCAGTCGGTGTGCTTCCAGCCCTTGATCTTGCCGGCCTTCAAGGAGACGACCTCCACCTCGGCGCCCGCCTTCTCCAGCGCGGCCTTCGGCGAGGTCAGCTCCGACTGCTCGAAACCATCGGTCGCCAGGATGGCCACGCGCTTGCCGTCCAGTTTCTGTCCCATCTCTGTCTCCCTCGTTCGAAACGTCGTTCGCTGCTGCGGGCTCATGGGACACCGGTCTCGGCATCACAAGCCCCCCTCGTTCGCCCGCCTTGTATGCTGCGCGGCGGATGGCGGCTCGATTCCTCGATCGCTGGTTCGGTATCGCGCGTGCCGGGTCGAGCGTGCGCACCGAGCTGCTCGCCGGTCTGACCACGTTCATGACCATGGCGTACATCCTCTTCGTCAACGCGTCGGTCCTCGGCGCGCTGCCCGATCGCACCGGGCACACGCTGGGGTTGCCCGAGGTGCTCACCGCCACGGCCCTCTCGGCGGGGTTGAGCTCGATGGCCATGGGGGCCATCGCCAACTATCCCTTCGCGCTGGCCGCGGGCATGGGCCTCAACGCGGTGGTCACCTTCCAGCTCGTCGCCATCGCCGGTCTGACCTGGGCGGAGGCCATGGGCGTGATCGTCACCGAGGGCCTGCTCATCGCTGTGCTGGTGCTCACCGGCTTCCGCGAGGCGGTGATGAACGCCATTCCCATGGCGCTCAAGCAGGCCATCGGCGTGGGCATCGGCCTGTTCATCGCCTTCATCGGCTTCGTGACCGGCGGCTTCGTGGGCAAGCCCGACGCCGCCGCGCTGCGCGTGGAGCTGGGCAGCGGGGGCACGCTGCGCGGCGCTCCGGTGATGGTGTTCGTCTTCGGTCTGCTCCTCACTGCCTGGCTCGCCGCGCGGCGCACGCGCGGCGGGCTGCTCATCGGCATTCTTTGCACCACCGCCCTGGCCATCGCCGTCAACGAGTTGGCGCTCGGCGGCACGGGCTGGAGCGCGACGAGCCCCACGATGGCCCGCCTGCCGCGCCGGCTGGTGGCGCTGCCCAGCGCCGCCAACTTCGCGCTGATCGGCAACGTCAGCTTCGCGTTCGTGGCGCGCATGGGCGCCGTCTCGGCAGTGCTCGCTGTCTTCACGGTGATGCTCGGCGACTTCTTCGACACCATGGGCTCGGTGATCGGCCTGGGCAGCCGCGCCGGCTTCCTCGACGCCCACGGCCGCCTGCCGCGAGCGCGCCGTGTGCTGCTCGTCGACTCCCTCGCTGCCGCCCTCGGCGGAGCGTGCGGCGCCTCGTCGAACACCACCTACATCGAGAGCGCCGCCGGCATCGCCGAGGGTGGGCGCACCGGGCTCACCGCCATCACCGTGGGAGTGCTCTTTCTCTGCTCGCTCGTCCTCTGGCCCGTGGCGGACGTGCTCCCACCGCAGGCCACCGGGCCAGCGCTGGTGGTGGTGGGATTCATGATGGTGGGGCTGGTGCGGGAGATCGCCTGGGACGATCCGGAGGTGGCTCTGCCCGCCTTCCTGACGATGGTGGTCATGCCCTTCACCTGGTCGATCACCAACGGCATCGGGGTCGGGTTCGTGGCCTACGTGGCCATCAAACTGCTGCAGAACAGGCGCCGCGAGCTGCACCCGATGATGTCGCTGAGCGCCCTGGCGTTCGTCGGCTACTTCAGCATCGAATACGTTCGTCGCGCCCTCGGGGCACGGTGACACAGGGCTTTCCCGACGGCAAAAGCGCCAAGCGGCCGGACGGAGGGCACCCGTCGCCGTCCACGGCGGCAGGGTACAGGGCGCGCCGTACAGCGAATCCTGGGAGCGGGCCGCTCACTCCATTCTGGCCCGTGCGTTGCACAGTCGGGTGGCATGCGCAGCACCGGGGAGCAGGTCGGGCTGCCGACCACCACGCAGACGTCACCCACCGTGGTCACGGCCCCGAGCGGCGTGCGGACCTCCCCCACGTCGCGGGCCTCCGAGCCGACCCACGAGGCCACCGAGACCACCGCCGCCCCCGGGCTCCTGGCAAACCGCTACCGCATGAGCCGCTGGCTCGGTCGCGGCGGGATGGGCGAGGTCTGGTTCGCCGAGGACACCGACACCCGCAGGACGGTGGCGGTGAAGGTCGGTTGCTTGCGCGACCGCCGCGACCCGGCCGTCGAGAAGGCCTGCCGCGCACGCTTCCTCTTCGAGGCGAGCGTCGCCGCGCGCGTGGCCAGCTTCACCCCGCGCGTCCCGGCGGTGCACGCGCTGCTCGAGGACGAGGGCAAGCACTACCTGGTGATGGAAGTCATCGACGGCAACACGCTGAAGACGGAGATCTCCGAGCGTGGTGCCCTGCACCCGCGCCGCGTGGCCGAGGTCGTGCGCGAGGTCTCGCTGGCGCTCCAGGACGTGCACATCGCCGGTTACGCGCACTGCGACGTCAAGCCCGGCAACATCATCCTGGTGCCCACCGTCGACGGCCGTGTCGAGGTGAAGCTCATCGACTTCGGCTGCGCCCAGGCCATCGAGCCCAGCCCCGAGACGCCGGCCGCACCGCCGACCAAGCTCCGCTTCGGCTCCATGGCTTACATGAGCCCGGAGCAGCTGCTGGCCGGCAATCTCGACGAGCGTACCGACGTCTGGGGGCTGGGCGTGCTGGCCTACGAGGCCCTCACCGGCGCGCGGCCGTTCGTGGTCGAGGCTGGCGGCAACCTGACCATGCACATCCTCACCCAGCCGTACGTGCCGGTGAGCAAGCGCGTGCGCTCGCTGCCGCGCGCCCTCGACGCCTGGTTCTGGCGCGCGCTGGCGAAGAAGCCCGATGCGCGCTTCCAGACCGTGGCCGAGGCGGCCGAGGCGTTTGCTGCGGCGGTGCGCACGGCCAGCGCCGAGCCGCAGGACGCGTTCTCCAAGCAGCAGGCCGGCTGATCCCCACGCGAGCCGCCCGCAGGCGCACACCGTCTCGAGGACGGGCCGCTCGCGTGGGCGCCCCGACGCGGTCGGAGCCGGCTATGAGGGCTGGCCTGCGGCGCGATCAACGGCAGCCGACGGCGCCGTCGCGAAAGGAGCGCAGCAGCCCCGGGAGGCGCTTCTGCCAGAAGGCCCAGTCGTGCGCGCCGTCCGGCTCCTCGACGTGCGACACGGCGTACCCGCGCGACTCGAGCGCCGCCACCAGGTCACGGTTCGACTCGCAGTTGTCCTCCGGGCAGCCGTGATCGACGTACCAGCGCACGGCGACGACCGGATCGGCGGCTGCGCGCTCGACCAGAGCAGCGTCCTCCCAGAAGAACGACCCCGATTGCGAGCCGACGAACCCCCAGGCCTCGGGCGACTGGAACGCGGCGTACGCGGAGATGAGCCCGCCGAGCGAGGCGCCAGCGATGCCGCGGTCGGCGGCGGCGGTGCAGGCGCGCAGGCGCGCCGCCTCGTAGGGCCGCAGCTCGTCGCGCAGGAAGGTCACGTAGGCGTCGCCCTCGGTGCCGGCCCCGAAGGTGTACTCGCTCACGCGCTCCTCTTGGGCGTGCAGGGCCACGAACACCAGCACCGCCGCGGCAGCCGGTGCCTCGAGGTACGTTGCGTCGGCCGCGTCCTGGAAGGGCACGCGCGTCAGCGACTCGTTGCCGTCGTGCACCTCGATCACCGGGAAGGCCGCGCAGTCGCCGGCGTCGTACGCCGCGGGCAGGTAGACGAACACGTCGCGCGTGTCGTCCGTCGCCGCGCCGGGTACGTCGCGCCAGGCAACGAGGCGCCCGCGCGTCGCGTCGCCGGCCTGGGGACGGACCACGCCGTTCATCTCGCCCGGACCTGCGTGGTCGATGCCGTCCCAGGCCACGTTGCGCGCCAGCCGGTCCTCCAGGAAGGTCTCGCCGACGACGACCTTGTACTCGTGGCGCTCGCCGGTCGGCAGCGTCGCTTCGCCGGCGTGCAGGTCGGAGTCGCCGACCTTGGCCAGCGCCACCGCGCCCGGCGCCCAGTCGGCCCATGACCCGGTGACCGCGCCGTCGGGTGCTCCGCGCCACACGAAGACAACCCGCTCGCTCGCGGGATCGACGAGCGGCGTGCCCCCGGCCTCGGCCACCGCGGTCACGAACGCGTCCGTCGTCGCAGCGACGTCCGCGCCGCCCTCGAGGTCGGCGACGAGGGCATCGAACAGCGCGGTGGGTGCGGTCCGCGTGGAGCCGGCGCGGTCGCACGCCTCGGGCGCGCCGCCGCTGCCCGCGCCACCGCCGCCTCCTCCACCGGCGCCACCGGCGCCACCGGCGCCCGGCCCGGTGCCGGACGTCGCGCCGGCAGCCTGGCCGCCGGCGCCCGCCGTGTTGGCCGGCTCGTCGCCGCCACAGCCCGCAGACAGCGCGGCGCTGGCGGCGATCGCGAGCGTGGCGGTCAAGCGGCTGGTCCCGACCATGGCCCGGACGGTCTAGCGCATCGCCGGCCGCGCGGGCAGCGCTCCGGTGGTCAGCGCGATCGCGGCGTCGCCGAAGGGCCGGCCTGCGCGGGGTTCGCCGGCGGCGGGGGCGGCTCTGCCAGCTCCATCTTGCCGGCGACGACCTCCATGTCGCCCATCGTCATCTGGCCCACCGGCCGCTGCATGTCGCCCATGGTCGGGGTCGCGGCCCACAGCGCGCCGCCGCCGACCACGCCGGCCCCGACCATGATCCCCGCCAGGCGGCGGCGGTTGCGCTTGCGCTTTGCGCCCACCGGGCAGTCCGACGTCATCAGCCTGCCGTCGGCGCGCCGGTGCATGCGGATGCACACGCCCTTGTCCTCGTGCTCGCGCACGAACGTCGAGGCCTCGTCGCGCGTCATCGACGACAGATCGTAGACGTTCTTATCGCACTGACCGCAGAAGCGCACCCGCTCGTCGCCCTTCATGGCGTCCCAGCTCGCGGGGCAAGGGCTGGCCACGCGCACCGCGTCGAGCAGGGGCAACGCGCGGCGGTCGCGCAGCAGGCGCTTGCGGAGCTCGTCGGCCTCACCCTCCAGCTTCTCCTCGGAGGCGGTGGCTGCGGCCAGCTCCGCCTTGCGGCGCTGCAGCTCGCGGAGCTCGTCCTCCACGCTGGTAAGTCGGCTTTCCAGGGCGTCGCGGTCATGGCGATAGGGCGCGGCCATGGTCATTGGAACGGGCAACCAGGCGAAAAGTTCCATTGCGCCGGTCGGTTTCATGCCGCGGCCAGATCAGGGCTGAATCTGCGCCCGCGCCGGCACGTACCACTGTGCATGAACAGACTCGCTTCGCGCATTGCCATCGTCACCTTCGCCACGCTCTCGCTCGCATCCGCGGTGGCCTCGGCGGGCACGCGCGCCGACTGCGGCAACATCGAGCTGACCGCCATCGGCGAGTGCCACTTCGAGTTCGAGGGCGGCTGCAAGGCGCAGTGCGAGCCGGTGCGCTTCCAGGCCGCGTGCGACGGCCAGTGCAACGCCGAGGTCAGCGTGGAGTGCAACGTCGACTGCCAGGCCAGCTGCGAGGCCGACTGCCAGGTGCAGCCTGCGGCCTTCGCCTGCAACGCCAGCTGCCGCGCCGACTGCCAGGCCAACGTCCAGGTGCTGTGCGAGCCCGACGACCAGGAGTGCATCACCTACTGTCAGGCCGACTGCAACGCCAACTGCGACGCCAGCTGCAGCGCCGTGCCCCCGCAGGCCGACTGCCAGGCGCAGTGCCAGGGCTCCTGCGGCGGCTCGTGCGAGACGGAGGCCAACTTCGACTGCTCGGTGGATTGCTCCGCCGACATCCGGGGCGGCTGCGAGGTCGACTGCGACGAGCCCACCGGCGCGCTCTTCTGCGACGGCCAGTACATCGCCGTCCAGGACCTGCCCGGCTGCGCCGCCTATCTGATCGACAACTTCCAGATCGACGTGAAGGTCGACGTCAACGCCAGCGCCAGCGCCACCTGCGCGGCGGCGCCCGGCGAGCACGTCGGCTGGGCCGCGCTGCTGCCGCTCGGCCTGGCCGCAGCAGCGTCCGTGGCGCGCCGTCGCCGCCGCGCCTGAGCCGCGTCTCCGCGTGGTGCTGCGGCGCGCGCCGAATCTCGGGCCGCAGCGTCACGTTCGGCGGCGCTGCCCGGTCCAGTGGGCATGCGACTGTTCCTGCTCGGAGCGACGGGTAGCACCGGCACCCACCTCATCGACCTCGGCGTGGCGCGCGGCCACGGGGTGACCGCGTTTGTCCGCTCGCCGGGCAAGCTGGCCCCACGCGAGTGCACGTCGTCGCCGGCGACCCGCGCGACGCCGCAGCCCTCGCCGCGGCCATGCCAGCACACGATGGGGTCCTCTCTTGCCTCGGCCCGCGCGTACCCGAGGCCTTCCGCGCCAGCACCCTGATGCGCGACTGTGCGGCGAGCACGGTCGCAGCCATGGAGCGTGCCGGCGCGCCCGCCGGGAGGAGAGCCGCAGCGACCGCCTCCCCGAGCCGGTCGACCGGCATCGGTCGGGTCGAGGCCATGGACCGCGTCTCCATGGCCTTCCTGGTGGTGCTGCAGCGCCTGACGCCGGCGGAGCGCGCCACCCTGCTCCTCTACGACGTCTTCGACTTTGGCCACGCCGAGATCGCCGCGCTGATCGGCAAGAGCGAGCCCGCGTGCCGCAAGCTGCTCGAGCGCGCGCACGCAGGTCGCGGAGGCGCGGCGCACGCTGACCGTCTCCCGGGACGAGCACGCCCGCATCCTCTCGGCCTTCCTGCATGCGGCGCGGGCTGGCGACACCAGCGCGCTGGTCTCGCTGCTCGCCGCGGAGGCGACCCTGATCAGCGATGGCGGCCCGGAGGGACGCGTTCTGGCCGGCGGCCGCACCCTCCCCGAGCCTCTGGTCGGTGCCCAGCGCGTGGCGGCCTTCGTGGTCGCCGCCACCGCGCGCGCCGACGGCGTGCTCCCCCTGTCCGAACACGAGCTCAACGGCCAGCCGGCGCTGGTGCTCACCCAGCAAGGCACGCCGGCGGCCGCCCTCATGCTGGGCGTCGCCGACGGGCGGGTGCAGAGCGTCTATTTCCAGGCGGACGCGGCGCGGCTCGGCCACCTCGGCCGCGCGCGTGGAAAGGGTTGACCGCGCATCCGCGGCGCTGACGGCGCGAGCGGCGCCTGGGATAGGATGCGCCCATGGTCCGGTGGCTCCTGGTCTCCATCCCGCTGCTGTCGCTGCTCGTCGCCTGCGGGAGCTCGGCGCCGCCGCCGCCGGCCGCACCCGACAAGGCCACCGCGCCCAGCCCGGCCCCCGCCGACAGCTCCGCCGCCGCCGCGGAGCCGGCCGAGGACGCGCCGTCGAAGAAGCTCCCCGACGCGTGCAGCGGTGACGCCGGCTCGTGCACCATGCCGCCCGGCTTCGTGAAGCGCCTCTGCTCCGGCGTGCACCCCGACCTGGTCGTCGG
>JBBJMR010000125.1:0-23671 GCA_037720395.1 Polyangiaceae bacterium
GGCAAGCTCGAGGGCCGCGCGCTGGCGCGGCACTACCGCTGGCGCGCCGAGGCCCTGCGACACGCCGGCAAGCTGGAGGACAGCCGCCGCGAGGCGGAGTCGGCGCGCGCCATGTTCCACACCGCCGGCGACATCCCGAACGAGGCGCACTGCCTGCGGTTGCTGGGACACGTGGCCAGCGACCTGGCAGCGCCGGCGCACGGCCGCCGCCTGGTGGCGCGCGCGCTGTCTCTCTTCGAGGAGATCGGCGACGAGCACGGGCGCGCACAGTGCGAGGTCGTCCTGGGCGAGATCGACTACCTCCTCGGCGACCATGCGCGGGCCCGCAACCTGCTCGCTGCGTCGTCACTGCGCTTTCTGCGCCTCGGCGATCGCCTGGGACGCGCGCAGTGCATGCTCCTCCTCTCGTTCGTCGAGCAGGGCGGCGGCTCCCCTGCCCGCGCGCGGGAGATGACGCGCGAGGCGCGTCGCGAGTTCGATGGGATCGGTTACCGGCTGGGCATCGCCCAGTGCGGTATCTCCGCGGCGCACTCCGATCACCGCGAGGGTAAGATCGAGGAGTCGCGAGCCACCGCGCGCGGCGCCCTGTCCGCCTTCCGCGACCTGGGCATCCCGCGCGGTGAGGCCGCCGCCGAGCGCCTGCTGGCCATGGCCGCGCTCGACGCCGGCGAGCCGGCCGTGGCCGAGACGCACGCGGAGGCGGCGCGCGCCATCTTCGACCGGCTCGCCGACCCCTGGGGCCAGGTCGAGGCCGGCCTCATCCTGGCGCAGGCGGCGCTGGATCGCGGTGACGCCGAGGCGGCGCGCGGCCAGCTCATCTCGTGCGAGGCCCACGCGCTGGCGGAGGCCGAGCCCAAGCAGCATCGCCACCTGACGCTGGCCTGGCTCGCCTACCACGAGGGGCGTTTCCACGACGCCCTGCGCGAGCTCGACGCCGCGCGCGCCGCCTTCAAGGACCCCTGTCGCACCGGCGATCACACCCCGCAGCTGCTGGAGCGCTTCGCCCGCATGGGCTGGCCGAAGCAGTGTGCCACGCGCATCGTCAACTGGCGCCGGGCCATCGCCGCCGCCGAGAGCGGCAGGCCGGTGATCGAGATCGCCGACGAGGAGACCATCCCGCTGCCGCGCGCCTGAAGCACCGCAGCCCACCCGGATGCGCTCCAGGTGGGCCGGCTGTGGGGGCGCGGAGGCTCCGCGAGGAGACGTCCCGTCCAATCATTCGCGGCGCTACTCGAACACGGCGAGCGGCTTCTTGGCGGCGTCCGTCGGGAAGCAGGCGCGGATCTGGGGCGCGTCGAGGGTGTCGAACTCGAGGAGCTGCTCGACGAGCTGGCCGAGCTCGGCGCGCCGGTCCTCGACGATCTTGCAGGCACGCGCCAGCTGGAAGTCGACGATGGCCCGCGCCTCCTCCTCGATGCGATCGAGCAGCGTCTGGCTGCGTGCTTGCCCGTCGTCGCACAGGTGGATGCAGCCGAGGGCGCTCATCCCGAACTCGGCCACCATCTTGTGAGCGATGGCCGCGGCGCGCTTGATGTCGTCGCCGGCGCCGGCGGTCATGGTGCCGAGGATGATCTTCTCCGCGGCGCGCCCACCCATGAGCATGCAGATCTGATCCTCGAGGTACTCCTTCTTGTACATCAGGCGATCGCGCTCGGGCAGCGACTGGGTGACGCCGAGCGCGCGCCCGCGCGGCAGGATGGAGACCTTGTGCACCGGGTCGGAGTGCGGGGCGGCGACGACGACCGCCACGTGACCCGCCTCGTGCACCGCGGTGGCGTAGCGCTCGTCGGCGTCCATCAGGAAGCCCCGGCGCTCGTCGCCCATGAGCACGCGGTCGCGCGCCCGTTCGAGGTGGAGGAACTCCACCGTATTCGCGCCGTCGCGCGCGGCGAGGATGGCCGCCTCGTTGACCAGGTTGGCCAGGTCGGCGCCGGAGAAGCCGGGCGTGCCACGCGCCACGCTGGAGAGGTCGACGGAGGGGCCGAGCGCCACCGGGCGAGCGTGCACCTCGAGGATCTCCTTGCGGCCGCGCAGGTCGGGCAGCGGCACCACCACCTGACGATCGAAGCGGCCCGGGCGCAGCACGGCCGGGTCGAGGATATCGGCGCGGTTGGTGGAGGCGATGACCACGATGCCCGTCTTGTGATCGAAGCCGTCCATCTCCACCAGCAGCTGGTTCAGCGTCTGATCATGGTCCGCGGAGGCGGAGTCACTGCCCTTGCCGCGCGCGCGCCCCACGGCGTCGATCTCGTCGATGAAGATGATGCACGGCGCCAGGCGCCGCGCCTCGGCGAAGAGCTTGCGGACGCGCGAGGCGCCGATGCCCACGAACATCTCCTGGAAGCTGGAGCCGGAAGCGCAGAGGAAGGGCACGCCGGCCTCGGTGGCCACGGCGCGCGCCAGCAGCGTCTTGCCCGTGCCCGGCTGACCGGTGAGGAGCACGCCGCGCGGCGCGCGTCCGCCCAGGCGCCCGAAGCGCTTCGGGTCGCGGAGGAACTCCACGGTCTCGCGCAGCGACTCCTTCACCTCGTCCATCCCGGCGACGTCGGCGAAGCGCACCACGGTGGCCTCGCTCCCCTGGCGGTGCTCCTTGAAGTGCGCCTTGCTCCGCCGCCGATGCATGGCCAGGAAGCCCAGCCCGCAGACGGCGAAGACGAGCATGGGCGCGCCGGTGCCAAGGACACGCTGCCAGCCGCTCTGCTCCTGCCCCTCGAACGAGAGCGGCACACCGGCGGCCGAGAACTTGTCGATGAGCGCGTGGCGCGAGTCGGCGTCGCCGACGACCGCAACCTCCAGCGCGCCGTCGACGGTGACCTCGAAGCGCTCGCCGTCCACCCGCACCGCGCTGGCGCGTGGAGACGTGGCGTAGGCCAGCTCGCTCAGCCGCGTGTACGTGATGACGCTCTCCGCGGCCGAGGACTGCACCTTTGGCCGGAAGGCCAGCGCGGAGCCGGCCAGCATCACCGCCAGCAATGCCACCGCCAGGGCCACGCGTCTTCGCGCGCGACTCACGGAATTCCACTTCGCCCCGAGCTTCGCCAACCAATCGTTCATGCAGCGCTCCTCATCGAGGTGCATGGGTTGTAGCGCGCCCCTGAACGACTCGGGAGCCTCCCTATGTACGTTTTGTAGCCAGCGGGCGAAGAATTGCTGGCGACCGGCCAGAGTGGGCCGCCGGTTCAGAATAAAAATGCGGCCTGAATGCGCAAGCCTGTGGCAGTTGCGTCACCACCGAGCTCACCTGCGACCGGGAGGATATATCCCACACTGCCCTGGACGGCGAGCGACTGGGCCTGGTTCAGCGACCACGTAGTGGAGATGCGTGGCTCGATGGCCCAGAGCGCACCGGCGTAGTCGCTGGTGCCGAACGCCACCGGCGGCGTGGCCAAGGCGACCCACGTGCGGAGCATCGGAGTCAGGCGCGCGCCGAAGAAGTCCCACGCGAACGAGCCCCCGGTGACCCAGTTCGTCGCCGGGTCGGCGACGGAGGCAGCGCTGAAGAGGGGCGGCGGCTCGTTGCCGCCGGTCTTGAACATCAGCTCGACCTTGGTCCACCCGGCGATGTGCAGCGGCGCCTTGTCATAAAGAATGCCCACGCTGGGAACGAGACCGAAGCGCGAGGAGGCGAAGAGCGCGTACTCCTCGAAGCCACGGGCGCTGATGGCGCTCTGGGCGACGAGCGCCTGGGCGCGCTCACCCTGGGCGTTGGCCTCGGGGAACGGATCGCCCGAGGCGAAGGGGAGATCGACGGCCACGCCGACGGGCAAGCGCAGGCGTGGCGTCAACCGGAACGCCGGACGCACCGACAGCTCGAGGTTGCCCACCGCGAACGAGTTGAAGTCGTCGATGGTCTCCACCGGGCCGTCGGTGGAGGCGGTGGAGTAGGGAAAGCGCACGCCGATGGTCCAGGTGTCCCCGAACCGGTACTGCGCCCCGAAGAGCATCGAAGCGACGAAGATGTCTGTCGGCCCGCTGTCATTGAGCACGTCGCGAATCGAGCCGAACCCCAGCACCACCTCGGCATGGATGGAGCCGGGCGGCCCGAGCGGATCGGGCTTGTCCTCCGGCGCCTTGACCTCGACCTTCTTCTCGCCGCCCGGCGCGAAGCGGCCCTCCTGCTCCTTGCCGCCCACGCCCCAGGCGCCGGCCTCCACCGGCGGCAGCTCCTCGGGCTTCTTCTCCCCTTCCTCGGGCGGCGGCGTGGGCTGGGCCGGCTTGGCGTCCGGATCGAGCTCCATGTCGGTGCCGGTCGGGGGCGGTGCCTGCGCGATGGCCGTCGCGGGTAGCAGCAGCGCCAGCGAAGTCGTGGCGAGCCACGCGGCTCGCAAGCCAAGTCGATCGATCATCGGAGCCCTCGGTCGGAGTGTCGGTTCCCAGCGGCGCGCGACGGTACCATCGGCCGTGCAGCCCGCGCAGCTTGCTCGTTGACGCGTGGCGACACGTGGTGGCGAAGCGGCGCGGGTGCAGATGGACGGGCGGCGGCGCGTCGATCGGTCGAACTGAGGGCAGCCTCGGTGCGCGCAGCTTTCCCCACCTCCGACCCGCGCGCCCGGAGGCACCGCGACAGGCGCTGGTCGCCCCTGGCGGGCACCCGCTATACTGCGCGGGCGTGCCGGGCGCCGCGCAGTGGAGCGGCGTCGACGCTCGCGAACGACCATGACCGCCCACAGCGAAGCTGAACCCGGCGCCCACAGCGCCGAGCCGCTCGTGCGCACCTTCGGTCGATATTCGCTCTACGCCCATCGGCTCGGGCGGCATGGCCACCGTGCACCTGGCGCGCCTCGCTGGCGCCGCCGGCTTCACGCGCACCGTGGCCATCAAGCGCATGCACCCGCACCTGGCGCGCGACCCGCAGTTCGTCGGGATGTTCACCGACGAGGCCAAGCTGGCGGCGCGCATCCAGCACCCCAACGTGGTGCAGACGCTCGACGTCGTGTCCTTCCAGGACGAGCTCTTCGTCGTCCTCGAGTATGTGCACGGTGTGTCGCTCTCCCAGCTCATCCGACAGGCCAGGGCCAACGACGGCGGGATCCCGGTGGGCGTGGCGCTGCGCGTCGGCGTCGACGTCCTGCACGGGCTGCACGCAGCACACGAAGCGCGCAGCGAGCGCGGCGAACCGCTCGAGCTCGTCCATCGCGACGTCTCCCCACAGAACGTCATCGTCGGCACCGACGGCACCGCCCGCGTGCTCGACTTCGGCGTGGCCAAGGCGCTGGGCCGCATGCAGGCCTCCACCGAGGGCCAGATCAAGGGCAAGGTGGCCTACGTCTCGCCGGAGCAGCTGCGCGGCGAACGCGTCTCACGCACCTCCGACATCTACTCCGCGGGGGTGATGCTCTGGGAGGTGCTCGCTGGCCGGCAGCTGTTCCAGGGTGCCACCGAGGCCACCGTGCTCATGGCCATCCTCGAGGGCAAGATCCCCTCGCTGCGCTCGTACTGCCCGGACGTGCCGCCGCTGCTCGAGGCCACGCTCGGCCGCGCGCTCTCCAGCAACCCCTCCATGCGCTTCGCCACCGCGGCCGAGATGGCCGACGCGCTGGAGCGCTCGGCGCCCATGGCCAGCGCCCGCGAGGTCGGCGCCTGGGCGGAGATCGTGGCCACCAAGAGCCTGGAGAAGCGGGCCGCGCTGCTGGCGCGCGTCGAGAGCTCTCCGTGCAACGTCTCGTTGGCCAACGTCGTCGAGCTCGAGCTCACGCCCGGCGGCGGCATCCGCTCTTGCCGGAGGCGCCGATCACCTTCACCGACCGCAAGTCGATGAGCGTGGCCACCTCGATCACCAAGAGCTTCGCGCCGCCGCGATCGCGCCGCGCGGTGGTCTGGGCGGTGCTCGGCGTGCTCGCTGGCGCGGGTGTGCTGGCGCTGGTGGCGCTACTCGGAGGCGAGCCCGCGGTGCGAGACGGCGCAGGCCGCACCTCCGACGCCGCCGCCCTCGGCGGAGCCGCTCCCGCACCTCCGCCAGCGCCGTCCGCTGCGGCCACGGAGACCACGCCCGCGCCCTCGGCCCGCAGCGCGGCCGTCGCGGCCGTCACCGCCAAGCCGGCCTCGGGCAAGCCGGGGCCGGCCGCCGCCAAGCCGGGCAAGTCCGAGCCGACGAAGAAGCCCGGCGCCACGTCGCCCGCAGCGCCCAGCGGCGAGCGCATCGAAGACCTGTTCGGGCGCAACTGAGCGATGCCAGGGTCCGACCTGCGCCGCGCTGACCCCAGCCCCCTTCCCCAACGAAGCAGCCGCCCACGGCCTGCGCGCGGGCGTGCCGGCGGCATGGTGCGCGCAGTCGCAGCGGTGGCAGCGCTGCTGGCAGTGCCCGCGTCCTGTGCATCGCTCGTCGGCTTCGACAGCGATTACACGGTCGAATCCGCGAGCTCGGCGTCGGCTGGCGGACAGGGCGGCGACGGTGGCGACGGTGGCGACGGCGGCAGCAGCACTTCCGGCGGCGAGGGCGGCGAAGGCGGCGCGCCGGAGGCGTGCGAGCACGATCTCTGCCTGGGCGGGCCGGCGCTGACGGATGGCTGCAACGAGTGCGTCACCACCGTGTGCGCGCAGGACTCGTTCTGCTGCAACGGCCTCTGGGACGCTTTCTGCGTCAACACTGCCATCTTCGAATGCGACCTGGACTGCTGCGGCGACGGTCAGTGCATCGGTGGAGGTGCCAACACGTGCACCGGCTGCCCGGCGGACTGCGGTCCGTGCGGTTGTGCGCACTCGGTGTGCGTGACGGGCGCCGCGCTCGATCGCGACGGGTGCCACGACGATGACTGCCGACAGCTCGTCTGCGCTGGGATGCCGTCGTGTTGCGTGGATGACTTCTCGTGGACCAAGGACTGCGTCGACGCCAAAGCCACGCTCTGCACCGACGACACCAGCTGTGTGGACCGGGTGTGTGACGATCAGCCTTCGTGCTGCACGACCGGCTGGACGCAGGGCTGCGTGGATCTCGCCGAGGCCACTTGCGACGTGAGCTGCCAGTGCGAGACGCCGGTCTGCAGCGGCGGCGACAACGGAGAGGACCAGACCAGCAGCTGCGACCCGTGCGTGGAAGCGGTGTGCACGTTCTATCCCGCCTGCTGCACCGACGGTTGGCTGCCGCTGTGCAACGAGTACGCGGCGACGATCTGCGGGCTCGCCTGCTGAACGCCGCGGCCTCAGAACTTCCCGCGCGCGCCGAGGAACGCACCGCCGCTGCCGACCATTACCTCCGGGTCACCCGCAGCCGCAGCGCATCGGCAGGCGGCTCGGCCGGCTCCACGTCCTTCTGGAGGAGCAGCAGCGTCACGCCCGTCCCGATCCCCAGCGCGCCGACCACGAAGCCCACGGTGCTCACCGTGGCGAACGTCGAGCCGGTCTCCCCGGCGCTGCGCCCCTCCTCGGTGCGGCACACGGTCCCGGTGCACTCGTCGTCGACGGTGCCCTTCTTGCCGATGGCCATCAGCCCGAAGATCGACCCCAGGAGCACGCCGGTGCCGCCCACTGCAAGCGCCGCCACCGGCAGCGCGGGCGGGAAGCGCTTCTCCTTGCCCTCGCCGTCACCAGGGGGCGGCGGCGGCGTGTCGGGCTTGGACTTCGGATAGCCGCCCGGGAGCTTGAGCGTGTGCTTCTCGCCGAGGCCGAGCGTCACGCGCTCGGTGATCAGCGCCGGGCCCTGGCCCTCGTGCACGGTGACCACGTGCTCGCCCGGGTCGACCGGCAGCGGCGTGCCCAGCGAGGGGCGCCCCATCACCTCGCCGTCGCGCTTGACCACGTACTCGTCTCCGACGGACTGCGGCAGCACCACCGTCAGGCTCGGCACCTTGTCGCCGATGGCCTCCTTCTCTCGCTTGGCGGCCTGCTCGCGCTGGCGCTGCCGCGCCCGCTCACCGGCGGGCAGCGAGGAGACGATCTCCAGGAAGTCCTCGTAGCGCGTCATGGCCGTGGCCAGGCGGCCCCGCTTCTGCTCGCAGGCGGCGAGGGTGAAAAGCACGCCCGGTTTGGGGTCGAGGCGATAGCTCTCCTCGAGGGCCGGACACGCGGCCTCGAACTCCTCGGCCTTGAGCGCCGCCATGCCCTTGTTGTAGAGGGCCTCGGCCGCGGCGGCGCTCTGCGCGCACGCCTCACGCGGCTCGCCAGCGACAGCCGCGAGCAGCAGCGCCACCACCGCCGCACCACACCGGCCGAGCCGCACCACCGCCAGCCAGCCTACCACGCCACCCGGCCACCGCGGCCGCACGCTCGAGGCTCCGCAGGAGACCTCGCTCCTGGTCGAGGCTCCGCCCAGCAGACGAGACCTCGCACCTGAACAAAGCCACGCCATCGTCGGCGCGCTCGCGAAGGACACCACCGCGCTCGGCGCAGCACGCTAACATCCGGGGTCGCGCCCGGGATGGTCAAGCCGCCGAAAGAGCTCGCCGACTTCGAGATCCTGCGTCGCCTCGGCGCCGGCGGAATGGCCGAGGTGTTTCTGGCCAAGAAGCGCGGCGCCGAGGGCACCTACAAGCTGCTCGTCGTCAAGCGCATCCTGCCGGCGCACGGCGCCTCGCGCCGCTTCCGCAGCATGTTCGTGGAAGAGGCGCACCTCGCCACGCGCCTGAACCACCCGAACATCGTCCAGGTCTACGAGTTCAGCGATCACGGCGACGACGGCCTGCTCCTGTCGATGGAGTACGTCGAGGGCTTCGACCTCGGCAAGCTGATGAACGCCGCCAAGACCAACGGCGCGCGCATCCCCGCCTACGTCGCGGCCTTCATCGTCGCCGAGGCCGCCAAGGGCCTGCACTACGCGCACGAGCGCCGTGACGAGGGCGGCGTGCCGCTGGCCATCGTCCACCGCGACGTCTCGCCGCAGAACGTGCTCCTGTCGTTCGAGGGCATCGTCAAGATCGCCGACTTCGGCATCGCCAGCGCCAACCTCTTCCGCGAGGAGCCCGGCGTGCTCAAGGGCAAGTTCGGATACATGAGCCCGGAGCAGGCGCGCGGGGAGAAGGTCGACCGCCGCAGCGACATCTACGCGCTGGGCGTCATCTTCTACGAGCTGGTCACGCTCCGCTCCCCGTACGAGAAGGTCGACGACGACAAGCTCCTCGAGGCCGTGAAGACGGGGGCCTTCGCGCCGCCAAGCAAGCACAGCCCCGACGTCCCGCCCGAGCTCGAGGCCATCATCCTGCGCGCCATGTCGCGCTCGCGCGATGATCGCTTCCAGACGGCGCGCGACATGGCCGGCGCCATCACCCGGGCCCTGTTCGCCAAGCAGGAGTTGGTCGACAACGCCTCGGTGGAGACGACGCTCGTCCACCTGCTCGGACGAGATCTATCGCTGATCACGGCGCCTCCCGGGGGCGACTCGCAGTTCGTCCAGCCCCAGACGATGGCCGCGGTGCCCGCGGCGCGCAGCAGCGATGGCGGCCTGGAGACCGGCTCGCGCGCCGGGCTGACGCGCATCGTGCGCGAGGTGCGCCACGTGGCCGTGGTCACCTTGCGCATCCAGGGCATCGAGGAGCTGGAGTCGGCGCAGGGCAGGCACGCCGCCAAGCGCACTGGCGACTCCATCCGCGCCATCCTCGACGACATCGCCTACAAGCGCGGCGCGGTGTGGTCCTGGGAGGGCGCCACCCTGGCGCGCGCCGTGGTCGGCCTGATGGCCAACCCGTCGCGCGCCGCCGCCGACGCCGCCTCGCTGGCCATCGACGTGCACGAGGCGCTGGCCGGAGCCTCCGAGGATCTGCCCGTCTCCCTGCGCGCCTCGATCGGCATCGTGCGCGGGATCGCCAGCGGCGAGCGCGACGATCAGGGCAACCTGGTGCATCACACCTTGCAGGAGCCGGCGAACTACCTCGCCGACCAGCTCGGCTCGCGCACCCCGTTCGGCAAGACCTGGGTCGCCGGCGGCCTCTATCGCCTGGTGCGCCGCTCCTACCGCTGGGGGGACGCCCCCTCGCTCGATCTCGGCGCCGCCGAGCGCTACGAGGTCCCGCCGCAGATGCGCGTCTACGCGCTGCAACGCCCGCTGACCCGCGAGGAGCGCGCCGCGGAGACGGCGCTGGCCCACAGCGACCTGGTCGGCCGCGATGCGGAGAAGGCCGACTTGCACGCCGCCTACCACCGGGCCATCGCGCCGGCGCCCGGCGGTGGCTCGGTGCCGCCGCCCTCCTCGGGGTCGCTGCGTGCCACGCCATCCTCGCGACCGGCACCGCTGTCGCAGCGCGTCGGCGCGCGCTCGCTCGACCCGCCGCTGCGCACCGACGCGCCGGATGAGGCGGCCTTCGTTGCCGAAGGCACGCTGCCGCGCCCGGTGAGCGCCCCGGCCATGCCGCGCGAAGCGAACAGCACGCCGATTCCAACGCCGCCGGTGCGGCGCGGGGAGTTCGTGACCCGCGTGATCATCGGCGAGATGGGCATCGGCAAGACGGCGCTGGTGGCCACCTTCCTCGCCGAGCTCCCCACCGACGCGCGCGTGGTGCACATCGAGTGCTCCCCGGTGAAAAGCGAGCTGCCGCTGGCCACGCTGGCCGACCTGCTCCGCGAGGTCACGCAGATCGGCCTCGATCAGTCGCTGGAGCAGGCCACCCTGGTGCTGTCGACCATGCTCGGCGCGGCGGCCAAGAGCGCCGCGGCCGCGCGCGTGGTCACCCGCCTGGCCGAGCTGTGCACC
This sequence comes from Polyangiaceae bacterium, assembly GCA_037720395.1. Lineage (GTDB taxonomy): Bacteria > Myxococcota_A > Polyangia > Polyangiales > Polyangiaceae > JBBJMR01. Next base: position 10,619 of record JBBJMR010000125.1, read on the forward strand.
GGCAAGCAGGCCGAGCACCAGGAAGACGAGGGCGGCTACCGCAAGGACCTTCTTCTCACCGGCGTCCGCTACCTGCTCGGCGCCATGGCCATCAAGCAGCCGCTGGTCATCGTCGTCGACGGCCTGCAGTGGTCGGACCGCGCCAGCCTGGAGTTCGTACAGGAGCTGACGCGACGTAACGACCCGCTGCCCATCCTCACCCTGCTGGTGACGCGCCCCGAGGAGCGGGTGGTGCCGTTCATCGAGGGCCTGGTGCGCATCGAGCTGCGTGGCCTGTCCGGTGAAGAGCAGGTGCGGCTGGTCGAAGCCCGGCTCGGGGTACACGAGGGTGTCTCCCAGGTGTGCGCCGAGCTGGTGCCGCGCGTCGCCGGCAACCCGTTCTTCCTGCTGGAGATGGTCGACGCGCTGCTCGAGCGCGGCACGCTGGAGATCATCGAGAAGCCTCGCCGCGACGAGCCCGGCGAGGGGACCGGCGCCGGCGAGGAGGGCGCCGAGGCGCAGCACGTCCTGGTGCGCCACGAGCGGCCCGGCGACCGGGGCGAGGCCCTGCCCTCCACGCTCGAACAGCTCATCGGCGACCGCCTGCGCGAGCTGCCCCCCGAGGAGCATGACGTCGTCGACTGGCTGGCCGTCGCCGGCGGGCCGCTGCTGGAGAGCGATCTCCTCTCGCTGACGCGGCTCGCCGACGACGAGGCCATGACCCGCCTGTGCGCGCGCGGCCTCTGTGATCGCAAGGCGGGCTCGGTCGATTTCCGCCACCCGCTGGCCCGCGACGTCGCCTACCTGGCGCTCGATTCACCGAGCCGCGCGCGCATGCACCGCGTCCTCGGCGAGCACCTGGCCACCACGCCGCTGGCGCAGGGCCTCTCGGCGGCCATCGTCGCGCGTCACCTGGCGCGCGGAGAGGCACCGGGCGCGGCCGCCGAGCTTTACCTGGAGGCGGCGCACGCGGCTCGCAACGCGCACCAGGCAGCGCTCTCCCAGCGCTACTACCACCGCGCGCTCGGGCTCCTCCCCCACGGCGACAGCCGCCGCATGACGGCCCACGAGGCGCTGGAGGCCGTCTATCGACACCTCGGCCGCCGCCGCGAGCGACGCAAGCACCTGGCGTCGCTGCGCCAGCTTGCCAAGGCCAGCGGCCAGGCGCGCTGGGTGGCGCTGGCGCTGACGCGCACCGCGCGGCTCGACTACGACGAGGGGTACCTGGCGCGGGGTCTGCCCATCGCCCAGCGCGCCACCGAGATCGCGCGCCTCTGCAAGCACGCCGCGCTCGAGGTCGAGGCGCAGACCATCCTCAGCGAGATCCTGCGCGACCTCGGCGACACCCAGGGCGCCCTGGCGGCGTGCGAGCGCGCCCTCAAGGTGGCGGAGGCCGGCAGACTGGCCCCGCGCGCGCGCGCCGAGGTCCTGCGCGCCAAGGGCGTGCTGCTGCGCTACGTGGGGCGGGTGGGTGAGGCCACCCAGGTGCACGCCGAGGCCATCGCCATCTTCAAGGCCGTGGGCGCGCGCCGCAGCGAGGCCCGCGCCAAGAACGCCCTGGCCTACGCCATGTTCGTCCTCGAGCGCTTCGAGGACGCCATCGCCCTCGGCCTGTCGTCGATCAGCATCGATCTGGCCATCGGGGGCCGCTTCCAGATCGCCAAGACGCTGAGCAACATCGGGCAGGCGTACGCGCGCCTCGGCGACATGCAGCGCGGCCTGGCCTACCTCAAGCGCGCGCGCGAGGCGCACGAGCGCTACGCCGACCAGGACAGCCGCGCCGACACCCTGCTCTGCACGGCCGGGCTGCTGGCGGAGATGGGCGATTTCGACGCGGCCCACACGCTGTGTGGTGACGCCGGCGCGCTGGTGGCCGTCACCGGCAGTGTCTACGACACCGTGCACGAGAAGCTGATCCGGGCCTTGCTGGCGCGCAGCCGCGGCGACGCCGGGAGCGCGGTCACCTTCGCCGGCGAGGCCCGCCAGCTGGCCGAGTCGCAGGGGCTGATCGGGTACCACGTCTACGCCACGGCGCTGGAAGCAGCGGCGCGCGTGGACTCCGGCGAGGTGCACACCGGGGTGCTGCTGGCGCGCACCGCGCTGGGGGCCATCGAGGCCACGGTGGGCTCGGAGTACGGCATCGAGACGCGCGCCGCCTGCTGCGAGGCGCTCCGCAAGGGGGCGCCAGGGAGCGCGCGCGACGCGAGCATGCGCGCCGCAGCGCACGTGCGGCGCATCGCCGGTTACGTGCGCGACCCCCGGCTCAAGGGCCTCTTCATGCAGCGCCCGCTGGTCGACCGCATCCTGGTCGAGGCCGATGGCTACGCGGCCGACGCCTTGCTCGATCCGCTGACGCGCGGCGCGGGCAGCTGACCGAACCGCGGACTGGTGGCGGCATCGGGTGCGGTGCGGTGGCCCCGCCGCCCGGCGCCGGCCTCGGCCGGGTTCCAGGGCCGCTCCGCTCATCGAGCACGTAACCGCACGCCGCTTGTACTAGTCTCGGCCTCGCGTGAGCTTGCCCCTTGGCACGAGCGGGCGGCCCGAGCGCCGCAAGATCGCGGTCATCCTCTCCGGCGGCGGGGCGCGCGGCGCGTACGAGGTCGGCGTCCTGTCGTACATCCTCGACACCTACGCCCGGCAGCGCGGCGCACCGCCGCGCTTCGACATCCTCTGCGGCACCTCGGTGGGCGCCATCAACGCCTGCTTCCTGGCGGCGCACATGCAGGACCCGACGCTCGGCGTCCGCCGCCTCGTCGACCTCTGGTCCGACCTGGCGCTGGCCAACGTGCTCAGCTTCGGCGTCCGGCAGGCCCTCAGCGTGCACCGCGTCTTGATGGGCGGTGGACCGGAGACGGTCGGCATCTTCGACGTTCGCCCGATGGCCAAGCTCATCGAGCGCGAGGTGCCCTGGCGCGCCATCTCGCGCACGCTGCGGCGCGGCCACTTCTCGGCGCTCAGCGTGTCGGCCACCGAGGTCTCCTCGGGGCGCACGGTGATCTTCATGCAGACCGGGCCCGATGGCAGCCTGCCCACGCACGCGCCGCCGCGCACCGTCATCCGCGGCGCGCACATCGGCCCGCACCACGCGCTGGCCTCGGCGGCCATCCCCATCCTCTTCCCGCACGTGCGCATCGGGCGCGAGCTGTTCATGGACGGCGGCGTCCGCCAGAACACGCCCATCGCCCCGGCGCTGCGCCTCGGCGCCACCCACGTCCTCGCCGTGGGGCTGTCGCGCGAGGTGCACGGCGTCGACAGCGTCGGCAACGCCGCCGCGCCGGGCGCCGCCTTCTTGCTGGGCAAGATCCTCAACGCCTTCCTCCTCGACCACGTGCAGAGCGACCTGGAGATCCTGCGGCGCGTGAACCACCTCATCGACGCCGGCGAGGCCGCCTACGGCGCCGGCTTCCTGGACACCATCAACCGCGATGCCACCGCGCGCGGCCGGTACCCGTACCGGCGCGTGGAGTCGCTGGTGGTCGGGCCGAGCGAAGACATCGGCCGCCTCGCCGCCGAGCACGTGCGCGGCAACGGGCTGCGCACCAGCCCGCTGCTGGCGCGTCAGCTGCTCAACCTGGTCGACGTCGGGGTGGCCTCGGAGTCCGACCTGGCCAGCTACATCCTCTTCGACGGCTCCTTCGCCAAGAAGCTCATCGGCCTGGGACGCGCCGACGCCGAGGCGCGGCGCCACGACATCGCCCAGTTCTTCGGCAGCCCGTCGGACGACCTCGACCCGCACACCCACGACAGCGGCGAGTGGCAGATCCCCCCGCCGGTGGCGTGAGGCCCAGCGCCGTGACGCTCGCCACCTGGGAAGAGCGCCAGGTGGGCGCCCGCGCTACTTGCGCGACGTGAAGTAGACGATGACCGCGATGATCAGGCCGACGAAGCCGGTGCCGCCGAGCGCGATGGCGCCGACGATGGCCGTGCCCTCCTCGGAGTTGTTCACGAGATCGGCGGCCACGCCGACGACGGTGAGCACGGCCAGTAGCATGAGCAGACAGCCGCAGCCGCCGCAGCCGTACATGCCGGCCTTGGCCCCGCCGCTCATCCCCGCCGCCTTGGGCGGCCTCCGGGCGGCGCCCCGTAGCCACCGCCAGGCGGCGCCCCGAAGCCACGCCGGGCGGCGCGCCGAAGCCGCCGCCGGTGGTGCACCGAACGGGGGAACCGCCAGGAGGCGGGCCCCACGCGCCACCGCCGTACGGCGGCTGACCGGGAGGAGGCTGCATCGGGCGACGAAACCGTACTCCGCGCGCTTAGTCAATCACAGCGACGCCCGCGTCTCGCGAGGCACCGCAGCCGCGGCGGCCCACCGCGACGGCCGGCCTCACTTCTTCTTCTTGCCGCCGGCCTTGCCCTTGGCGCCCTTGCCGCCCTTGTCGCCTCCGTCGTGCTTCTTCTTGCCCTTGGAAGCGACCTTCTTCTTCGGCGCGCCCTCGCCGCCGGCCTCGTCCTTGGAGGACTCGTTGCCGAGGGCGATCTCCAGTCGATCGCCGCGCAGCTTGGCGAGGTACGGCGGCACGCCGTCCTTGAAGCGCACGGTGACCTCGGCGCCGTGCGCGTTGTTGACGATCTGCAGCGACTCGATGCGCTTGTCCTTGCGCTGCAGCTCCGAGGCCGCCGAGAGCGCGCGCCGGCCCGGCAGGGACACGGTGAAGCCCATGGCACCAGCGGCACCGTTGAGGCCCTCGATGGGGCCGTCGGCCTTGATGCGCAGCGTGGTGGCGTTCTTGACCGCCTCGCCGTTGCCGAACTCGCCGGCACCGTTGACCGCGGCGGGGGCACCGTCGCCCCCGGGAGCGCCGCCGCCTTCCTCGTCGCCCTCGCCCGGAGGCGGCAGACCAGCCGACGCGCCCTCGGGCGCCGGAGGCGGCACGGCCTCGGTGGTGGAGAGCGGCGTGGCGCCGAAGAGTGGCACGTTGGCCGAGAGCGCGCCGGCAGGACCGGCAGCGATCTGCGCCGGAGCCGCCGCTGCCACCGACGCGCCCGGCGCGGCGGCGGTGGTCGCGTCGCCACCGCTGCCACCGCCGCGCGTGGCGACGATGATCAGCACCACGGCGGCCAGCCCGGCGACGCCGCCGATGGCCATGGCGCGCTTGTTGATGCGCGACGCGGGCGCCGGCGCCTCGCCGTCGCTCTCGTCTTCGCGCACCAGCCGTCGTCCCTCGCTCTTCAGGGCGCCCGTCGGCGGCGGCGCCGTCATGCGGCGCGGCGCGGCAGCCTTCTTGGCGTCGGCGCGCTCGGCGCGCTTCGACTGGACGGTGGCGATGAGCTTCTGCATGGCCACGCGCGCCCGGGCGCCAGCTCCGGCCAGGGCCGGACCGACGCGGCCGGCCATGGCCATGCCCGCGCGCGCCGCCTGGGCGCCGCGGCCCCGGAAGCCCTCTGCGTCCTCGTCGTCGCCGCCTGCGTCCGCGGCCTCGCGCGGCGCATCGACCTCGACGGAGGGAGACGACTGCTCGCACGGCGTGGGAGGCGGAGGCGTCCCGGCCAGGGTCTGCACGCGCTCGGAGACGGCGACCGCCTCGGCCCGCATGCGCGCGCTCGGCGCGGCCTTGCGCGGCTCGGCACCGGCAGCGCCGAAACGCAGCGCCACCACCAGCTGCGGAACGCTGGTGGCCGGGTCGACATCGACCTTCACCGAGTCGATGTACGCCTCGCGGCGCACGCCCTTCTCCACATCCTCGATCTCGAGCCCGCGACCCACGCGGAGGAACTCCAGGTTCGACCCGACGAGCACCTCGCCATCGTCGGAGGCGCGCACCCTCGCGCGCATGGGCGACCCGAGCCCCTCGATGTGCAGGCGAACGCGCGCACCGCGGGCGGTGGCAGGCGCCTCGGCTGGCGCGGACGGGCTCTCCGTGCTGGCGCACATGCCGCGAACCGCCTCGATGGCGGCGGCGTCGAGGTCGATGAAGCGCACCGCGAACTCGCCGCCGCGCTCCTCTTCGACCCGCCAGAGCACCTCGCCCTCGACGGTAACCTCGGCCACCATCCCCTCGAAGCGGAAGAGCAGGCGCTCACCGACGGCCGGAAGGTAGGCGGTCCGCAGGCGCATCCCGTCGGTGGACACGTCGACCGACTCCGCCTCGAAGCCGCCGCGCACATCTCCCACGGCGACCAAGGCCTCGAAATGCACGCGCCGTCCGCCCGGCCCGCGGCGCTCGCCGCGCGGCTCCGACTCGTCGTCGTGGCGTCCGTTGTCGTCTGCGGCGAAAGCAGTCATGGCTCGGTCCTTTCGGTGCTGCCGATCACGAGGTACCGCCGAGGTACGGTGAAGAGGCGCCCAGGGCCAAGTTTCGGGGCCGCGGCCCGCTCCGGCCGGGACGCCGGCCGAGCTGCCCGTGCGTCTCGCCGGCTGCGCGAGCGGCCTAGTTCGGCTTGCTCTTGCCGAAGGTCCGGTCCCAGTTCTTGCGGTAGCCGGGGGTGGCCACCTGCGGCGGTCCGCCGCTCGGTGGCCGCGGTGGCGCAGGCAACACCGTCTCCACCTCGAACACACCCTGGCTCTTGCCACGGGGAGACAGCTTGACCAGCTCACCATGGATCGGCTTGCCCTCCCGGGTCGCGCGCAGCTCGCCCACCTCCAGGCGATCCTTGCGCTTGCGCAGCACGTCGAAGCCGTCGCCGGAGTCGGCCGGCCCTCCGACGAAGAGGACGTCGTCGTCGCCGCCGGCCTCGTCCTCTCTCCGTCGTCGCTCACCCGCACACCTCGCTCGAGCATGTCAGCTCGCAGCAGCCGCCGCCAGGCCCACGGCCGACCGTATCGCGCGCAGCCGCAGCCGCAGCCGCAGCGGCGCGGGCGCGGCGCGAGCTGTACGAGCCGCGCGCACTGGCGCCCCGCGACGGTGCGCGCCCGTGCGAGCCCAGGCGCTGCGCGGCGCGCACCTGACAGCCTCGTCGAAAAATTACCAAGCGGTTTCGCTGTTTTCTCGAGCGCCGCCGGCCGCGTGCGCCGCGTACCATGCAGAGCATGCTGGTCAGAAACCCATCCACCACCGCGCACGTCGCGCGCCACCGCCAGGGGAAGCACCTGCTCGCCATCGCCGCAGCCGCGGGCGCGCTGGCGTCGTCGTGGAGCGCCACGGCGCGCGCCGATCAGTTCGTCGTCTTCGACGACACCTGGACGTTCACCGCCGACCTGCCGGACTCGCATTACCGGCTCGAGCCACTGCCCGCGACGCCGGCCGACCTGACGAGCCCCGTCGACTACACGGGCGGCACGGTGCACGTCTACCTCGAGGTGACCAGCAAGCCGACCGATGAGCCGACGAAGTTCCAGGTCTGCCTGGAGGCCAACCCGACGTACGCCTGCACCTACCAGTCGATGGCCTACACCGACGTCGGCATCCTGGACTGGGAGACGCCGTGGGACGGCTTCTGGTCGCCGGCCGGCGAGAGCGTCGACTGGTCGCAGGGCATCAACAAGGTGGCGGTCATCCTCAAGGACACCAACAACGGCAAGCCATCCGCGGGCAACGTGGGCGACGAGGTTGCTGCGCTGTACACGCCCACCGACGTGCGTGGTGGTGACCTTCGTCACGCCGGGCGGCACCTACGTCCCGCCCACCGTCGACGGCAGCGGCGGCGCCGGCGGCGCGGGCGGCAGCGGCGGCGATTCCTCGGCAGCGCCGGTGGCAGCTCCGGCGACGCCACCGCCGCCAGCGGCGGCCCGGGACCGAGCGCGGGCAGCGGCGGAGAGAGCAGCGGCAGCGGCGGAGCCGGTGCCAGCGGCGGCGCGCCCGCCGACCTGCCGCCGGCGAGATGGACGACGGCGGCAACGTCGGCGCCGTCGGTGCCTGGCGCGGCTCGGCCAGGAGCGAGTCTCCTGGAGCCTCGGCGCCTGGTCCTGCTTGCGCCGCCGCGGCGTTCACGGCCTGGCGGCGGCGCCGCCCGCGCTCGCTGAGGCGTGCGCGGCCGCGCCATCCGCCCGCGCGCTTGACGGCGCGCGGCTTCGGTTACATGGCCGGCGGCCATGGCCGCATCCTCGATAGCCGCGGGTGAGCGCGTCGACATCGACGCCCTCGCGCCGTTCGAGGTGCGACCACCGCTCGCTGACCACCACCCGCGACTCGCCGCCAGGCTCGTCGCCGCGCCTCCCGGATCGCTGCAACACGTCAGCGGCGTCGCCGGGAGCGCCTCGGCCCTGGTCATCCGCGCGGTCCGCGCCGCTGCCGGCAAGCGGCCGGTGGTGGCGGTGACCGGAGACGTCGATCAGGCGCGGGCCCTCGCCGCCGACGTCTCGTTCCTGCTCGGCACCGCGGACGCCGACGAGGCCGAGGCGCGCGGCGCAGGCCGACGCGGCCGCGTCCTGCTTTACCTGCCCAACGAGTCCAGCCCCTACGCCGACGTCAGCCCCGACCGGCGCGCGGCCCAGTCGCGGCTGGCAACCCTCTTCCACCTGGCCATCGGGTTGCCGTTCGAGGTCCTGGTGCTCCCGGTCGCCGCCCTGTCGCGCAAGGTGCTGCCGCGCGACGAGGTCCTGGAGCACGCCGAGCTGCTGGTCGCCGGCCAGGAGATCGACCGCGACAAGCTGACCGCGCGCCTCGGCGCCACCGGGTACGTGCGCAGCCCCCTCGTCGAGGATCCGGGCAGCTTCGCGGTGCGCGGCTCGCTGCTCGACGTCTGGACGCCGGCCGCCGAATACCCGGTGCGCATCGAGTTCTATGGCGACCTGATCCTGGGCATCAAGTCGTTCGACCCCGAGGACCAGCGCACCGTGGCCGAGGTCGCGGAGGTCTGGGTGGCGCCGACGCGCGAGGCCATCCTCACGCCGGCCAACGTCGAGCGCGCACGTCAGCGCGTGCGCGCGGCGTGCGACGCCCTCGACGTCCCCTCCAGCAAGGCGCGTGCGCTCGTCGACGACCTCGCCTCGGGTCGCTCCTTCTTCGGCCGAGGGCTTCCTGCCGGCCTTCGTCGACCTCGAGCCCGTGGCCAGCTACCTCGGCGACGACGCGCTGATCCTCCTCGAGGACCCGGCGCTGCTCACCCGGACGCTGCGCGACGAGCTCGGGCGCGCCGGCGCCGACGAGGGGGCCAAGGCGCGCGAGGCGCACTTCCCGCGGCACAGCTTCTACCTCGACGAGGCCGAGGTCGCCGCCTGGCTCGGGGCGCGCTCGGTGCTCGCGCTGCACCGGACGGCGGTGGTCGGCAGACCCGAGGTCGAGGGGTCGATGGAGCGATTCGAGACCGCCGACGCGGACGCTCCGTCGATGGCCAGCAGCGATCAAGCCGACCTGGAGCGCGCCATCAAGGGCGCGCGCGCCGCCGGCGGCAAGGGCGCCGCCCTCGATCCGATGGTGCGCCGCGTGCGCGCCTGGCAGGAGGCCGGGCTGCGGGTGGTGCTGGCCGCGCGCGCCGAGACCCAGGTCGAGCGCCTGGTCTCGCTGCTCCGCCACCGCGACGTGGCGGTTCGCGCCAAGCTCGGCGCCTTCGATCCCGCGCTGCTCGACGGTGCCCAGGGCGAAGGCGACCGCGCCGCGCTGTGTGTGGTCGGCTCGCTGGCACGCGGCGTGGTCGCTCCCGGCGAGCGCTTGGCCCTGGTCACCGAGGAGGAGATCTTCGGGGCGCGGGTGCACCGCCGCGCTGCCCGCGCGCCGTCGGAGCAGAAGGCCCGCGCCTTCCTGGAGGACCTGCGCAGCCTGTCCGTCGGCGACTTCGTGGTCCACGCCGAGCACGGGATCGGGCGCTACCTCGGCCTGTCGCACCGCACCGTGGGCGGCGTAGCGGTCGACCTCATCGCCGTGGAGTACGCCGGCGGCGACAAGCTCTACCTGCCCGTCTACCGCCTCAACCAGATCCAGAAGTTCTCCGGCAGCGAGGGCGCGCCCAGGCTCGACCGCCTCGGCGGCCAGACGTTCTCCCGCACCAAGGGCAAGGTCGAGAAGAACGTCCGTCAGCTGGCAGACCACTTGCTGCGCATTTACGCCGAGCGCCGCGCCGCTCCCGGCGAGGCCATCCCCTCCGCCGACGACGACTACCGCGCCTTCGAGGCCACCTTCCCCTTCGACGAGACGCCGGACCAGGCGCGCGCCATCCTCGATGTGGAGCACGACCTGGAGTCGCAGCAGCCGATGGACCGGCTGGTCTGCGGCGACGTCGGCTTCGGCAAGACCGAGGTGGCCATCCGCGCCGCCTTCCGCGTGGCCAACGCCGGCAAGCAGGTGGCGGTGCTCTGCCCGACCACCGTCCTCGCCCAGCAGCACTTCCTCAACTTCCAGGCGCGGATGGCGAGCTACCCCATCGAGGTCCGCGCCATGAGCCGCTTCCAGACGAAGCAGGAGCAGGACGAGGTCTCGCGCGGGCTGCGCGACGGCAAGGTGGATGTGGTGATCGGCACCCACCGCCTGCTCTCCAAGGACGTGCACTTCAAGCGCCTCGGCCTGCTGGTGGTGGACGAAGAGCAGCGCTTCGGGGTCACCCACAAGGAGCGCATCAAGGCGCTGAAGACCAACGTCGACGTCCTCACCCTGTCCGCCACCCCCATCCCGCGCACCTTGCAGATGGCGGTCACCGGCCTGCGTGACATGTCGATCATCACCACCCCACCGGTGGACCGCCGCGCCATCCGCACCATCGTCACCCGGCCGGACGAGACGGTCATCCGCGACGCGGTGGTGCGCGAGATCGATCGCGGAGGCCAGGTGTTCTACGTCTACAACCGCGTCGAGGGTCTCTACGAGCGCGCCGCGCGGCTGCAGGAGCTGGTGCCCACCGCGCGCATCGCCGTGGCCCACGGACAGATGAGCGAGCAGGCGCTGGAGCAGGCCATGCTCGACTTCGTGGAGGGCCGCTTCGACGTCCTTTGCTCGACGGCGATCATCGAGAGCGGCCTCGACATCCCCCGCGCCAACACGATGATCGTCGACCGCGCCGACATGTTCGGCCTCTCCCAGCTCTATCAGCTGCGCGGGCGCGTCGGCCGCTCCAAGGAGCGCGCCTACGCCTACCTGGTCGTGCCACCGCAGAACGCCATGACCGACGAGGCGCGCTCGCGCATCGAAGCCCTGGAGCGCCACACCGAGCTCGGCTCCGGGTTCCAGATCGCCTCGCTCGACCTGGAGCTGCGCGGCTCCGGCGACCTGCTCGGCGGCGAGCAGAGCGGCAACGTGGCCTCGGTGGGCTTCGAGATGTTCTGCCAGATGCTCGACGAGGCGGTGCACGAGCTGCGCGGCGACCCCATCGTCCACGACGTCGACCCGGAGCTCAGCTTCGACGTCGATGCCCTGCTGCCCGACGACTACTCCGACGTCGGCGTCCGCCTCTCGCTCTACAAGCGCCTGGCCAGCGCCGGCAGCGTCGACGAGGTTGCCGACCTGGCCAGCGAGATGGAGGACCGCTTCGGCGCCCGCCGGTCGAGGCGCGCCGCTTCATCCACCTGATGCGCCTCAAGACCGAGCTGCGCAAGCTGCGCGCCCTCGGCTGCGAGGCCACCGCCAGGAGCGTCACCTTGCATCTCGGCGAGGACACCCCGCTCGACTCCGGCAAGGTGCTCGAGCTGGTGCGCCCGCGAAACTCGCCCTTACCGCTCACGCCCGACATGCGCCTCACCCGCCGCGCACGTGAAGGCGAGACCTTCAGCAGCGGTCTCGAAGCAGCCGACAAGCTGCTGGCCGAGCTACAGGGATGCATGCGCTGAACCCGTGCCTCGGGGACTGGATGCGCCGAGGCGATTGCGGTTTCGTTCACGTTCACGTTCACGTTCACGTTCACGGCGCTGACGCGGGAAGAGAGCGCGGAGCCCACGCGCCTCGCCGCCGCCCGCCCCGGCGATGCCGGCACGAACGAACGTGAACGAAACAAACTTCTCCGGCGCTGTCTCGCCCGCTACCAGCACTACATGCGCACGATGGCGGCGCCCCAGGTGATGCCGGCGCCCAGCGCGCACATGAGCACCGTCTGGCCGGGCTGGATGCGCCCGTCGCGCACCGCCTCGTCGAGGGCGATGGGGATGCTGGCCGCCGAGGTGTTGCCGTACTCGGCCAGGTTCTCCACGAACTTGGCGCGCGAGTAGCCGAGGCGCTGCGAGATCTTCTGCACGATGTTGCTGTTGGCCTGGTGCGGGACCACCCAGTCGAGCTCGGCGCTCGTCAGGCCAGCGGCCTTGAGCGCCTGCATCGAGTACGAGGTCAGGTGCTTGACGGTGATCTGGAAGAGCTCGGCGCCCTGCATGCGGATGTACTGTTGCTTCTGCTGGACGCGCTCCGAGGTCATCGGCGCCGCCGAGCCGCCGCCGGGGATGCCCAGCAGCCCGGTCATCGCGCCATCGGCGTGGATGCGCGCCGAGAGGATGCCGCGCCCGTCGTCGCCCGCCGGCCCGAGGACCACGGCGCCGGCCCCGTCGCCGAAGAGCGGCGCGGTGCGACGATCGGAGGGATCGGTGACGCGCGAGAGCAGGTCGGCGCCCACGACGAGGATGGTCTTGAAGGTGCCCGCGGCGATGAACTGATCGGCGATGGTCAGCGCGTACATGAACCCCGCCCACGACGCCGCCACGTCGAACGACGGGATGAGGTCGGCGCCGAGCTTCTGCTGCACGTGCACGGCGGTGGCCGGCATCGGCGAATCGCCGCTCACCGTGGCCACGATGATCATGTCCAGGTCGGCCACCGTCAGCCCGGCCGCCTCGATGGCGTTGCGCCCCGCGGCGGCGGCCATGTCGCTGGTCACCTCGCCCTCGGCGGCCACGTGGCGGCGCTCGATGCCGACGCGCTCGCGGATCCAGGCGTTGGACGTCTCGAGCTTGCGCTCGAGCTCCTCGTTGTGGACCACGCGCACGGGCGTGTAGCGGCCGGTGCCGAGGATGCGGGAGCGGGGCGTGGCGGCGATGCGCGTCATGGGCGGCGGAGCCTAGTTCCACGGCCCCCGTCCGCCAAGGCTCTCCACGGCGCGCCGCGGACCGAGCCGGCCCCGCCTCGGGAGCCCAAAAAGCGCCCGATGTCCCCTTTCCCATCGCGCCTGCTCGAGTATGCTCCGCGCGCGATGGCTTCCGATAAAACGCGCACGGACGAAGACGACAGCGACTCAGGCCCCGTCGGAGGCCCCGTCGGAGGCCCCGTCGGAGGCCCCGTCGGAGGCCCC
>JBBJMR010000373.1:0-7842 GCA_037720395.1 Polyangiaceae bacterium
CACGCGCACCCTCCCCCCCCCCCCCCCCCGCGTCCAAAACCCCCGCCGCCCCCCCTCTGCCCCACGGGGCGCACCGCCGGGCACCACCCCGCGGACAATGACTGATCCCCGAGGTCGCGGAGATCTATCGATATTTCTGCTGCAGCTTCTCCAGCGCCTCGCGCCCCGGGCACAGCTCCTCGAAGGGCACCTCGGACAGCGCCCGCTGCACGGTCTTGTTCCCGTCGTGCATCTCGACCCCGTTCTCGTCGATGTAAAGGAGCCCGATCGGGATCTCCCCCGAGCGCTGCCGCTCCTGCAGGTATCCGGTCACCGCCTGCCGGTCGCGCGCGTCGTAGTCCGGCGCCACCACCCGCAGCGCCACCACGCTCCCGTCGTGCAGCGTCACCTCGGTGACCTCGCCGGCGGGCAGCTCGCGCCGGATCTCGCTGCGTCGCGGCACGAAATCGACCTGGACCACCGGCAGGGCGTGCTGCCGCGTGTAGACGTAGCTCTTCGTCGACCCCTCGTGATCGTTGAAGGTCACGCACGGCGAGATGACATCGACCAGCGCGAAGCCCTTGTGCCGGATGGCCGCCTTCAGGATGGGCACCAGCTGCGCCTTGTCGCCGGAGAAGGCGCGGGCCACGAAGGTGCAGCCGATGGACAGCGCCAGCATCACCGGGTCGATGGGGGGCTGGGTGTTCGGCTCGCCGCGCTTGGACTTCGAGCCGATGTCCGAGGAGGCCGAGAACTGACCCTTGGTCAGCCCGTAGCACCCGTTGTTCTCGATCACGTAGAGCATGTCCACGTTGCGGCGGATGGCGTGGCACATCTGCCCCAGGCCGATGGACAGCGAGTCGCCGTCGCCGCTGACCCCGATGTACGTCAGCCCGCGGTTGGCAGCGGCCGCGCCCGAGGCAATGGCCGGCATGCGCCCGTGCGCGGAGTTGAACCCGTGCGCGCCGGACACGAAATAGGTCGGCGTCTTCGAGGAGCAGCCGATGCCGGAGAGCTTGGCGATCATGTGCGGCGGCGTGTCCAGCTCGTGGAAGGCGCGCACGATGGCCGCGGTGATCGAGTCGTGTCCGCAGCCCGCGCAGAGCGTGGACATCGACCCTTCGTAGTCGCGCATCGTCAGCCCGAGCGCGTTCTGCTGGAGCGAGGGATGCCGGGCCACCGGCTTCTTCATGAACGTCATTACTCGCGCGCCTCCACGGCCACCGGCCCGTTGTTGGTCATCGGCAGCTGGGCAGAGACGGCCCGCACCACCTGCGCTGCCTGCAGCGGGAAGCCGCCGTACTCGCGGACCGAGCGCAGCTTCTCCTTGGGGGCGCTGGTCTCCATGGTCAGCAGCGTGCGGAGCTGGCCGTCGCGGTTCTGCTCGATGACGAAGATGGTGTCGTGGCTGGCCAGGAAGTCCTCGACCTCGTCACCGAACGGGAAGCCACGGATGCGCATGTAGTCGACGTGGGTGCCGCGTGCCGCCAGGTCCTCGATGGCCTCGCGCACCGCCAGGTCGCAGCCGCCCACGGTGACCAGGCCGCAGCGCGCGTGCGGACGGCGGCAGATGATGGCCGCGGGCACCATGTTGCGCGCGGCGCGGTGCTTGCGGGCCAGGCGGTCCATGACCTCCTGGTACTCGTCGGGGATCTCGGTGTACGCGCCGAGTTTGTTGTGACCGGAGCCGCGGGTGAAGAAGGCGCCCTTCTCGGAGACGCCGGGCACGGTGCGCGCCGCCACCCCCAGCTCGTCCTCGGGCGAGTAGCGGTAGAAGCGGGGAAGCGCCTCGATCTGCTCCTTGGACAGGACGTGCCCGCGGTCGGGCCGGTAGCCGTCGTCCCACTCGAGCTTGGGGACCACCCAGTCGTTCATGCCGATGTCCAGATCGGAGAGCATGAACACCGGCGTCTGGAAGCGCTCCGCCAGGTCGAAGGCGTTGACCATGAGGTAGAAGCACTCCTCGGGGTTCGCCGGGTAGAGGCAGATGTGCTTGGTGTCGCCGTGCGAGGCGTAGGCGCAGGCCAGGATGTCGCCCTGCTGGGTGCGGGTCGGCATGCCGGTGGAGGGGCCGACGCGCTGCACGTCGACGATGACCACCGGGATCTCGGCGTAGTACGCGAGGCCGATGAGCTCGTTCATCAGCGAGATACCCGGGCCGGAGGTGCTGGTGAAGGCGCGCGCCCCGTTCCAGCCGGCGCCGATGACCATGCCCACCGCGGCCAGCTCGTCCTCGGCCTGCAGGATGCAGTAGCGCCGCTCGCCGGTGGTCTTGTCGGTGCGGTGCTGGGCGCACAGGCCGGTGAAGGCGTCGAGGACGCTGGTCGAGGGGGTGATCGGGTACCAGGCGGCCACGGTGCAGCCGGCGTAGAGCGCGCCGAGCGCGGTGGCCGTGTTGCCGTCGATGAGGATGCTCTTGTCGGTGGCGGCCGACTTCTCCAGATGGAACGGCAGCGGACACTCGAAGTGCTCGCGTGCCCAGTCGTACCCGAGCTGGATGGCCGTGGTGTTGGAGGCCAGCAGCGCCGGTTTGTTGCCGAACTTCTCGCGCAGCATCTCTGAGAGGATCGCCATGTCGATGCCCAGCAGCGCCCCGAGCGTGCCGGCGTAGGCGATGTTCTTCATCAGGGTGCGCTCGCGCGCCGCGCCGAAGGCCTCGTTGCACATCGCCGCGTAGGGCGCTCCGAGGAAGGTGACGTCGGGGCGGCGCAGCTCGGCGTCGAGCGGCCAGGTGGAGTCGAAGAGCACGTACCCGCCGGAGCGGACCTCCTGGAGGTCGCGTGCGTACGTCTCCGCGTTCATGGCCACCATCAGGTCGTAGTCGCTGGTGCGCGCCGTGTGGCCTCGGCCGTTGACGCGGATCTCGTACCAGGTGGGCAGGCCCTGGATGTTGGAGGGGAAGAGATTCTTCCCGGAGACGGGGATGCCCATCCGGAAGATGGCCTGCATGAGCAGACCGTTGGCGCTGGCCGAGCCGGTGCCGTTGACGTTGGCCAGCTTGAAGGCGAAGTCGTTGACCCGCGGCACCATCAGCGCACCGCCTTGCCGGCGCCGTTCTTCGAGGGGCACTTCTGCCCGCCGGCGTACGTCAGGCTGAGCTCGAACTTCTGCATGTCCCAGGCGGCGGTGGGGCAGCGCTCGGCGCAGAGGCCGCAGTGCACGCAGAGGTCCTCGTCCTTGAGCATCAGGCGCTTGGTCTGCGGCAAGGGCCCGGAAGCGAAGAGCGCCTGCTTGGGGTTCAGCGCCGGCGCGCTGAGGCGCTCGCGCACCTCGTCCTCGCTGCCGTCGGGGGCGATGGTCAGGCAGAGCACCGGGCAGACGTCGATGCACGCGTCGCACTCGATGCACAGCTTGTCGGTGAACACCGTCTGGATGTCGCAGTTCAGGCAGCGCTCGACCTCGCGCGCGGTCTGCTCGGCGTCGAAGCCGAGCTCGACCTCGATGTTCATCTTCTTGAAGCGCTCGGTGAGCGCCACGTGGGTCATCTTCTCGCGGAGGTGCGGGTCGTAGTCGTTGCTGTAGCTCCACTCGTGTAGCCCCATCTTGGCGCTGCTCAGGTTCATCCCTGGCGGCAGGCGCTGGTCGAGCGCGACGCCGGTGAGCATGTTGTGGATGCTGATCGCTGCCTGGTGGGCGTGCTCCACCGCCCAGATGATGTTCAGCGGGCCCCAGGCGGCGTCGCCGCCGAAGAAGACGCCGGGCTGGCTGCACTGGAAGGTGGCCTTGTCGACGACGGGGCAGCCCCACTTGTCCAGCTCGATGCCGATGTCCGGCTCGATCCAGGGGAACGCCGCCTCCTGGCCGATGGCCAGGATCACGTCGTCGGCCGGGAGGAACACCACGTCGGTCTTGGTCTGGACGAGCTTGCCGCTCTCCTCGCGAGACTCGTAGCGCTGGAACTCCATGCCCTGCAGCTTGCCGTCCTTGATGACGAAGCGGATGGGCTCGTGGTCGACGAGGATCTCCACCTGCTCCTCCTCGGCGTCCTCCAGCTCCCAGGGAGAGGCCTTGAAGTACCCGCGCGGCTTGCGGGCCATGACCTTGATGTCCTTGCCGCCGAGGCGCGCCGAGGTGCGGCAGCAGTCCATGGCCGTGTTGCCGACCCCGATGATCAGCACCTTCTCGCCGATCTTGTCGATGTGCCCGAAGGCCACGCTCTCCAGCCAGTCGATGCCGATGTGGATGCGGTCGCTGTCGTTGCGCCCGGGGATGTCCAGGTTCTTGCCGCGCGGGGCGCCGCTGCCCACGAAGATGGCGTCGTAGCCCTGCTCCAGCAGCCACTTCATGCTGGTGATGGGGTGGTCGTATTTGACCTCGATGTTCCCCATACCGAGGATCTGGCCGATCTCCTCGTCGAGCACCGCGGCCGGCAGGCGGAAGGCGGGGATGTTGGAGCGCATGAGGCCGCCGGGCACCGGCAGCTTCTCGTAGATGGTCATCTGGTAGCCGAGCGGCACCAGGTCGTTGCACACCGCCAGCGAGGCCGGGCCGGCGCCGATGCAGGCGATGCGCTTGCCGTTCGTCTCCGCCGGGGCGCGCGGGAGGCGATCGGCCACGTCGCCGCGCAGGTCGGCGGCCACGCGCTTGAGGCGGCAGATGGCCACCGGTTTGTCCTCGACGCGGGTGCGGCGGCAGGCCGGCTCGCAGGGGCGATCGCAGGTGCGACCGAGGACGCCGACGAAGATGTTCGACTCCCGGTTGACCATGTACGCGTCCGCGAATCGCCCCTGGGCGATGAGGCGGATGTACTCGGGGACGTTGGTGTGGGCCGGACAGGCCCACTGGCAATCGACGACCTTGTGGAAGTAGTTCGGGTCCGTGACGTCGGTCGGCTTCAACTGAGCGCTCCTCGAAGGCCCGCAGGCGCGGCGCCATCTCTCCCCCCCGGGACTCGATCGGCGGGAGCTTACGCCCTCGACGGGCGCGTTGCGAGCGCGTCCGAAGGGAGCGTCGGCGCCCGGTCAGGCCGAAATGATGGGCGTGCGGGGCGCGGTGGGGCGGGGCACGTCGCGCTCGTGCGTGCCTGGCTTCGCCGTGCGGCGGAGGCAGGTGGACGCGGCGGCGTCCACTCCGGCGGACGCGCCATCGAGCTAGCCTCCATCGATGCTGATGACGCGGACGATGGCGGCGGTGCTGCTGGCGGTCGGGTGCTTCGCTCTCGGAGGCTGCTCGGACGACGGCTCGGGGTCGGGCGGGAGCGGCGGCGCGGCGAGCGGCGCCGGAGCGTCCTCGGCGTCATCGGGCGGGAGCGGCGCCAGCGGCGCGGCGGGCGCCGGTGCCAGCGGCGCGGCGGGCGCCGGTGCCAGCGGCGGTGGCGGCGGTGAGGCGACCGGGGGCACCGGCGGCGACGGGCTGGCGGCGGTGACCGGTTACTGGGTGTGGACGAAGCAGATCGAGGACGACCAGGTGACGCTGGAGATCACCGACGCGGACATGGAAGGCAAGGTCGGCCCCTCGGGATGGACCGGTTGCCCGGACGGCATCATCTGCACGCGCTACGGCATCCACAAGGTGGCGTTCGGCGAGACGGGCGCGCTGCACTACCAGCTCAACGTCACCACCTCGTCCGACTTCCAGACGCTGGGCACCTGGGCCGACACCTCCGCGGGGCACGGCACGCTGGAGCGGACGGCGCAGTTCTCCTGCGCCCACCCCGAGCAGGTGAACGCGGACGTGGTGCCGGGCGGGTTCCGCTACCAGTTCGTCGACGGCGAGCTTCGCCTCGGGGTCACCGACTTCGGCGCCTTCCCGCTCTACGACGACGGGACGGAGCCGACGCGGTGGCTGGCGTACAAGGCGGTGACGCGCGCGGACTACTACGGCAAATACATGATCCGCATCTGCCAGCCACACGACGGCTTCGAGTGCCACCCGGGCTGCTTCGACGACTCGCTCGTCGACGAGCCCTGATCGGTCCTCGGCCGGCAGGCGTTGCGCGGCGTGCCGACGCGACCGGAAAGCCGTACGCTCCGGCTTCACCTTGGAATCCTTGCCGATGACCTTCTCCAGCAACGGCGTCCGCCGGTTCACGAAGATCGTCGATGGGCAGCCGCTGATGCTCGACGTCCTGGAGGTCGGCGAGGCGCTGGCCGCGGTATGGGAGAGCCGCGAGGTCCTGCGCTGGAGCGAGGGCGAGGTGCATGTCGTATCGCGCCAGGGTTTGATCAGGCTGAAGCTTGCCGCCGGGCGTCCGCAGGACCTGGTCGATGTGCAGCGCCTGCAGGAGCTCCACCGTGGTTGATCGAAGCGCACAGGCCGTCACCCTGCGCCTCAGACGCTGGGCGGAGCTGAGCCAGGACGCTCCGGCGCGCCCGGCCGTGGATATGTCGGCGCCGGCGGTGACCGCGCGGCTGCGCGAGCTTGCGGAGGTGAGCGCGCTCTGCCTGCGTCTGGCGGCCATCGGCCGCGACCACGCGCTCACCGGAAGGTGAGCACGCGGACGATGTTCGAGAAGTCATCGGTCCACCGCGGCGCGCCCGCGCCGTCGCCGAGCGGCTGCCAGCGCGCATCGCCTTCGAGCTCGCCGAGCGCTTGATCATGGCCACCATGAGCAGCGCCGGGGAGTCGGTGCCGATGCGCGGGGCGAGCAGCACCGCGCCCGCGGCCCAGGCGGCGACCAGCCCCACACGCACCCAGGCGCGGCGCTGCCGGGCGCTGGCCTCGGCACCGCCATGGGCGGGCTGCGCGGTGCGGGGCCGCCGGTCGCAGGCGGCGCTGCGCCGGCGTCGGGGCGGCCCTGCTCGGGCGGCGGCGGGGCGCTGCTGGTCCCGCGAGATGGCCGTGGCGCGCGCCGCGATGGGACGCGGCGCGCTCGGGCCGCGATCAGTTCGGCGAGAAGGCCACGCCGCGGTAGAACGTGTCCGCGGCCGCCGTGGTCACCGGCGTGAGCACCGGGTCGGCGCTGCCGTCGTCGACGACGACCAGCACGGACGGCGGGTTGGAGGTGTTCACCGCGAGCAGCGTCGGGTTGCCGTCGATGATCATGCCGGCGAGGCCACGGACGCCGGCGGTCAGGCCGTTGGCGAAGGTCGCCACCTTGGTCCAGGTGATGCCGTCGAAGGTCCACTTCTGGATGCCGCCGCCGTTGGCGACGGAGCTGTCGTCGGCGAGGTACAGGGTGTCGACACCTGCCACGAGGCTGTTCATGTCGAAGAACGCGAACGAGTAGGGGCTCGCGCTCGTGGTCGGCAGCCCCGGCAGGGGCGTCACCGTTTGACCGGGGGTCGTCGGCAGACCGGTGCCCACGGTCATCACGTTGGTGTTCATGCCCGAGCCGGAGGAGGCGTAGAGCTGGCCGGCGAAGACGTGCACGACGCGCATGTTGTTCGGCATGTTGAAGAGCTGCGTGCCGCCGGTGGTGCCGAACGGCACCGCCCACACCCCACCGTTGCCGGCGGCGCCGGTGCCCGAGGCCCAGAGGACGGTGCCGTCGTGGGTCGTGGCGCCGCGCACGCTGTTGCCGCTGAACGCGGTGTCGAGGCGCGTCGAGGTGTCGATGTTCCCGGCGGCATCGATGCGCGCGATGACCCGGTTCACCGTGGCCGAGTCCATGCTGACGACGGCGGGCACCCCCGGCGCGGCCGCGTACCCGGCCATGACCAGGTAGTTGCCGTTCCCGGAGCGGGAGAGGCTGCCCTCGGAGGTGGCCGTGCCCGACAGGGTGAAGGGCTGGTTCGCGCCGCTGGCCGCGGTGGGCAGGGGCAGCGGGTTCGGCGTGATCTTGACGACCAGCGTGCCGTCGAGCGCGCGCTCCTCGAGGAACACCGCGGCGGAGCTGTTGCCGAGCGGCGCGCTGCCGTCGCCCACGCGGACCACCGTGAACTTCGGCGCGCACACGTCGGCCGCGGTGCAGGCGCCGCCCGG
>JBBJMR010000374.1:0-7841 GCA_037720395.1 Polyangiaceae bacterium
AACGGGGCGCCCATCCCGGCGCCCGTCGGTCAGGTGACGTGCGACGGCGGCAGCGCGTCCAGCAGCGGCGGCGGCCCCGAGGAGTGCATCACCGCGTGCCACGACAGCGACGACAACAGCTACTGGGCGGAGTGCTCCGGCACCAGCTGCGCCTGCAAGTACATCCCGAACAACGGCAGCGGCGGCGGCGGCACGAGCAGCTCGGTGAGCAGCGGCAACGGCGCCGGCGGCGCACCGCCGAGCCCCGACAACGTGGTGTGCATGTGCCAGCTCGTCGAGGAGGCCTGCGGCATCGGCTTCCAGCATTGCTGCCCGGCACCCTGGCAGTGACCCGCCGAGCCCGTCGCCCGCGGCGCGGAAGCTCCGCAGGCTAACGGGACGACGCGCGCACGCGCTCCAGGAAATCGGCGTCGATCGCATCCTGCGGCCGACCCGCTGCGCGCTTGTTCTCGATGAGATCGTCCAGGGAGATCACCCGGCAGGCGACGCCATCGATCATCGCAGACACGGAATTGGTGAAGAGCCGAGAGCTGGCGACACCGTCGATGGTGCGCAGGAAGTCGATGCGCAGCGGTGGCTGACCGAGATAGGCGACCTCCGACGGCGCCAAGGCCCGCACGGCCGCGACGACGTTCGCGGGCGCACCGAAGCGCGCCAGGGCGTCGGCCGCACGGTCGAGATTCTCAGGGCTGGGCCCGAGTACGAGGTCGATGTCCTTGGTGGTGCGCGGGCGCCCGTGGAACGCGACCGCATAGCCGCCCACCAGCACCGCCTCAACCCCTGAGCGGGCGAATTACGGAGGGCGAGTGCCTGGCGTAGCCAGGCAGGAGGCCGACA
Organism: Polyangiaceae bacterium; assembly: GCA_037720395.1. GTDB lineage: Bacteria > Myxococcota_A > Polyangia > Polyangiales > Polyangiaceae > JBBJMR01. The sequence continues at coordinate 838 of JBBJMR010000374.1, forward strand.
ATACGGCTCGACTGAGCCCCGCAGGGGCGAGGAAGAACACGAACTCCTCCAACAGCTCTTTGAAGTCGAGGGGGAGATCCACGGTCAGCCTCCGTCGGGAACATGGCCAGAGCGAGCTCGGCGACCGCGCGGATGCGCTCCCCGGGCGTGGCCGAGAGCCAGAAGTCGAGGTCCATGGCCTCCGCTTCCGCAAAGCCAGTCACCACACCTCCGCGCCAGGTGCGGCGACGCTGCTCCGCCCTGCTCTCGCGGTCGCCCATCGGAGGTGCAGCGTACCACGCGCATTCCCTGGCCGCCGCGGCGGGACCCGTATTCAGCCCTCGTTCCCACCCGCTAATCGAGCGGCGCCCCGAGTCGCAGCCCCCAGCACCCGAGCACCTCGTGCTCGGCCTCGCCAGGCCGCGCCGGCCGATCCCAGCGCCAGCGCAGCTCCGCTCCGAGCGTGACCGCCATGTCGTTCACCGCCAGCGCCAGCACCTCGTAGCGGGCGTGCGCCGCGGCCTGTGCGCCGGCGCCGGCGCTGCTCGTCCACACATAGCCGCCGCGCGCGCTGGCCTCGAAGGCGTGGTGCCCGTCGCCGCTCTCCTGCCGCCACGTCAGCTCCGGCTGCGAGAAGGGCGCGACCAGGTGCTCGACCCGCTGCGTGCCGGTGGCGGCGTCCTCCGCCGCCAGACGCAGGTCGTAGCGCGGCCCGACGCCGATGGTCAGGAAGCTGCCCTGCTCGCGGCGCGGGAGCAGATCGAGCAGCAACGCCGCGCGCGCGACGCCAATCTCGCCTCGCCAGCCGTCGCTCTGGTGCAGGTCGACGCGCCCCGCGCCGGCCTCGAAGCCGATGCCGAACGGGAAGCCGATGCGCCGCGGCGGCGTGCTCGGCAAGGTGATACTGCCGTCGTCCGACCAGCGCAGGAAGCGCAGCGCGTACAGCTCGCCGTCCACGGCGGTGTCATCGCCAGCGAAGGCGACGGCCGAGTCCAGCACCTGGTGCTCGAGCTTCCAGCGGATGCCCTCGTCCTCGAAGTCGACCACGTGCCGCCACGAGAGGCCCCCGTCGATCTGCCACCGCTGCGCGTCGAGGTCGTCGCCCTCGATCACCGGCGCGTGCGCGATCCCGAGGTGCAAGCGCCGGCCGGGATCGAAGCGCACGCGCAGGCGCCGGCCCTGGGCGTCGGCGGCGTACGAGTCCCTCACCGTGTCGCCAGCTGTGGCCACGGCGCGCGGGCTTCCCTCCTGCGCCACGGCGCTGCCCGGATGGGCGAGCAGCATCGCCCCCGCGAGCGCGGCCGCCGTCGCCATTGCGCGCGCGCGTGCGCGGCGGTGCGTCACGGCGAGGCGGCGGGGCGCGCGCCCGGGGCCGGGGGCGTGGCAGGTGTGGAGGGGGCGACCGCACCCGGGGCGGGCACCGGCGCCGCTGGTTTCGCCGCCGGCCGCGCGGCGCGCGCGGCCTCGGCGGCGTGCGTCTCCGCGAAGTAGGTCGGCGGCGCCCAGAGATTGATGCGCAGCGAAGCGACGCCGCCCACCTCCCAGCCGTGCAGCTCGCTGCGCGCCAGGTCATCGCGGTACCCGCCGGTGCCGGCCAGGCGCAGCGAGATCGGCTGATCGTTGACGGCCAAGAACACCATCTCGTAGCCCAGGCTGCCGCCGAAGCGGCGGCGCACGCGCCGCGCCACGTTCTGCTCCATGAACACCGGCGTCTCGATGCCCACGTCACCGCTGACGCGGTGGTAACCGGCCCGGTCGATGATCACGTCGGCCTCCAGACGCGCCAGCGGGGTGATTGCCACCCCGCCGGGGTCGTCCTCGGCGAAGGAGCCGAGCCGGTCGTCGATGGCCCCGCCCACGCGAACCCGGAGGTAATCCTCGAGCTCGCGGTCGTGCCACATGTCCCAGGTGCCACCGATGCCCACGAAGCGCAGCGAGGCCTCGTCCTCGCTGCCGCGCGGGCGCAGCTCGGCACCCATCACGTCGCCCCAGAAGCCGACGTTCAGGTAGACGTCGTGCCGCACCGGCTCGTGCCAGAAGGTGGTGTTGCGCAGGAAGGGCGTCTGGCTCTCGCGGCTCTCGTCGTAGCGCAGCACGAAGCCGCGGGCCTCGAGAGGCGCGAGCATGGCCTCGCCCTCGAGCACGCGGAAGCGCCCGCGCCAGGCGTCGGAGACGACGTCGCTGCGCGCTCCGATCTCCAGCACGCCGCGCGCCAGGTTGCGACCGCCATGCTGCGAGAAGACGGGCGCCCAGCCGCCGCCGATCCAGAAGCGGCGGTTCATGTCGAACTCCGTCTGCATCAGGCGCCCGCTGGTGTCGCGAAAGTAGCCGGCAGGCGTCTCCTCCGCGGGCGCAGCGCTCGCCACGCCGTCGCTGGACACCGCGACCGTCGACGGCGCCGCCGGCGCGGCCGATGGGAATGGTGCGGCGGGCCAGTCGCGCGGGGGCGCGGAGGGGGACGGGGCCCGCGCGGCGCGAGCGGGAGCAGTGGAGGTGGAGGGGGCGTCTCCGCGGGCGCGGGCTGGATGGGCGGCGCTGCGGCGGGCGGCGGCGCGCTCGGCTCCGGCTGCGCCCACGCGGGACACGCAGCCAGGCCGAGGAGCAAGCCGGCCCCCACCGCAGGCCATCGGACGATGGCACGCATCATGAGGTCTCCGATCGAGCGTTTGGCGCCGGCCGCCGTGCGCGAGACGCGCGCGCCGGCCAGGCACGAGCACGCGCCATCGCAACGGGCGTGCCGGTCCGTTCGACGAGTTCTGAATCCACGGAACCACGAGAATGTCCGAGATGCCCTCGCAGCGCGGGCGGCGAAGGAGCGCCCGACGCGAAGCCGCGGTGACGCGGGCGCGCGCCCACGCCGCACGCGGCCGGATCGTCGCCTTCGCAGTGCGTAGGCGCGGTGGTGACACTGCCGGCCCTCGGGCACGCCGCGCGCGCGCGCGCCGTACGACGTGGGGTGAGGTCGAGGCAGGCGTGTTTGGCGGCGCTGGTCGTGGTGTGCTCTGCGTGCGGGGAGCCGCCGGAGGCCGCCGCCCCGACGCCGCCGGCCTACCCGCCGGCCCAATGGGCAGCGCCGCCGCCGCCCGCCCTGGCCACGTCTTCGCCCGTCCCGGCGGGCGCAATCCCCGCCGCGCCGCCGTTCGCCGTGCCGCCGCGCGCGCCCATGCCCAGCGCGCCCCTGACCGTGCGCGGTGGCGGCGACTGGCCGCGCAAGGACCTGCCCGCGCCGCGGCGCATCGGTCACGGCGGCGTGACCACGCCGGGCATCCCGGACCCGGACCGCGTGGCCATCGCGCGCGGCAAGGGTGGCGCCCTGCTCGACGCGCGCACCGGCGACGTGCTGGCGAGCCTCCCCGCGCCTCCCGGCTACGTCTCGGCCCGCGCCGGCGTCGTCACCTTGGAGGGCAAGCCGAACCGCCTGCTGCGCCTGCGCGACGCGCAGGTGATCACGCCGGTGCTCGACGCCGGCGGCAAGCAGCTCGAGACCAGCTGGCTGGCCGCTTCACCCCAGCGCCCCTTGGCGCTGGCGCTGGCGGTGACCAAGGACGGCGAGAAGCTCTTCGCGCTGGCCGGCGCCGACCTCGGCACCTTCCGCCTGGCGCCCGCGCCGCTCGGCATGTCGCTGACCCGGTATCACGGCGTGCTCGACACGTTCGGGGCCTTCCACCTCGCCGCGAACCAATCCCTCGGTGCCGGCTCGGGCACGCCCTTCCCGATGGAGCACGACGCCGACTGCGTGTGCGCCGCGGTCGACGATGAAGGCGCCGTGCGGTGCCTCGAATACCTTCCAGCGCGCAGCATCGACCGCGTGCGCTGGATGGACGGCGGCTGGTTCGTGGGTGGGAGCTTCGTCAGCCACGTGGCCTGGGGCGGTCGCCGCATCGAGGTCGCCCCGCTGCTCGGTGGCCGCCACTGCGCGGCGCGCTCCACGCGCGACCAGCCCCCGCGCGCGCTCTTCACTTGCTTCGACACCCGGACCGCCGGGGTATGGACGCCAGAGGCCATGGCCACCTTCCCCGCGCCCACGGACCCCAACGTGGCCGGAGGCCTGGTGGCGGCCGAGTCCGGCCCGATCATCCCGGTCTTCGACAGCAGCGGCGCCGGCCCGCGCCCCGCCTCGCGCTTCGTCGACCTGCGCACACCGCGCCACTGGACGACGAATCCCCTCACCCCGCTGTTCATCGCGCCCTTCGCGGGCATCGGGCGCTACGCGCTGGCCGAGGCGCCGGCGGCCAGCGGTCGCGAGGTGGTGCTCGTCGACTTCGACGCCGGCACCCGGGAGACCATCGCCCGCATCGGCGACTGCCCGGGCGGCCTCGGCGAGCTGGGGCGCGACGCCGGCGCGGGAGACCGCTGGCTGGTGCTGGCGTGCATGACGCCCGAGCCGCCGCACACCGCGGCGCGGAGCGTGGTCTGGACGGAGATCGTCGACCTGGAGCGGCGCACGCGCTGGCGCACGCCGCTCTTGCCCGAGGCCTTCTTTCCGGACGGCCTGCTGGTGCTCTCGGCGCGCCGCGCGCTGGCGGCGGAGACCAAGGCGGCGCAGAGCGCGCTCTACTCCACCGACCTCGCCGCGCTGCCGCGCTGAGCGACCCGCGGCCGCGAGATCAGTTCTTGGCCTCGACGGCGCTGCCCTTGGGCAACGATTCCCAGCGCAGCGAGTCGCCACCCAGGGTGGAGATGCGCTTCGGGCGGCCGCCGTCGACGCGCATCATGTAGAGGCCCGGGCCCTCGTTGGACGTGCGGGTGGAGAAGAAGGCCACCAGGCGCCCGTCCGGGCTGCAGGCCGGATACGAGTTGTTGCTCTGGTTCTGGGTGAGGCGCGCCAGGCCGCCGCCCATCTCGCCGGTGGACACCAGGTCGGTGCGCTTGCCGGTACCGGCGGCGAAGACGGCACGGATGCCATCGGGGTGATTGCAGAAGGTCGGCGCCGAGGCGAAGAGCCCGTCGGGAGAGATGGCCTTGCCGTCGACCCAGATGCGCTGGCCCCATCTGCCGGCGGCGGCGTACGCCAGCTTGCCGGTGGGGGTGAAGGTCGGGTGCAGGACCATCTCGTTCTGCGGCTGCACCAGCTTGACGCTGGCGATGTCCGGCCCGGCGAAGAGCTTGATGGTCATCCCCTGGCCGATGGTCAGCGCCACCTGCGAGCGGTCCTTGTTGAAGGCGATGCCGTAGACCGAGCCCCGGACGGGCGGCATGAAGGGGCCGCCGGTGGGAGTGAAGATCTTGTACTCGTCGCTGTTGATGCTGCCGGCGTAGAACAGCTCCTCGTTCTTGCCGAACGTCGGGGCGATGGCGGTGCGCTCGGTGGGCGACGCGGCCGCGGCGTTGTTGCCGTCGGCGTCGATGGTGAAGATGCGCCGCTGCTTGCCGCCGCCGGAGGCGAAGGTCAGGTGGCTGGCGAAGCTGCCGTTGGTGCCGGTGAGCGCGCCGATGAGCATGTCGGCCACGCGGTGCGACTCGACGCGGATGTCCTTGGCCGGCACGACGAACTTCCTGTCGAACACCGGATCCGGGCTCTTGCGCACGAAGTACGCCTGGCCGCGAAGCTCGACCTTGTCGGCGACGGCCTTCTTGGCGGTGACGCGCACCAGCGACTCGATGCCCGTCGCCGTCCAGGCCTTGGCGTCGATGGGCGTGTCGGACAGGTAGAGGCCCTCGGGCCTCTTGTCCTCGGGCAGCAGCTCGAACTCGCCGCACAGGTCGAGGTCGCGCCGCACCACGCTGCGAAGGGTCACGTCCTCGATGTCCGAGGACAGCGACGGGTAGACGGCGATCTTCGGCAGCGGGCGAGCCTGCGCCTCGGCGACGACCAGGATGTTGCCCAGCAGCTGCTCGGCGTCCGGCGCGCCGGGGACGGGCGGCTGCTGCGCGGCCACGCCGCGCTGCGCGAGGAGCACGCCGAGCGCCACCAGGAGGGCCGCAGCGCGGAGGACGACGCCCGGCCGTGCCGAACGGATGGGGGTCGGGGCGCGGGGCGATTGCAAACGAGGGAGCCAGGACATCGGTGTACGGACCCGACTACTACACCGAGCCGCTCACTTACAGACGAGCGTCACGCTTATCTGATTCAGCTTGATGTCCGGGTAGTTCTCGGGCTTTGGCGGGATGGCGTTCCCCTTCGCGGCATCCATGCGCGCGCGCGCGGCGGCGTCGACCTCCGGCCTGCCGCTGCTGCTCATCGAGTACCCGGTGACCGTCCCGTCCCCGGAGAGCTGCACGCTGACGCCAACGCGGAGCTTCTTCATCTCTGCGTCGTCGAGGCCCATCTGCGGGCACGAGAAACCGCGCTGGAACCAGCTGGCGATGCGCGACCGCCATTGGTCCACGGCGCGCGCCTTGAGCGGGTCCGTCTCCGTGCCTTCCTTGGAGCCGTTCGCGTGGCCTTCGGTGTCGGTGTTGGCCACCGCGCCAGCGTCGGTGGCCTCGGTGACCTCGACGTCGACCTGCTTGGCCACGTCGGCGTCGGGCGGGATGGGCTCGGTGCCGGCGTCGGCGACCTTGACGTCCTTGTCCGGGATGCCGGCCTCGGTCTTGTCGGCCTTCGGGGAGACGAAGGCCTTCTGCTCCACCAGCGGTTTCGGCGCCGACTTGTTCCACTTGTCGGGCAGCTTGTACTTCTGCTTCTTGCCGCCGAGCTTGAGGAGCGGAAGGTCCTCGTCGAGGACCGGGATGACGCGCACCGGCGCGGCCGTGCCCTTGTCGATCTCCGACGCCAGGCCCTGCTTGTCGAGGTCGGACATGCGCAGCGCCACCGCGGCACCACCCTGGACGAGCAGCGCCACGCCGATGGCGATGGCGATCTCCGAGGGCATGAAATCGCGCATGGTTACTTCTTCGGAGCCTCGGCGCCCTCTTGCACGATCTCCGGTTCCACTAGCAGGTTGAGGCCCTCCACGCCGGCGGCGCGCGCCGCCGCCACCACCCGCGCCACCGCCCCGGAGCGGGCCGCCGTGTCGGCGCGGCTGTAGAGCTCCGTGTACGGCTGGACACGCGGATTGGTGAGGGGGACGTCTTCCACGGTC
>JBBJMR010000126.1:0-23545 GCA_037720395.1 Polyangiaceae bacterium
GAGCATCCTGCTCTGCGACGGCAACGGCGCCTGCGTGACCTCCAACGCCGTCTGCGCCCCGTACACCTGCCTCGACGCCGAGGGCTGCAAGGAGTCGTGTCTCGTCGACGCGGACTGCCTGCCGACCCACCGCTGCGACGACGGCGCCTGCGTGCCGCGCGAGCCCTCGTGCGACGGCGAGGTGTTCGTCGACGCCGACGGCAACCACGACGACTGCGCGCCCTACAGCTGCGACCCGGCCTCGCCCTCGTGCAAGACGAGCTGCCAGTCGGCGGCGGACTGCGCCCCGGGCTTCGTCTGCGACGGGGCAGGCCAGTGCGTGGCCGCGCCGTCCGGCGCCGAGCCAGCTGGCGATGGCGGCTGCGGTTGCCGTACCGCCGGGGCGCCGTCGTCCGCAGCGGTCCCGAGCTTCGCCGCGCTCGCGCTCGCGCTCGCCGCCGCGCGACGCCGCCGCCGCCCGGCGGGGACGCCCCGATGAGCCGCGCGCGGACCCTGCTCGCGCTCGGCGCGCCGCTGCTGGTCGTCGCCGCCTGCACCGCCCCCGGCGCCGTCGACCCGCCCGCACCGCAGGCGGGCCCGGCGGCCGCAGGCGCCGGCGCGCTCGATCTTCTGGCACCGTGGAGCGCCCTGCCGGCGCTGGCGCTGCGGCCCTCGCTGCAGCTGGTGGACGGCGCCTACCGCGCGCGCTTCCCGGGGCCCGCGCCGTCGCGGCCCGTGCACGTCGAGATCCCGGCCGTCGCCGGGGAGGCGCTGCTCCTGCGCGACGAGCGCTCGGCGGTGGCCATGCGCGTGCGCCCGCGCGCCGTCGGCCTCGACGAGCGCGAGGTCTCCGAGCGGAGCCCAGCCGCATCCGCGCTCGACGGCACCTCGCCCACCGTCGCGCGCGCTGCCGACGTGGTCGAGGGCAAGGTGCTCTATCGCCACGCGCTCGGCCGCGGAGCGCACCGGGTGCAGGTGCCGTTGCCCGGCGGCAGCGAGGAGCTGGTCGTCCTGGGGAGCGAGGCGAGCGCGGGCACGACGCTGGCCTGGGACCTCGAGCTCGCGGGCGCGGCCGCCGGTGTTCGTCTGGTGGCGGGCACGGTCGAGGTCCTCGACGCCGGCGGCGCACCGCGCCTGCGGATGGCGCGCCCCTGGGTCGAGGACTCGTCGGCACGCGGCGCTGGGCGCAGGTGGAGCTCGGCGGCTGCGCGCACGACACCTCGCCCGCCCCGCCGTGGGGCCGCGCCCCGGTCGCGCCCGGCGGGCCGTGCACGGTGACCCTGCGCTGGGACGCGGCCGGTCTCACCTATCCGGTCCTCGTCGACCCGCTGTGGAGCACCGCCGACTCGCTCGGCACGCCGCGCGGCCACCACCAGGCCACCCTGCTCGCCAACGGTCGGGTGCTGGTCACCGGGGGATCGAGCGCGAACTTCACGGACAACGCCGCCTACGCCACGGCGGAGATCTACGATCCGGTCATCGACAGCTGGGCGGCCACCGGCAGCATGGCCGCGGCGCGCCTCGAGCACGTCGCCGCCCTGCTCCCGGATGGCCGGGTCCTGGTGGCCGGTGGTCGCTCCGACTGGCTGGGCGTCGGGCTGGCGTCGGCGGAGACGTTCGACCCGGTGGACGGCACCTTCACCCCCACCGGCTCGATGGGCCCGGGCCGGGCCGCGGCGCGGGCCAGTGCGCTGCCCAGCGGCAAGGTGCTGGTCACCGGCGGCATCGACGCCGCCGGGTCGGCGCTGGCCTCGGCGCAGACCTACGACGGCGCCGCCGACGCCTGGGCCCCCGCGGGGTCCTTCGTCGGCGCCCGTGCGCACCACACTGCCACCACCCTGGTCGATGGGCGGGTGCTGGTGCTCGGCGGCCACCAGAGCCAGACCAGCTCGTCCGACGATTACCCGACCAGCGCGTCGGTCTACGACGAAGGCGTCGGTGGCTGGCAGCCCGTCGCCGACTGGCAGAACGCTCGCGGCTGGCACACGGCCACGCGGCTGCAGGACGGTCGCGTGGCGGTCATCGGTGGCTTCATTGTCAGCACCTTCCTGGCGTTCACCGACGTCTACGACCCCGGGACCAACACCTGGTCCAGCGCGCCCGATGTTCCGCTGGGCCGCGATCAGCACACCGCCACGCTGCTCGACAACGGCAACGTCCTGGTGACCGGCGGCGAGGTGCCGGGCGGGATGCCCGGCGTGTCCTATCCAACCAACGACGCCTGGCTGCTGACCGCGGACGCGTCGGTGTGGGCCGCGACCGAGCCCACCGTCGCCTCCCGCTACGCGCACACGGCGACGCTGCTCGACGACGGGCGCGTCCTGCTCGTCGGCGGCTTCCTGGTCGACTTCAACAACTACCCGGCACAGGCCGACGTCGAGATCTACGGGCTCCTGCCCAACGGCAGCCCGTGCGACACCGACGGCGAGTGCAACACCGCGTCTTGCCGCGACGGAGTGTGCTGCGACACGGCGTGCGAGGGGACCTGCACCTCCTGCATCGCCAGCCTCAAGGGCAGCGGCGAGGACGGCGTGTGCGGCTTCATCGGCGCCGGCGACGACCCCCAGGACGAGTGCCTCGACGGCGGTGCGGCCGCCTGCATGCAGAACGGCCTCTGCGACGGCGCCGGCGCCTGTCAGCTCTACGACGGGGCCTGCGTGGCCAAGCCGTGCGCCGGAGCCGCGCAGTGCGCCAGCGGCGTGTGCTCCGTCGACGGCATCTGCTGCGACGACGCCTGCAACGCGGTCTGCGAATCGTGCCTGCAGGCCGTGAACGGATCCATGGATGGCAAGTGCCTGCCGGTGCTGCTGGGCACCGATCCGGACCACGAGTGCCCGAGCATGTCCGACAGCGATTGCAGCGAGATCAGCCTCTGCAACGGGGCGCTGGCCTGCGCTCCTTCCGCGGCGCTGTGCGCGCCGTACGTCTGCCGCAACGACACCGCCTGCCGCATCGGCTGCGACGACGACACCCATTGCGTGAGCACCCACCGCTGCGACGACGGCGTCTGCGTGGTGCGCGAGCCGGGCTGCGAGGGGTCGGTGGCGGTCACCGCCGACGGCACGGAGATCGAGTGCAGCCCCTACCTGTGCCAGGCCGACGGCACCTGCCGCACCACGTGCGGGTCGGCCGCGGACTGCGTCGCGGGGTTCGCCTGCGACGGGGCCGGTGAATGTGTGACCGTGGCCGCGGGCGGCGACACCAGTGACGACGGCGGCTGCGGCTGCCGGCTGGTTGGCGTCGGAGGCGGCGTCGGAGGCGGTGTCGGCGCCCCGCCCGCGCGCCAGGCGGCCTGGCTGCTGGTCGCCGCGCTGCCTCCGGAGGCGTCGTGATTGCCGCCGAGGTGGCTCCCGGGAGAAGATCGGTCTGGAGGCACGGGGCCGTCGTGATCGGGACCACCCTCGCGGACCGCTACCGCATCGAACGGTTGATCGGCGAGGGCGGGATGGGTGCGGTCTTCGAGGCCACCCAGCTGGACACCGGCCGGCGCGTAGCGGTCAAGGTCATCAGCACCGGCGACCTCGCCAAGACGGCCGAGATCCGCGCCCGGTTCGCGCGCAGGCCACGGCGTGGCCGCGCTGGACACGCGCAACATCGTCCAGGTGCTGGAGTCGGGGACCGACGCCAAGACCGGCCTGCCCTTCATGGCCATGGAGCCTTGACCGGCGCCGACCTGCAGGTGGTGCTGGAGCGGCTCGGCGCGCTGCCCGAGCAGCTCGCCCTGCGCATCGTGGCCCAGGCCTGCCTCGGCCTGCAGCGCGCGCGCACGAGGCAGGGTAATCCACCGCGACGTCAAGCCGGCCAACCTCTTCCTCGCCAACGCCCCCATCCGCACGCGCGGCACCGAGATCGTGGTCAAGCTCCTCGACTTCGGCATCGCCAAGGTGAAGATGGACGAGCTCGGCAACACCGCGCAGGGGCTGACGCGCACCGGCAACATGCTGGGCACGCCGCTGTTCATGTCGCCGGAGCAGGCCAAGGGCCTGAAGACCATCGACGGCCGCACTGACATCTGGTCGCTGGGTGCGGTGCTCTACCAGGCGCTGTCCGGCGCGCCGCCCCACGAGAAGGAGACGGTGGGGCAGCTCATCCTCGCCATCTGCAGCGAGTCGGTTCGGCCGGTGCAGGAGATCGCGCCCTGGGTCTCCCCGGAGACGGCGGCCATCGTGCACCGTTCGCTGCGCATCGACCCGGCCGATCGCTACCAGAGCGCCGCCGAGCTGCTCACCGACGTCGGTGCGGTGCTCGACAACTCCTGGTCCATCTCCCCGGAGATGATCGTGCCCCTCCCCGAGGAGCAGCGCGGTCAGGTGGCGCGCCGCGTGGTCGTCTCCGACAAGCGTCACATCTCCAACCGCGACTCGATGCAGGAGGCGGGCGTGGCTTCGACCACGATCTTCGACACCACCGGCCGCGGCGCGAGCCTGCTGCCGCGTTCGCTGCGGCGGCGCGGCGCCGCGGTGCTCGGCGTGGCCGCGGTGGGCGGTGCCCTCGGTCTCGCCGGCTGGCTCGCGCTCCGCGCGCGCCCGGAGCCTTCCGACGTCCCGCCTCTGCCGAGCGCCGCCGCGGCCACGCCGGCCGCCAACGCCGCCTCCGCCGAGACCTCCGCGGCGCCGACCATCACCCCGGCCTCCACGGTGCCGGCGCCGGTGCGCGTCGCCGTGCCCGGCGCGACGAAGGTCACCGTCGATGGCGTGGAGGTGAACATCGTCGACGGCGCGATCGAGGTCGCGGGCGCGCTCGGAAAGAGGTACACGGTGCGCGTCATGTCGGGGATCAGGCACGTCGAGCACGAGGTGGCCATCACCGAGGCCGGCGCCTTCCCGGATCGAATCGAGCTCGGCAAGAAGCCGGTCGCCGCTGCGCCCGCGGCCAAGCCGTCCACCGCCCCGGCAGCGGCGCCGTCCGTCACCCCGACGACGCCCTCGCACGCCACGAAGTTCGAGTGATGCGCGCCCCGCATCGCGACAGGCGCGCGATCTCCTGTCGCGACGCGCCGGCGACACTGGCCGAGCCTCGCTCCCGCCTCCTGGCAGAGCCTCGGGGCCATCGCCGTGGCGCTCGCCTTGGCGGCTTTGCCGCGCGTCGCGCAGGCGCAGCCGGCGCCCGGCGATCCGCCGGCCCAGGCGCAGCCAACGCCGCAGGCACCGCCCGGGGAAGCGGCGGCGGCCACCCCCGAGGAGGCCAAGAAGCGCGCCGAGGAGCACTTCGCCCGCGGCCTCGGCTTCTACGAGAAGAGCGCCTGGGACCCGGCGCTGGCCGAGTTCCTGGCCTCGCGCACGCTCTACCCCACCCGTTCGGCGACCAAGAACGCCGCGCTCTGCCTGCGCGCGCTCTCCCGCTACGACGAGGCGCTCGACATGTTCGAGGCGCTGCTGCGCGAGTTCCCCGACCTCTCCGAAGGCGATCGCGCCGCGGCCCAGCAGTCGGTGAGCGAGCTCTCCGGGATGGTCGGCAGCGTCGAGCTGCGTGGCGTGCCCATCGGCGCCTCGGTCACCGTCGACGCGCGCGCGGTGAGCTCCACGGTCACCGCCGGCCGCGTCACCGAGCGAGTCTCTGCGGGTGCGCGCATCGTGCGCGTCTTCAAGGACGGCTTCGCGCCATTCGAGGCGCGGCCGGTGGTCCTTGCCGGGCGCACCGTGGTCGTCCAGGTCGAGCTTCAGGCGCTGCGTCGCCTCGCCGACGGCACATGGGGCAAGGACCCGCTGGCCGACCTGGCGCCCAAGCCGCTGCCGCCGCCGCCGTCGCCGCCGGGGCGGGTGGTGATCGAGCTCGACGTGGCCGGTGCGCTCACCTCGTCGATGGGCGGCGTGGTCGACGGCGCCAGCGGCATCGGCGCGGGCGGCCTGGCCGCACTGCATGCCGGCTACGAGCTGGCGTCCGGCATCGGCTTCGGCATCACCCTCGGCGGGCTGATGGTGTCGCAGTCTTACGACGAGCGCGCCCTGTCGGTGACGCCGAAGGGCGAGGCGACCCTTCCGGGCACCGTCGACGAGAGCCTGCGCCTGCGCGGCGCGCTGCTCGGCGGCCACGGCGGCCTGCACCTCGGCGATCGCTTCCCAGGGCTCATCCGCCTCGGCGTTGGCGCGCTGGTGGGTTCGGCCGCCGACGAGCGCAGTGGCACCTTCGCCGACGCCAGCGCGCGTCGCTACCAGAGCGGCGTCATCAGCGACTCGGACGCGGCGACCTTCCTCTACATCGCGCCCGAGGCGCGCTTCGGGTACCGCTTCGCGAAACGCTTCGAGGTCTCCGCGGGGATCGCCGGCTACGTGCTCGTCCGCCTTCGCCGCGCTCGCTGGGACAACGAGCAGCTCTTTCCCGCGGGCGGCCGGGGCGGCGCCGCCCTGCTTCCGGCCGAGGAGCTCACCGGCAGCGTCTTCGTGGTCCTCGCCCCGGGCGCTGGCCTCCGCGCCGATTTCTAGCTCGAGACCGGGAGCTCGCCGGTCGCGCGGCAGCTGCGTCGGCCGTGGCGCCCCCGCGCAGGTGCGCAGGTGGCGCGCTGCGGACGGCTCATTGGGTCTCACGGATCTTGCGGGTCGCGGCCGACCTCCAGCGCCCTGCCGCTCGGCACGAACCCCACGCGGCGGTCATCGAGGCTCTGCAGGTCGCCAACGAGGTAGCCGAGGTCGGCGAGGCAGCGCACATCGAACGTCGAGCTGCGTGGCCGACCGAAGTACATCGCCTGATCCCGGGAGGTCACCACCAGCGCCCGGCGCAATCCGCGAGTCAGTAGATAGCGGCCGGCATTGCGAAGGTTGGTATGCGAGTGCCGTGCGCACGGCTCGATGGCCACCTGCGCCGCAGGAATCCCCGCCTCGACGAGGAAGCGCTTCATCTCCAGCGCCTCGTTGTGAGGTGTTCCCTGCGGGTGCACGTTTCCGCCGCTGACCACGATGAGCGGCGCCAGCCCGGCGCGCAGGTCCGCTGCCGCCCAGAGGAGGCGGTCCTGCGCCACCGGGGTACCCGTTCCGCGGACCGCGTCGTGACGGGGGCGCCGACGCCGTGGTCTGATGCGCCCGGACGGTCTGCTACGCAGCAGTCCCGGCCGCGGCGGGAGCGGGCGTGGCCTGGTCCGGAGCGTCGCCCGCCGGGGCGACGAGGAGGTCGGCCGCGGGCGCCGGCGTGCTCTCCCACGGCCTGGTGATGATGGCCCGGTGACGCTCGTCGAGATGCTCGCGCGTATGCAGGTAGTACTTCGGGGCGAGCTCGAGCACACGCGGCTTGGGCCAGTGTGGGGCGAGGCGCAGCAGCTCCTCCATATAGAGCTCGGGGTTGATGCGATGGAGGATGCAGGACGCGATGAGCGATCGGTACGTGGTGTACCAGCGCAGGCCGGTCTCGTTGGCGAAGAAGGTCCAGTTGTGTTCGCCGAGGACGACGTTGCGCAGCGCTCGTTCGGAGACGCCGTTGTCGAGACGAAGACGGCCGTCTTCGAGGAAGCGGTGCAGAGCGGCGCGCTGGTTGTCGTAGTAGCCGATGGCCTTGTCGAGCGGCCCGCGTGGGTCGACAGCTCCGCGATGGCGGGCGACCCATCGGTCGAAGAGCTCGAGCATCGGACGGGCCTGCTGCGCTCGGGCTGCGCCGAACGCCTCGAGGTCGAGCCCGAGCGCGCGGCAGCTCCGGTCGATCTCGAAGAGCTTGCCGATGATCGCCAGGCCCTCGAGTGCGCGGTCACGGTCGGTTTCCAGCGCCCGGTAGACGTAGCGGCGCTGATGCATCCAGCAGGCGACCTCGACGACGTCGCCGGCGCGGAAGACGGCATCGTAGGTGGCGGCTGCATCGGCGAGCAGATGGCCGCGGAAACCCTGCAGCATCTCGGAGACCGCGACGCTCGTGTTGCGCTGGCTGTAGCGGAAGACCACGTGGTCCCGATCGGCGGTGAAGACGAACACGTGCCAGGACTCGCACTCGCGCTTGCCCTTGGCACGCACCGAGACGCTGGTCGAGTCGGTGGCGATGCAGAACGCCTCCCGTCGGCCCTCTGCGAACATCGCCTCGACTACCGGCGCGCACACCGGCAGGGCGGCCTTGAGCCAGCCGGACTGCGTCGAGCGCGGCACAGCGAAGCCCTCGCGCGCACTGATGGTCTCCTGCCGGTTGAGCGGCAGGCAGTCGGAGTACTTGCTCACGATCACATCGGCGATCGCGCTCGGATCGGCCATGACCTTGGGCCAAACGCTGTCGGGCAGCGGTGCGACAAGTACCGCGGCTGGCTCGGTGATTGCCGAGCTGGCCGCGTGGGCCGCCGCCGCCGCCGTCTCGACCGCAGCCTTCTTCCCTTCCTCCGGCTCCATGCGCGCGAACTTGCGACGGACGATCCGCAGACGCAAGTAGCCCGCGCGGCGGCGGGCGACCCGCTCGCTGGTTTCGTCGCCCATGTAACGGAAGCCCTCGCCACCAGCAGCGGTCACCTCCGGGGGATCGATCACGATGCGTTCGACGGGCAGACGGGTGAGGTCGAGGCGGCGACGACCGTGTCCGCGGCGACGCTTCGGCTCGCGGTGCTCGGGCGGCGCCGCGCAGGGGTCGTCGCCGCCCTCGCCCCCAGCTGGCTGCTGGACGCCGGCGAGAGCGTCGGCCGCCGCGTCGCCGTCGGTGCGGGCGTCGTTGGCGGCCTCGGCGTCGGCGAGCCATTCGAGCACGCGCTCGAACGCGAGCTGCAGCTGCTCACGCGGAACGCGCTCCGGGTGGTTGGGCTGCGCGGCCTCGTACGCCTTCTTGTACCGGTCCAGGTCTGCCTGCTGGAGCTCGACGAGCTTGAGGGTCTCGGCGAGCTGTGCGCGAAGACTTGCCGACTCATCCTCGACCTGCGCGACGCGTTGCTCGAGCGCGGCGCTGCGCGAGCGCTCGACGTCGAGCGCTCCCCGCATCTCCTCACATCGACGGCACGTCGTCCCGCGCAAGGTGGAAAAGCAATAGCGATGACTCGATCGTGCGCAAGGCCCGCACGAACGATTCTCGTGGTCGCGCGCTCTATCAGCTCACGTGGCCGGTCTCGATGCTGTGCCGGTCGATGGCGATTGCCGGACCCGGTCGGGGGTCACTGCCTGCCGCGCAGCACGAAGCACTCGGCGGTCGATGCCCTGGAGCAGCAGCTCGATCTCGCGCCGGCTCACCTGCACGCGCTCAGCGCCGGCGGGAATCGAAAGCGGGATGCGGAACACCCCGCGGTCCAGCCGCCTGTACAACAGGCAATAGCCCCGACCATCGTGCCAGAGGATCTTCGCGTGGGTGCCCCGCCGATTGTGGAAGAAGTACATCGCATCGGCGCGCGGGTCGCCGCCGAGCTGAGCGCGCACGATCCCCGCGAGCCGGTCGAAGGAGAGGTGCAGGTTGACCGGCGCCGTCGCGACGTAGATCGCCGCCGGGATCCGGATCACTCCGAGCTCCTGCTCCGCGTCAGCGCGTCGATGACTCCCTGCAGGAGCTCGGTGTCGGCGCCTTGGTACACGCGCAGCGTGTGGCCGCTCGCGGCAGCCAGCTCCCACGCGGGCTCTCGAGTCCGCGTGCCGGCGTCACTGTCGACTACGTCGACCGGCAACAGACGAACTGCCGGGCGTTGCTCAGTCGTCTTCGCGGTCGACAGGCGCCACCGCCACCAGTTGAGGGACTGCGCCGACAGGCCGCGCGACGACGCGAACTTCGCGGCGGTCTGCCCACTGCGCTTCCACGCTCGCACCAGCCGCGTCCACTCCCCCGCGGTCCGACGCACCCGGCTGCTCGACATGGCCACGTCGTATCTGCCGCCCGCCCCCGGAGCCACACGGGGTCAGCCGAACAGGTACCCACCGGGTGCACACCGGCGCGCGCCTCGACGACGCCGTCGGGCGAGTAGCCCGGCACCACGATGGCATCCCACGGTGCCGGGTGGCCGCGCGCCGCCCGGCGGGCAACGGCGTCGACCGCAGCGTTCTCGCGATCGACGTCGATGCCGTTTGCGAGGAGCTGCGTCCGGCACAGCGCGAAGTCTCTGCTTGAGCTGTCGGGCGGAGGCGGGATGGATGCCTCCGTCGGACGTCGTAGCGCGGTATCCACCGCCATCCGCGCGCTATCGAGCGGCGCCCTTCCGCAACCCAGCCCTGTGGTGAGAAGCAGGAAACCGACCGCGCATCGTGCCAGAGCCGCGGGGAGAAATGCGTCGTGTTGGTGCATGGGTGCGTGCGCAAGCTAACCCGGGCGGCGTGGCGCGCCCGCCCGAGCATCATTGCGGCACGTCATCCTGTCGGTGTCGTTCTCTGCAGAGCCCGGCTCCGCTGCGCCGGCAGCGCGGGGCCGCTATAAACGCCGCCATGCCCTTCGCGCCCGGCAGCCTGTCGAAGCTGAACGAGCGCGACCTCGCGCGCTTCCCCGGTGAATCGCTGTTCGACAGGGTGGGTCGGGCCGTGTGCCGCGCAGGCTGCTTGCCTCGCAAGGAGCTGTACGAGGCGTGGGAGGTGGCGCGCCGCGTACGTCGCCGGCTGCGGGGAGGACGTGTGGTCGAGCTCGCCTGCGGCCACGCGCTCGCCGCCCATCTGATGATCCTGCTCGACGACTCGTCTCCCTGCGCGCTCGCCGTCGACGTGCGGCCTTCGCCCAGCGCCGGACGCCTCGCCGAGGAGCTGGTGCGCACCTGGCCGCGGCTCGAAGGACGCGTCGTGCTCCAGACGCGACCGCTCGCTGGCGTGCAGATCGCGCCGACCGACGTCGTCCTCTCGGTGCACGCCTGCGGATCACTGACCGACGACGTGCTTGACAAGGCCATCGGCGCCCGTGCCTCGCTGGCGGTACTGCCGTGCTGCCACGACGCGCGCCAATGCGACAGCGGCGGCCTCGGGGGTTGGCTCGACCACCCACTGGCGATCGACGTCACGCGCGCGCAGCGACTGCGAGCGGCGGGTTACGCGGTCCACACGCAGCTGATCCCCGCCGCGATCACGCCCAAGAACCGGCTGCTCATCGGCGTGAGCTAGCTCGGGGGGGGCTGCTGCGGGCCCCGCACCATGCCCGTTCGCCTTCTTCTGCCGGCCTGCCGGCCCGCACGCACGTACTCACCACCCCGCGCAGCATGGCGGCGGCAGCCGGTACCTCGGCCACTCTCGCTTCGTTCTCGACAGGCTCTAGACGAGCATCGCCGGCAGACCCTGCGTCAGCTCGCCCAGCCCACCTGCGTGCCCGACGGCTTGCATCGCGGTCAGCACCACCTGCCCCGGGTGCTTGTTGGCGGCCACGATGTGCTCGCCTTGCCTCAGGCCGCCGGCCCCTCCGGCCACGAAGCAGGCCATGTTCTCGGTGGAGTGGGGGCTGTTGTCGCCGCCCTCGGGGTCCCATCCCCAGCCGCCCTCGAGGATCAGCACCAGCGCGCTGTGATCGAGGATGGTGCTGCCGTCGATCTCCGGGCTGTCCCGCAGCTTCTTCGCCAGTCGAGCGAACTGCTTGAGGTGGAAGCCGACCGAGTCGGCGACCGACTCCTCCGGCCCGGCGTAGTGGGTGAGCTCGTGCATGTCGGACTCCCAGCCGCCGAAGTTGAACATGTTCATGTAACACTTCCACTCGGTGAGCATGAAGGAGGCGACGCGCGACAGGTCGCAGACGAAGGCCATGCGGATGTAATCCGTGAGCAGGTCACCGCGCAGGTCCTCGTTGCTGTAGCCCGCGGTGGTGCTGTAGGGCTGCCCCTCCCCGTCGTACTCGATGATCGCGTCGCCGAGCGGCGGGTCGTCCCCCGGGTCGGGCAACAGCTCGCAGCCGTCGACGGTGGGCTGCACCGCGTCGAGCCGCTTCTCCAGAGCGCGGATCTCGTCCAGGTGCCGCTCCATGCGGATGCGGTCGGCGGCGCCGAGCTTGCCGAGGAGGCCATCGGCGCGGCGATCGACGATATCGAGCACGCTCTTGTTGCGGCGCAGCTCCAGCTCCGCCGCGGCCGCGTCGGCCGGGTCGGGCGGGGTGAAGCCGGTGAAGAGCGATTGGTATGCGACGCGCGGGCTCACCGTGGGATCGACGGGCGCCAGCGAGCCTCCCTCGTTCTTCCAGGACATGCGGCCGGAGTCGCCGCCGATCTCGTTGGAGCCCACGTACGACGCCGGCTGCACGCGGTAGGTCAGCACCCGGGACTTGGTGTCCTCGGCCAGGAAGTCGGCGACGATCTGATCGGCGGTCGGCCCCTTGGGGGCGCCATCGCGCCCCGGCCCGGTCGGCGTCCCCGCGATCTGCGGGCCGAGGGTGTTGAAGTGGAACTCCGGGGTCCGGCCGGCCGGCGGCATGGCGCCGCCGCTCTCCTGCCACGGCAGGAGCAAGCCGGAGACGATGGTCACCGCGTCGGCCATGCCGAGGTCGGCGAGCGACTGCAGCCCTCGCGTGATCTCGTAGCCCTTGCCGGTGCCGGTCGGCACGACCTTGCCCCCGGGGCCGTAGCCAGCGAGGGAGATGCCGCCCCAGCTCACCGAGAATCGCTTCGGTGGCGTGAGGCCGTCGGCGCGCGCCGGCGCCATGGCCTCGAGCATGGGCAGGCCGACGGCGATGCCCGCAGCACCGCGCAGGAAGGTGCGTCGATCGAGCCGGAAGCGTCTCATGGCGCTCACTCCTCCTCCCGCCGGAAGCGGAATGCGTCGTGGGTCACGAAGGCGACCATCAGGTCGGAGAAGTTGAAGCCCGGCTGGGCTGCCTGCTCCACCAGGAGCGAGACGAAGTCGCGGTCGAACTCGTCCAGCGCGTAGCGCCCCATCGCGAAGCGATAGAGCTGCGTGGTCACGCACTGCTCCACCAGCCCCGAGCCGACCATGAGCTCCCCGAGCTCGGCGGGGCCGTTGAAGGTGCCGACGTCGGTGATCTCGCCGTCGCCGGCGATCTCGCAGGTCGATTCGTCGGGCGTGGTCTCCGGGTTGTCCTCCTCGTGGGTGCGGAAGCGGCCCTGCTGGTCGTAGTTCTCCAGGCCGAGCCCGATGGGGTCCATCTGGTCGTGGCAACCGGCGCACCCACCCTGGCGGTGCGCCGCCAGCCGGTCGATCTTGCAGAACGCCTCGTCGGTGGTGGGGATGGCGTCATCGGTGTTCACGTCCGGCGGCGGCGGCGGGATGACCTGGCAGAAGAGCCGGGTGCGGATGAGGATCCCGCGCTGCGTGGGGCTGGTGTCGTTGAACTTGCCGGCCACGGAGAGGAAGCTGCCGTGCGAGAGGATGCCGCCGCGGCCGCTGTCGCCGTAGTCGACCCACTTCGCCTCGCCGGGCAGGGGCAGGCCGTACTGCTCGGCCAGCCGATCGTCGATCCACGTCTCCGAGGAGGTGAAGAGCTGCGCATAAGGCACGCCCTCGCCGAACACCACCTTCTCGATGAGCTTGTCGGTCTCGGCGTGCATGGACGCGCTGAGGTCGGCCGAATGGGGCAGGTTCTCGTAGCCCAGCCAGAGCGCGTGGAACCGGGCGATGCGCGCCTGGGCGCGCTCGTCGGTGAGCAGCTCCTCGGCCGCGGCGCGGATCCCCGCCTCGTCGGACAGGCCTCCCTCGTCGGCGCGGTCGAGCAAGGCGTCGGGCGGCGTGGTGCCGAGCAGGAAATAGGCGAGGCGGGTGCCGACCTCGTGGTCGCCGAGGCGGAAGACGCCCGGCTGCCCGGCGGCCGGCGCGCCGATCTCCACGCGATAGAGGAACTCGGGGTCCTGCAGGAACGCCCGGATGGCCGTGTCGGCGGCGACGTAGAAGTCGCTGGTCTCGGTCGCGTACTCGAGCAGCGCCAGGTAGTCCTGCTTCTCGTCCGCGGTCAGTGGCCGGCGCAGCGCGCGGCGGCCGAAGCTCTCGATGAACGCGCCGAAGCAGGCCGTGTCGGCGGGCTCGCTGGGCACGCAGCCGATGACCTTGTCGCGCTTCTGCGGGTCGGCCATGAGCCGACCGGCGGCGTCCGCGGCGAGCAGGTAGGCGCCCTCGATGAGCGCCTGCGAGGCGAGCTGCTCGCTGTAGTCGTTGTCGAACGGATTGCGCGCATCCTTGGGGAGGAGGAGATCGCTGCTGCGGCTCTCGTCCAGGAGCAGGTCCGATAGCGTGTTGTCGTACTCGTCGATGGTCAGGCGGCGCAGGCCGCTGAACCCCACCACGTCGGCGTTGGCGGCCCCCGGCACCTCGCCGCCCCCGCTGCCGGTGCCGCTGCCCTCGCTGGACTGGTCCCCGATGCTACCGACGCAGGCGGACCCGCCCGCGGCCGCGAGCAGCAGCATCAACGGCAACGAGCGCGCACCCGATGGCGCGGCCGGCGTCGAGCGCCGGCACGCGGAGGACGATCGCCTTCCAGCCCAACCTCGCATGGTGCCCTCCGGGACAGGCGGCACCTCGGGCCCGAATGGCTTCGAGTCGCGGGCCGCACAGGCAGGATCGAGCATCGGCGGTGCGTGCGCCAACTGAAACTCTCCGAAACTATCGGTGCGATGCGCGCACCTTCGAGGCCCGTGTGCGAGCCGGCTGTACCTTGCGCGCAGGAACGGAACGGCGATGGCGCAGCACCGCCCGCCCGGCGGCGCTGCGCACCCTCTCTCACTCCAGACTGTAGGCGGCGAGTCGAGTGCTTCCCTACCTGTCGCCGTCCGGGCGCGGGCGTCGGGTCCGCAGCGAATGCGCGCGCGGCTTCGCTCTGCAGGAGGAGATTGGCGGAGGGCCGCTCAGTTCGTGCCGGGCATGGTGGCGTCCGGCAGCCACTTGAACCCGTCGATGAGGGCGGTGGAGTCGAAGCCGTTGTCCTCGACGTCCCAGATGGCGATGCGCAGCTCGACCAGCTCGCCGGGGATGACGTTGCCGGCGGTGGTCAGCCAGAAGGTGCCGCCACCGATGAGGCAGTCGTCGGCGAGCGCGTGCTCGAAGCCGGTGCCGGTGAGCTGCGCCGCCCCGAGCGCACAGGAGGTGGCGCTGACGTCGACATCCCAGCAACTCGGGTTCTGGGCCATCGACTCGCACACCGCGAAGAGGTCGGTGCCCTTGGCGATGTTGATGCCGATGGGCCACTTCTGTCCCATCGAGGAATAGGTGAGGAGGTTCTTGTCGCTGGGGTTGGGGATGGGCGAAGGCGTGCCGCTCGGGGTGTCGACCAGGGCGATGAACTGGTCGTTGTATTGCGTGCACACGAACTCCGGGTACTCCGCGGAGAAGAACCAGGAGTTGAAGGAGAATGCCTTGACGTTGGTCGGCGCGCGCATGCGCAGCACCAGCATCACCGAGTCCTGGGCATCCGACTTGTCGCTGGCGTTGCACCCTGGTGAGTCGGGCAGCCCGTTGGCCGGCTTGAGCGGTGGGTTCGGCAGCTGATACCAGTCGCCGACCGACCAGGGCAGGGTGGGTGCGGCGATGGATGCCATCGTCCCCAGCCCGCCGTTGTGCTGGTTGCTGACGTTGCCGCTCTCCGGGCCGCCGTTCGGCCCTGGTGCGGTCTGGGTGGCGTCGGCGGCCAGGCCGCTGGACAGGACGATGATGCTGTCGCCCTCGGTGGAGCTCGGCGCCACCGAGCCGAACCCGGTGCGGATGGAGTGCGCGGCGTGGTCGACGATCGGGCTACCGTCGGCGAGGAGGAGCTGCGCGTCGATCAGGCCCCAGGTCCTGTCCTTCAGCTCGGGCGGGTTCTCGACGGTGAGCTTGCAGATGCCGATGGCCCGGGCCAGGTCCATGGCGCTGGCGCTGTCGGAGGGCAGGCGGTCGTCGCAGGCCACCGTGTCCTCGGTGTCGAAGAGGTCGACCTTGCCGTTGCAGTTGTCGTCGAGGCTGTTGCCCTCCACCTCGAGCGCGCCGGGGTTGACCTTCTCCGGCTCCGAGCCGCACGGGCCAGGCTTGTCGCAGCAGTCGCCGTCGACGGCCATCCACCCGTCCTCGTCGCAGTCCTCGACGACGCTGTCGCAGGGAGCGGCGATGCAGACCGACAGGTTGGGATCGCAGAGCAGCGTGAGGCTGCAGCAGTTGCCCTGATCGGCGCCGGTGCAGGCCACGCCGAAGCCGGCGCACTGCGCCTGGCAGGTGTCGTTCAGGCACTTGCCCGGGTCGCAGCACTCTGCCTGCGACGTGCACGGCAGGCCCTCGCCGTTGCAGAAGCCGCCGCCACCTCCCTGCCCACCGCCACCGGTGCCGCCCTGGGCGGCGCCGGCGCTCCCCCCGCTGCTGCTCGTCGAGGCGCCCGCGGTGCTGCCGCCGCCGCTCGCGCCGCTTCCGGCGCCGCTGCCGCTGCTCGCGCTGGCATCGTCCGCGGGGCCGAGGTTGGTGTCCGTGGAGCATGCCGCCACGGCTGCGCCGGCGGTCGCCAGCAGAAGCGCCGCGCGGGCGAGCGATCGGCTGCTGCCATCGGATGGGATCGACCGGCGGGATGGCATGGCTCGGCTGTCTATGCGTGTCGTGAACGAAGGAAGAAAGCGGCGGCAGGCCGAGCGGATGCGCCCGAATGCCGCGATTCGCCGAGCGTATGGCGCGCTTCTCCCCGCGGGAAGGCCAATTATGGCGCGTCGGGTATTGCGGCACCACCCACGCCGTCCGCGGCGATCGAGCGCGCACGATGGAGCACCCGCCGCGGCGCCGCGGCCGGGTCGACGCACCGGTCACGGCGCGGTAGGAGGTGATCCGACGACGGGCGCGATCGGCTCCCACCACGGGTGGCGCGCGCCAGGCCGAGCAACGAGGGCAAACCCATGAAGATCTTCATCGACTCGGGCGACATCGGCGAAATCAAGGAAGCGCAGGCGATGGGCGTCATCGACGGCGTGACCACCAACCCCTCGCTGCTGGCCAAGGGCGGCAAGCCCACCAAGCAGGCCATCGCCGAGATCTGCGAGATCGTGGACGGGCCCATCTCCGCCGAGGTGGTGGGCACCGACAAGGAGGGCATCCTCAAGGAGGGCCGCGAGCTCGCCAAGATCCACAAGAACGTGGTGGTCAAGGTGCCGCTCATCGAGGAGGGGCTGAAGGCGGTCCGCATCTTCACCGCCGAGGGCATCAAGACCAACGTCACCCTCTGCTTCTCCGCGTCGCAGGCCCTGCTCGCCGCCAAGGCCGGCGCCACCTACATCTCGCCGTTCGTCGGGCGCATCGACGACACCGCCGGCGATGGCATGGACCTCATCGGGCAGATCGTCCGCATCTACGAAAACTACGACTTCGAGACCCAGGTGCTCACCGCCAGCGTGCGCCACCCCGTGCACTTCGTGCAGGCGGCGCTGCTCGGCTCACACGTGGCCACCATCCCGCTGAAGATCATCAAGCAGCTGATCAAGCACCCGCTCACCGACCTCGGGCTCGCGCAGTTCCTGGCCGACGCCAAGAAGATCCCCACCGGTTGAGGCGCGCGTCGAGGTCACCACCCGGGGCGGGCCGTTCGCCGGCGTGTCCAGTGCGGTGGTGGCGCGCCGCGCCGACAAGATGCTCGCCCACCTGGCGGAGCCCGGCACCGCGTCGAGCTCGGGTGGCGCTCGTCGACGACGCCACCATCCGCGATCTGAACCGCACCTGGCGGCGCAAGGACAAGCCGACGGACGTCCTGGCCTTTCCCATCGTGCAGCCGCCCCGGCCCGGCGCGCCGGAAGGGCAGCTCGGCGACGTGATCATCAGCGTGCCCACCGCCCGCCGGCAGGCCCGCGCGCACCGCCGGCCGCTGCTCGACGAGGTGACCATGCTCCTGGCCCACGGCCTGCTGCACCTGTGCGGGTTCGACCACCGAACGGACGCGGAAGAGCGGCACATGGACGAGCACACCGGGCAGCTCTGCGCGGTGGCGGCGCGGCGTCGGGCGGGCTCAGCCGGGCGGTAGGGCAGCCGAGGGCCCCGGCCGTCCGGAACGGCGCCTAACGAATCACTTGCGCCAAAACCCCGCGTTTTGTTATCTGGGCGCCCCGGTTCCCCGAGAATTGGCCCCGCTTTGGCGTGGCCGCCCCCTTTCGGGCCGAGGTATGACGCGCTGCCTTTCCCAAATGAGCGGCAAGTAGCAGGGCGCACGACGCAAGACTGGAGACGAGGATGCCTTCCAACAAGCTGACCAAGGCGCAGATCATCACGGCTCTTTGCGAGTCGTCCGGGCTCGACAAGAAGGCGGTGACGAGCGTCCTCGAGGGCCTCACCGACCTGGTGAAGCGGCAGCTGGGCGACGACGGCCCCGGCGAGATCACCATCCCCAACCTGGTGAAGCTCAAGGCGAAGACCACCCCGGCCGTCGCCGAGCGCCAGGGCGTCAACCCCTTCACCAAGGAGCCGAAGACGTTCCCGGCCAAGCCGGCATCCAAGAAGATCCGCGCCAGCCCGATCAAGGCCCTCAAGGACCTGGTCGGCGTCTAGTCCGCGATCTCGCCGCGCGCTGGCGCGGCGGCGATCAGCCGGCGGCGTGCGCGCCCTGCGCCCGCCGCGGCGGCCCCCACGAACGCGCCGCACCGCCTGTCGCCGGCGCGCGCGTACACGGTGAGCCCGCCTTCACGGAGGCGAGGCTCCACCACCAGCACGTCCGGGCCCTGGCTCTCGCGGCGCGAGCGCACGCGCCCGCTGGCGTCGACCCAGGTGGTGACGCCCATGTTCACCGCGCGCACCAGGTCGCGCCGCATCTCGATGGCGCGCATGCTCGCCAGCCGGGCGTGCAGCTCGGACTCGGCGGTGCCGTGGAACCAGGCGTCGTTGGTGATGTTCACCAGCAGGTTCGGTGACAGCGTGCGCGTCACCAGGCGCCCGACGTCCGGCAGCGTGTCCTCGTAGCAGTTGAGCACCGCCATGCGCACCGTCGGCGCACCCGGGCGCGTCAGCTCCAGCGCCCGCGGCTCGGTGCCCGGCAACAGACTCCCGCTCTTCACGAACAACCGCCGCAGCCAGGGGAAGTACTGGCCACCGGGGACCATCTCCCCGAACCAGAGGAGCTGCAGCTTGTCGGCCGGCGACTGGATGGACCCGTCGCGGGCCACCACCGTGGCGGAGTTGTACTTGTTGCGCTCGACGATGCCCGGCTCCACGGTCACCGGCGGGTCGCGGGTGATGAGCCCGATGAGCAGCGGGCCGCGCACACCGCGGCCGACGGGTGAGCTTTCACCGCCCGGCACGCGCCCGGCGTCGTGATCGACCGGGTAGGGATAGGCGGCCTCCGGCCACACGGTCAGCTCGCTGCCCTCGCCCTCGGCGCGCCGGGTCAGGTCCTTCAGCGTGCGCAGGATGGGCGCGTGGTTCTTCGCCACCCAGCGCTCCTCGGGGCCGACCGACTGATCGACGAGCGCGATGCGCGCCGTGGGCAGGCCGCTGCTCGCGCCCTCGATCGAGGCCACCCGCCAGGCGCCGTGGGCGAAGAGCAGCACGGGGAGCAGCAGCGCCGCGCCGAGGGCGCCGAGCACCTCGCGCCGTCGCAGGGCCACCCCCAGCGCTTCGCGCCGCGAAACGGCGGGCGCGACCTGGCGCTCGGCAGCGACGCGCTGCAGCACCACCAGCGCCGCGCGGGCCAGCAGGGCGGCCATCACCCCGAAGATCACCGACACGCCGCGCTCGCCGACCAGGTCGGCGAGCTGCACCAGCTCGACCCAGCGGCTGGTCAGGCCGGCCGGCGTCCACAGGAACACGGTCGGCGCGCAGACGGCGACCATCACCCCGGCCGCGAAGGCCAGCTCGATGGGCGCGCGGGCCCGCCGATGCAGCAGGTGCGCGACGCCGGCGCAGGCGGCCCACACCAGCGACTGCGCCATGGAGAGGAGCAGCAGGGCCAGGCACGCCGCCGGCACGCCGAGCGGCGTGAAGCGCAGGATGACCTCGGGCACGAAGCGCAGGCCCACCAGCCCCGCCGCCGTGCCCCACAGCGCGCCGCGCCCGAAGGCGCGCCAGGCGGTGGTCGCGTCGATGGCCACGGCCGCGAGCACGGCCATACCGAGCACGAAGAACGGGTAGATGTCGGTGGGCGGCGAGCCGAGCGCGAAGATCACGCCGCCGGCCGCGCACACCGAGAGCGCGCGCCACGACCCGACCAGGGCCGCCCGGGTGCGCGTCCAGACGGCGCGAGGATGGAAGCGCGATGCCGAGCTCAACGGTCCGGCGTGGCGTAGCACGCCCCCGCTGTTTCGACGCGCGCTACGTCAATGGACCGGTCACGGAAGTCCGTGCTTGGGGATCGGCGGCCGCAGCCTGAGACGCTGCGGCCGCCATCCGGCGGGTTTCAGGGGCGGCACGCCCCTGCTGTTCCGCTCACCACCAGAAGGTGATGCCGCCTCGGATGAGACCGCCGCCCGACGTGTTCGTCGTCTCGCCGGTCTCCTTGTTGACGTACTCCGGCAGCTCGCCGTCGTCGGTGCGCGAGCGCATGAACGCCACGCCGTCGATGTTGAGCGCCACGCGCCTGGAGAGGCGGAACTCGAGGCCGATGCCTCCCTGGCCGCCGAAGTAGCTGTACTCCTGCTCGAAGCCATCGTCCCAGGTGTTCTGGGTGTCGTTGTGCGTGAGCAGCGGGCTGTAGGTGTCGGAGCGCACCTTGGCCCAGGCGCCGTGGATGCCGCCCATCAGGTAGAACTGCACCTTGCTGCGCGGGTTGACGTAGAAGATGCCGTTCAGCGACAGCGGGATCTCGGCGCGCTCGAAGCCGTTGTAGTCGGTGCCGCCGATGAGATCGATGCCGCCCTCGATGGCGAAGTGCGGGACGGGCCGGTAGCGCAGGCCGAGGCCGATGCCGCCCATGCCCGCGTCCTCGGCGCCGCCCTCGCGCTCGAGGACGAGCCCCTGCAAGCGGAGGTTCAGGCCCCACTCGCGGCGCCACACGTTGCGCTTCGGCGGCGGCGGCGGCACGGGATAGACGGCGCGCGCGCGCGCACCGGGCGAGACGATGATCACCTGCGGCGGAGGACCGTTCGGCACCGGCTGGTAGACGACCACCGGCGGCGGCGCAGCGCGGTTCTCCGGCTGGAGCACGACGGCACCTCGACCGCTGGGCGTCTTGGCAGGCGGCTGCGCGGGGGCCGCCTCCGTCGGCGGTGCGGCGGGCGCAGCGCTCGGCGGCGCCTGCACCTCCGTCTCCTCGCAGAACCAGGCTCCCGGCGGGCAGTTCGGATCCTGCGCGGCGGCGGGAACTGCCACGGTCAGGACAACCGCGCAAAGGACTGGGGACAAGCAACGGCGCATCGGGCGGCTCCTCGGGTACGCGGCCGACGACCGGGCGGTGGCCTCGCGGGCACCGGTACCGGTTCACTCGGTGACGACTCTGCCAGGTTAGCAACCCAGATGCCACCCGCGTCGGTGAAGCGACGATGGGTTCGCGGCCGGGGTGGGGCCGGGCGCCTCCGGGCGTGCATCGCCAGGCACGGTGGCCTGTGACCCGGGGTTCACACTCCATGCCGCCGCCCGGCGGCCAGTGGTGGTCGCACCGGAATGGCGGGCCCTGTACTACGTTGCCGGCCCCCATGGCGCCGATCGTTACGCTCAAGCGCGGCCACGTGCGCCCGGTCTGGTCCGGTCACCCCTGGGTGTTCGCCCAGGCCATCGACCACATCACCGGCGGAGCGACGGCGGGTGACGAGGTGGAGGTCGTGGATCCCAACGGGAACGTCCTCGGGCGCGGTTTGTACACACCCCGCTCGGCCATCCCCGTCCGCCTCTTCACGCGTGACCCGGCCGTGCGCATCGACGGGGCGCTGATCCGCAAGCGCATCGAGCGCGCGCTGGCCCATCGCCGCGACATCGGCTTGCCCAGCAAGGCCGCCGGCCACGAGACGGACGCCTACCGCCTGGTGCACGCGGAGGGCGACGGCCTGCCCGGGCTGGTGGTCGACGTCTTCGCCGACGTGGTCACCGTCCAGATCGGCACCGTGGGCATGAAGCGGCGCGAGGGGATGGTCTTCGATGCCCTGTCGCATCTGCTCTCGCCGCGGGCCATCGTCGATCGCACCCCGGCGGGGATGGCCAAGCTCGAGGGCTTCGAGCCTGGAACGGGGGTGGTGCGCGGCGACGTCACCCTCGACGTACTCCGCTTCAGCGAGCGGGGCCTGCGCTACGTCGTGCCCCTGACGCTGGGGCAGAAGACCGGCTTCTACCTCGACCAGCGACCGCTGCGCGCGCGCGTGGAGCAGCTGGCCCACGGGCGGCGCGTGCTCGACGCCTTCTCCTTCGTGGGAGCCATTGCCATGGCCGCGGCGCGCGGCGGCGCACGCGAGGTGGTGGCCGTCGACGAGAGCCCGGCGGCCATCTCGGTCGCCGGAGACTGCGCGCGCGAGAGCGGGCTGGCCGATCGCATCTCCTTCGTGCGCGGCGACGCCAAGCGGCACCTCGAGCAGGCGGCCAGGAACGGCTTCGACCTGGTGATCTGCGACCCGCCCAAGCTGGCGCCGTCGCGCAGCAGCAAGGAGACGGCCCTGCGCGGTTACCGCAGCCTGGCGGCGGCGGCCTGCCGGGCCACCGTGCCCGGCGGCATCCTGGTGCTGTGCTCCTGCTCGAGCGCGGTGGGCATCGACGAGCTGACGCGCGCGCTGGCGCTCGGCGCGCGCGAGGCGCGCATGGAGGCCATCGTCTTCGAGCGCCAGTTCCAGGGCGGCGACCACCCCGTGCCCGCGGCCTTCGGCGAAGGGCTGTACCTGAAGAGCGTCATCGCCCGCGTCGAGGTGCTGTGAAACCGCTCGCCGCGCTCGGCGCCGACGAGGCCCGCGCGCTGGTGGGCCTGGCCTTCGACCTCGACGACACCGTGCTCGACGGCGGCGCGCTCGGCGAGGCCGCCTACGGCGCGATGTTCCGGATGCGGGAGGCGGGCCTCGAGCTGGTGGCCTGCACCGGGCGCCCGGCGGGCTGGGGCGAGGTGGTGCAGCGACAGTGGCCGGTGGCGGCCACGGTCACCGAGAACGGCGCGGTGGCCTTCAGCCGCGAGGGCGGGCGCGTGCGCCGCCTGGACGCGCTCGCGCCCGGAGAGCGGCGGCTGCGACGCGCGCGCTTGCTGGAGCTGGCCTCGGAGCTCGGCGCGCGCCACGGCGCGGCCCTCGCCGACGACAACGCCGCGCGGAGCAGCGATGTGACCCTGGACATCGGCGAGCACGCCACCGTCGCCCCGGCCGCCATCGCCGCCATGGTCGCCGAGGCGCGGGCCCGCGGCGTGCGCACCACCGTCTCCAGCGTGCACCTGCACCTGACCCTGGACGGCGACGACAAGGCCTCGGGCTTGCTGCGCGTGCTCGGCGAGCTGCGCGGCGAGGACGCCACCCGGGCGCGGCGGCGCTGGGCCTTCGCCGGCGACAGCGGCAACGACGCCGCCGCCAGCCGCCTTCGCCACCACCTTCGGGGTGGCCAACGTCGCCCGGCACCTCGGAGCCCTCACCGTGCCGCCGCGCTGGCTGGCGCGGCAGCACGGCGGCGCGGGCTTCGCGGAGATCGCCGCGCGTCTGGCGGCGTTGCGTCGAGCCACGCCGCCCGGACCTCCGTGAACGGTGCGTCGACGACGCCGCCCGGACCTCCGTGAAGGCTGCGTCGACAACGCCGCCCGGATCTCCGTGAAGGGCGATGTCGACGAACGGTTCGGTGTCGTCCCTGCCGCCGTCAGGCGAGCAGCGCGTCGAGGCGTCCGCGCGCCCGCGGCGCGTGGCGCGCGTGGGGAGCCTCGGCGTCGGCGCGGCCGACGCGCCCGAACGCGCGTGCGTCGCGCTCCGCCAGGCCGTCGT
>JBBJMR010000375.1:0-7743 GCA_037720395.1 Polyangiaceae bacterium
CCAGGAGGCGCGACGCGCCGAGGCGCGCGACGCGCTGGCCCGCCTCTCGCGCGAGGACCGCGGCCGGCTCGACGGCTTCCGCACGCGCTTCGCCGAGGTGCGCCGCGCCGCGCTGCGGCTCCCTCCCGCCGACGCCGTGCGCATGGTGATGGAAGCCTTCGACCTCGACCGCGTGCTCGCCGCCTTGCCGCGCGCGGCGGCGCGCATCGGCAACGTCGATCGCCTGGCGCGCATCGCCGCCCAGCGCGGCGGCACGCTGGCCGGCTTCATGCGCTGGCTCGACAAGCGCATCGCCGACGAGACCGACGAGGCCGAGGCGGCAGTCTTCTCGGCGGAGGACGACGCGGTGCGCTTGACGACCATCCACGCCAGCAAGGGACTCGACTTCCCGTTGGTGCTGCTCCTCGACCTGGCGGCGACGCCGCGCACCTCCGTGCCCGGACTCTCCTTCCTGCCGGCCAGCGCCGAGCGACAGGCGACGCTGGCCGTGCGCCACTTCTCGCGCTCCTGGCGCGGAGGGGCCGACCCCACCGTGGACGACCTGCTCTGGCGCGCCGCGAACCCGCCGGTGCAGGTGGGCACCGCGGTGATGCGCGAGATGCGCGAGGAGGCGCGGCGGCGCGAGCACGCCGAGCGCCGCCGCCTGACTTACGTGGCCTTCACCCGCGCGCGCGCCTCGCTGGTGCTCGTCGCCCCGGTCGAGGCACCGCGCGCCGGCTCGGCCTGGGCGACGCTGCACGCCGGCCTGGAAGACGCCGCGCTCGAGCCGCTGGTGACGCGCCGGCAGAGCGCCACCGCCCTGCTGGACGCGGCCGAGGCGGCGCGCGTCGCAGCGCCCCTCACGCCCGCGGAGCCTGCCATCCTGACCGGCGCGCCGGAGCGCCCGCGCCAGCCGCCGGCGCGCACCCTGGCGCTGGCCACCACGCCGCTCATGGTCTTCCGCGACTGCCCGCGGCGCTTCCGCCTCCGCCACCTGCTGGCCCTCGACGAGCCGGTGTTCTCCGGGCAGCTCGACCTGTTCGGCGAGGACACGCTCCCCATCGAGGGCGAGGAGGAGCGCGTCACAGGCGCGACGGCCGACGAGACCGATCCGCGCGTCCTCGGGCGCGCGGCGCACCGCGTCCTCGAACAGTGGCCGCGCCCGGGCTGGGGCGCAGCCACCGCGCCGGCAGCGGTGCGCGCGCGCCTGACGGCCGAGGGCCTGCCGGAGGCGGCCGCCGAGACCGAGCGTATCGCCGTGGCCATCGCCCGCTTCCTGTCCGGCAGCTGGGCCGCGCGCGCGCGCGCCGACGGCAGCCGTCTGCTGCGCGAGCACGCCTTCTTGCTCCCGGTGCGCGCCGGCGGCGCCACCCTGGCGCTGCGCGGCACCATGGATCTCTGCATCGAGCACGCCGACGGCAGCGTCGACGTCATCGACTACAAGCGCTCGCGACCACGCGCCGACCTCACCCCGTACGCGTTTCAGCTGCGTGCCTACGCGCTCTCGGCGCGACGCAGCGGCGGAGCGCGGGTGCGCGCCGGGCTGCTCTTCCTGGGCGGCGATGCGACGCGCCCGGGCGGCGAGGAGCCGGTGATGCTGCGCGGCAAGGGCGCCGGCGGGGCCTTCTCCGACGCCGAGCACGACGCCTTCGAGCGCGAGCTCGCTGCCCTCGGCGATCGCTTCGCCGAGGCCCGCTGGAACGATCGCTTCCCGCCGGTGGAGCTTCCGACCTGTCAGCGGCTGCGCTGTGGCTTCGTGGTCGCCTGCCACGGGCCGGCGGCGCGAGAGCGCTGAGGAGCCGCCCGGAGTCGACCAGGGAGGCACGGAGAAACGATCAAGTCTCTCCGTGTCTGCGTGTCTCCGTGGTGATCTCTCCAGGCGACCTGGACAGCTTCCGAGCCGAGATCATCGGGGCGGCGTGGTCCCGGGCCAAGGCTGCGCGCTGCGGCTGGGGGTGCCGTCGTGGATGACCGGCCAGCCATCGACCCAGTCGATGCGATCGATGAGCATCTGCCGGCCCGCGCTCTCCAGGTGCTTGCCGGCGCCGTTGTTCGACCACGCGTGGTAGACGAACCAGTCCACACCACCCACGACCACCACCGAGCCGTGGCCCGGGCCCACCCAGCGCTCGTTGTTGCCGAGGATGGGCGCACCGTGTTTTTCGTACGGCCCGAGCAGCGACGGTGCGCGCGCCACGCCGGTGCGGTAGCGGTGGTCGTAGACGTTGCCGCTGTAGATCAGGAAGTACTGCCCATCCCGCAGCAGCACCCAGGGCGCCTCGACGACGCCGCCCTCCCAGCTGCCTCCATCGTTGCGGATGAGCTCCACCTGGTCGCTGCCTGGCGCGAAGGAGAGGCCGTCGTCGGCGAGGCGGCGCGCGTAGATCGGCGTCGGGTCCCCGACGGAGTTGCCGTCGATCTTGTAGACGAGCCAGCGCGAGCCGTCGGCGTCCTCGAAGAAGGTCGCGTCGATGACGCCCTGCGGGTGCTGGACGAGCGGCCCGCCGATGTCGACCCAGGGCCCCGCCGCGTCGGGGGCGTGCGCGGCGCCGATGGAGAGGACGTTGCCGCCGTTGACCGAGGTGAAGTAGGCGACGAGCTCGCTCCCGACCCGGTGGATCTCGGGCGCCCAGTTGCGACCGCCGTTCGCCGCCCAGTCCGGCTTGCCGGCGGGGAGGATCTTTGCGCCGGTGTCTGCCCAGAAGACGAGGCTGCGCGAGCCGTGGATGGGGAACGCACCACCGGTGCACGCCGCGCGATAGACGGTCTCGCCCCCTTCGGGGACGGCGACGACGCCGGGGTCGGCGCAGCCGAGCATCACCGGATTCAGGTACGGGGGCTTGGGGCCGGGCAGGCCGCTGGGCACGTCGACGGTCTGCAGCGCCGACTCCGGGATGGGCGCCTCGGCCAGCTCGGCGCTCGACCAGAGCAGACGCAGCTGGGCGTCGAGATCGATCTCGAAGTACTCGATGCGCAGCGGCACCTCGGCGGCGGGCAACTCGACGGTGACCTCGCTGCGCTGGACGAAGTGGCCCACCCAGTCGTCGATGACCAGCACGTCGTCGACCCACACCCGCACGCCGTCGTCGTTCTCGGTGATCAGCTGGTAGGTGCCCGCGGCCGGCGCGCGCAGCGTGCCCAGCCAGCGCGCCGAGAAGCGATCGGGCCCCACGCCGGCCACCGGCTCGGCGGCGCCCCAGACGACATCGAGCGTCGGCTCGACGCGCTCGACGACCAGGTCGAGGTAGCTGGAGAAGTACTCGGCGCGCAGCCCCGGCACCGGCTCGGGCGGCACGCCCCCGCTGCCCCCGCCACCGTTGCCACCAGCGCCCGGGCCGCCGCCACCCGAGGCGCTGCCGGATGCGCCCGCACCGCTCGAGGAAGCCGAGGCGTTGCCGAGGTCCCCCTCCCCACAGGCGAGGAGCAGCGCAGGAAGAAGGAGAAGCAAGGCGCGCATCGGCGCGGAGCCTAGTCGCGGAGCGAGCGGCGCGGAAGCCGGCCGCACGCTTCCAGCCGGAGCGAGAAGTTCCACCCGTGTCCGTGTCCGTGTCCGTGCCCGTGTCCGCGCCCGTGTCCGCGCCCGTGCCCTGCCGGTCTCAGCGACGGCGGGCGACGAGGCAGGCCTCGTGCCGGCCCTCGTCGAGCCAGCCCTCCTCGTAGGAGACCACCTTCAGGTCGCCGACCAGGCTGGGCAGCTCGCCATCATCGAGCAGGAACGCCTCGCGCGGATGCGGGTGGCGGCGCAGGTTGGAGCGCGTCGGCTGCACCACGACCAGCTTGCCGCCAGGGCGCAGCGCCGCGCACAGGGCCGGCATCAGCGGCCGCCACAGGTAATGGAAGGCCAGCACCACGTCCCAGGGCCCCGGCGGCAGCGCCTCGGTCTCCAGATCGGCGAGCACGGTGCGCACGCTGACCCCGGCGTCGTCGGCGGCGCGCTCGCACAGCTCGAGCGCCGTCTCCGAGACGTCGACGAGCGTCACCGACAGCCCTCGCTCGGCGAGCCACACCGCATGGCGCCCGGCGCCGCCAGCCACGTCCAGCGCGCGCCCGTCGCGCGGCAGCACGCCATCGAGCGCGCGCACCAGCGACGACGGCGAGCGGGCGTAGCTGCCGGTGCGGTAGCGGTCTTCCCAGCGGGCGCGGTCGGAGATGGCCAGGGCCAAACGCCTGGAGTTTAGCTCATTCGCCGCCGTCGGCGCGGCGCCGCTCGCACTGCGCGCGATAGCCGTCGACGACCGCCGCCGCGCGCGGCCCGGCGGTGGCCGCGAGCTCGGCCGCCGCGGAATCCGCGCCGAGCTCGACGAGGAGGCGGGCCTCGAGCAGGTGCGCACGCGTCTCCGCACCGAGCGCCCGCTCGACGAACGTCGCGCAGTCGCTGGCGTGCGCCGGGTCCAGGTCCTCGTGGGCGAGGAGGTGCGAGATCAGGTGGCCGGCGCGCGCCGCCGCGGCGTCGGCGTCGAGCCGCGCGTCGAGGAGCAGCTGATGGTCGCTGACCACCACCGAGGGATCGACGTCGGCGAAGCAGATGCTGGGCCGCCGCGCCAGGCCGGCGAGCAGACGCGCGCCCTCCGGCGCCTCACCGAGACGACGCCAGACGCTCCCGCCGCGCTCGGCGTCGATGCGCCCGCGGGCGCACGCCGGCGCGGCGCCTGCGTCGTCGGCCAGGTCGGCGCCCTGCCGCTTGCGCCGCTCCCGCCGCGCCGGAGCACCAGGCCGATGCAGACCGAGGCGCCGGCGAGCAGCGCCACTGCGGCTCCGGCCCGCGCCCAGCCGAGGGTGCCCACCCCGGCGTCATAGCACCGCGCCGCCCTTGCCGAGCGCACCGCCACGTCGCCAGAATGCGCGCGTGCTGCTGGAAGCCCTGCTGGCGCAAACCCTGAGCGCACCTGCGCCGTCGCCGACCGCGCCCACCTGCCCGCCGGACATGGTCCCGGTCGCCGGTGTGCACCACGAGTACGTGCAGCGCATCTGCCTCGACCTCTTCCAGGGCAAGTGCCGCTCGTTCCTGCCGGGCTTCATCGCCCGCGAAGGGCGGGTGACCGCGGTGCGCACCTGCATGGACCGCTACGAGTGGCCGAACGAGCGCGGCAAGCTGCCCGAGGTGATGATGAGCTTCGTCGAGGCCGAGCGCATGTGCGCGGGCGCCGGCAAGCGCATGTGCACCGAGATCGAGTGGGAGGCGGCGTGCGAGGGACCCGAAACGCTGCCCTTTCCCTACGGCCAGCGCGTGGACGACGCGGCGTGCAACAGCGCCAAGCCGTACCGGTCGGTGAGCGAGGCCAAGCTGGCGGCGCGCGACCCGGCGGTGCGCGCCGCGGAGACGAAGCGCCTCTGGCAGGGCGAGCCCACCGGCAACCGGCCGCGCTGCACCTCACCTTCCGGCGCCATGGACCTGGTGGGCAACGTCGAGGAGTGGGTGGCCACCTCGCGTCCCCAGTGGCCGTGGCGCTCGTCGCTGAAGGGCGGTTACTGGTCGAAGCCCTGGGCCGGCTGCCGCGGCACCAACGACTCGCATGGGCCGGAGTTCCGCTTCTACGAGATCGGTTTCCGCTGCTGCAAGGACGCGCCTCGCTGAGGCGCGAGAGCCGCCCGCCGACTACATGGACACGCTGGCCGCCTCGGCGGCGCGTGCCTCGCGCGCCTCCTTGGTGCGATCCTCGACGCCGATGGCGTGCGTCGGCATCTCCGGCAGCTCGGCCTGGTCGTAGCCCGGCGCCACCCAGTAGACCTCCGGCGCCGGCCGGTAGCCGCTGTACCAGCTGCGCTCCTCCACCCGGCCGTCGAGGTAGTTGATCGTCGCCCAGGAGGTGATGCTGTACCCGCGCGACCCCTTCTGGTGGCGCAGGCGCTTGCCGGGGCGCAGATGGTTCTTGGTGTAGATGCGGCGAGTGAAGTCCTCGACCTGCCCGATGCCATAGCGGTAACTCACGGTGGCCACCGGGTCGCCGCCGAGCAGCTCGACGTTCACGCGGGCGTGCTTGATCTTGGTCAGCTGCGCGTCCGGCTCGGGGACGGTGGCGTGGATCATGATCGGAAACGGCAGGTTGTTGCGCAGCTTGAGGTCGACCTCCGGGAAGGAGACCGTCGCGTCGAGCCCCATCTTCGTGTACGCGCTGGGCCGCGAGTGCGACTGGCGCTCCACCACCTCCAGCGCGCCGTAGAGCGCAGCCACGTGCAGGGTGGTGGAGACCTGGCAGGTGCCACCGCCCACGCCGGGCGTGGTCTCGTCGCCCATGATCTCTGGCGCCCAGGTGAAGCCGTTGTCCAGCGAGCGCTCGCCGACGATGTCGTTGAAGGAGAAGACCTCGCCGGGCGGAATGACCACGCCGTCGATCTTGGCGGCGGCGTTCCTGATGTTCACGGTGCGGCCCACGCCGCTGCCGTACGTGGCGAAGTCGGTGTGGTACTCGGCGAGCACGCGGCCGACGTCGACCTTGGTCAGCTCCGCCACGGTGAGCTTGGCCGGGATGCGCCAGGTGAGGAGCGCGACCGTCTCCTCGTCGTCGTGCTTGGCCTTCTCCAGCTCCTCGAGCGTGGCGTCGACGTCCAGGTCCTGGCCCGCGACCTCGGCGATCTTGGTGCGGGTGGCCATGTCCAGGCGCGCGTCGATGGGCAGGCGGTGCAGCGCGCCCGCCCAGCCCTCCAGGAGGCGTCGCGCGCGATCGCGATCGAAGCGCCACACCAGGGGCACGTCGACCTCGCCGCGCCGCGCGGCGCGCGCCTCCGCGAGCCGCCGCAGCGGGCCGCCGCGGTGACCGACCTCCGCGGCGAGCGCCATGGTGGCCCCGATGTCGAGCTCGACGCCGGCCTCGGCGAGCGTGGTCTCGAAGCGGCGCTCCCCGGAGCTGAAGTAGATCCGCCGAGCGCGGAGATCGTCGGCGCGCGCACCGAGCCACTCGGCGAGGGAACCGCGCTCGGGCGCGCGCCGGTCGCCGATGGACACGCCGCGCGTGACCGGCGACGTCGGCAGCGTCAGGTGGGCGCCGACGCCCGTGCCGACGCCGGCAACGGCGCCGAGGGCGAGGACGGCGATCGTCGTGGAGGCGCGCACGTGGTCCGCAAATCGTAGCGAAAGGTCGTGGTCAGCCCGCAACTTTTCGGCAGGTCTGGACGGAGCTTACGGTGCGACCGCCGCGCACCTTCCATCGCCAGCGCCCCGAAAGGCCGAACGCCCGCTCGCTCCAGCCTGGAGCGGCAGGCCCCTCGCCCGCCAGACCGCCGGGATCGCGCCCGCCTGGGAGACGATCAGCGGCGCGGCGGTGGGCGAGACAAGGCTGCGGCCCGCCCTGGCCGCCATCGCCGCCCGCTCCGCCGGTGGGCGCGCCACCCTGGCCGCCGCCGTTGCCACCGGCCCCGGCCGCGGCGCCGTCACCGTTGCCGCCGGCGCCTCAGCCGCCGCCGACGAAGTGCACCACCTCGATGACGTCGCCCTCGGCGATCTCGACCGCGGCGTGCTCGGCGCGCGGGACGACGTCGCCGTTCCGCTCCACGGCCACCGGGCCCTCGCTCAGCTCGAGCAGCTCGACCAGCGCGCGCACGGTGGTGCGCTGGGGCACGTCGCGATCCTCGCCGTTGACGCGAACGCGCATGCTCAGCCGCCCCCACCGGCCGCGCTCGCGCCGGCCTCGGCGAACATGCGCAGGAAGCGGCGCGCGTTCTCCACGTAGTGCGCGGCGCCATCGCGCCCCAGGCGCGCCTCCTCGGCGGTCACCTCGCGCACCACCTTGCCCGGGTTGCCCATGACCATCGAGCCCGGCGGCACGC
>JBBJMR010000376.1:0-7738 GCA_037720395.1 Polyangiaceae bacterium
CGCCGCCCTGCGGGCCGCCGTGCGGTTCGTGCTCATCAGCAGCGGGGAGAGCATCCAGAGCGTGCTGGAGGGC
Organism: Polyangiaceae bacterium; assembly: GCA_037720395.1. Taxonomy (GTDB): domain Bacteria; phylum Myxococcota_A; class Polyangia; order Polyangiales; family Polyangiaceae; genus JBBJMR01. The sequence goes on from JBBJMR010000376.1 coordinate 74, forward strand.
AACTTCCGCGAGATCCTCCACTCGGTGGTGCGCGACCGGTTGCGGGCCGGCTGCATCTTCAGGTACGGGGTGGGCGCGGTGTCGACGGCGATGACCTCGTTGAGGTCATCGCCGGACAGGACACCAACCGTGGCCTTGGCGGCGGCCTTGGCCATCTCCATCGGCAAGCCGGTCATCGACCCGGAGCGGTCGATGACCAGGGCCAAGGCCACGGTGGGCATCTCCTTCTTGCGCTCGTTCTCCATACGCACCGGCAGGATGCGCTCCACGGTGGTGTGGTACCAGCCGCCGAGCCCGTAGCCGTTCTCGCCGCCGGCGAAGAGGAAGCCGCCGCCCAGGTCGCGGACGTACTGCTCGATGATCTCCTGCCCGTTCAGCGACACCGCCTCCTTGGGCGTGTCGGAGAGGATCAGGAAATCGAAGCGCTCCAGCTCCTTGAGCGAGCCGGGGAAGCCCGCCGGCGCGCGCACGTCGACCTCGAGCTGCTGCGCCGTCAGCGCGTTGGCCAGCGGCTGCGCGTGCTGCGGGCTGCCCTCGATGTAGAGCACCGCCGGGCGACCGGGGACGTCGACGGTCGTCGCGTAGCGGTTGTTCTCCTTGAACTTGTCCTCCGGGATCTCGTCGAGCTCGCAGAGGTAGGTCACCTGCCCGGCGACGCGCACCACGCTCTTGAAGACCACGTCGTTGTTGCCGGCCTTCAGCTCCAGCTGGCGCGCGCCGTCGAGGCCGTTGAGCGCCTCGCCCTGCCAGAGGCGCGCCCGCGCGGTGGTGGCGCGGCTGGCGTAGATGTCGGCGTGCACCTCGAACGTCTCGCCGACCTTGACCCGGTCGGGCAGGCGCAGCTCGCGCAGCGCCACCTCGGGCGGGGCCGGGCGCCGGTATGGGATGGAGAAGAGGCGCACCCCGTTGGCGCGGGCGCGGTTGGCCTCGGCCAGGATGTCGCCGTCGGTCTGCACGCCGTCGGAGAGCAGCACGGCGCGCTTCAGGTACCCCGGTGGGTAGAGACCATAGGCCAGCTGCAGCGCGGCCTGCAGGTTGGAGCCTGCGCCCGGCCCGCCTTGCTCGGCCGGGCTCACCGGCGCCCCGGGCTCGTTCTGGTGGCGCGCGATGCTCGGCGGGGTGGCGGCGTCGGCGTCCCCTCCTTCCTGGGAGCGCGCGTCGATCAGGCGCGGGCGCTTGGCGAAGGTCACCAGGCGAATCACCGCGTCCTTGGGCTTGTCCTTCCAGGCTGCGGCCAGCGCCGCGCGCGCGTCGGCCAGCGACTCGTCGGTCACCGAGTCCGAGACGTCGACCAGGTAGACGGTGGCCGTCTTGTCGGTGGTGGCGGTGCGCGCCAGGCGCGACAGGCCCAGCGCCACCAGCCCCACGAAGGCCACCCGCAGGATCACGGACAGGATGCGCTGCGGCCAGGGCAGGTCGGCCAGCGAGCGCGACAGGACCCACACGAACCACGGCGCCAGCAGCACACCCCCGAGCATCTTCGGGTTGAGCAGCTCGTAGGTGGTCCCCTGCCGGACCCAGGACAGCGTGGGATCCGGGTGGAGCAGCACGAAGCGCCGGTAGGCCCAGAAGAGCAGCCCGAGCAGGGCCAGCGAGCTCACCGCCCAGGCGACGGCCTTCCAGCGACGCGTCATACGGTCAACCGCCGGTGGTAGGTGAACCACTCCACCGCGGTGATCAGGAGCACCGCGGCGAGCAGGTAGATCCAGATCTCGCGGCGCACACCGATGGTGAACCCGCTGACCGACCCGGCGACGCGCTTGTCGACCTCGAGGGTGGGCCGCGGGGCGATGCTGCTCTCCTCGAAGTCCGAGAGGTTGGCGGCGAACATGTGCGACTCTTCCCCGCCCGGCGCCCCGGGCTCACCGGTGGTCAGCTTGTAGAAGCCGGCGTGCTGGCCGAGGAAGACGGCGCGCCCGTCCTTGATGGGCACGGTGCGCTGGCTGCCGTCGGGCAGCTCGAGGCGCGCGTTCTGCGCCGCCGACGAGGCGGGGATCTGCCAGACGCTGCCGGTGCGGAAGGAGGAGATGTAGCTGGTGTCCTCCTCGACGAAGTCGTTGATGGTGTTGAGCAGGAGCATCGGCCAGGCAATGCGCAGCGGCAGGTCGCTATCGCGGATGTCGAACCCCAGAGCCACGAACTTCACCCCGGAGCGCCGGCCGGCGACGAGCAGCGGCCCCTTGAAGCTCTTTCCGACGACCTTGTCGTCCTTGTCCGCCTTGATCGGGTTGGCGCGGGCGATGTTGACGTCGGACAGCGAGGTGTAGCGGATGATGGGGTGCTTGGCGTCGAGCTCGTCGAACCCGAGGCGGTAGTTGGGATCGTCGTCGAGGACCTCCTTGCCCACCTCGAAGGGCACGTTGGTCCCGGTGGGGTGGAGATAGAGGAGCCCGCCGCTCTGGGGGGCGACGTTGGGAGTCACCGCGTCGAAGATGGTCACGTCGAAGGCGCCGCGGCCCGGGTACTGCTCGGGGCTGACGACGGTCACGTCCAGGTACTCGTCGAGGAGCAGCGCCGCCTCGAGGTACATGTTGCCGCGCGAGACGACCTGGATGCGCGCGCGCCGTCGCTCGGGCAGCAGGGCGTAGGCGCGATCGTCGGCGGGTAGGTCGTCGCCGCCGCCGTCGGCCAGCGCCAGCTTGGCCTCCAGGGTGCGCGAGGCGCCGGAGAGGTTGGGATAGAAGCGCGGCAGCTTCTCCTTGGGGGCCAGCGAGAGGCGGGTGACGTCGGTGACCTGGCCGTCGCCGAGGAGGCTGAGCTCGACGTCCATCGCCTCCTCGCTCGTGTTCTGGACCTCGAGCATCACCTCGTAGCGGCTCTTGTCGAGCGGGTAGCGCCGCACCGAAAAGCCGGTGATGGCAGCGTTCCTCGCGCTCTTGCCGACGGGCACGAAGGAGAGCTTGATGTCGCCGAGGTCGACCGTGCCCGAGCTGTCCACGGCCGGGCCCAGGGCGCCGTCGGAGACGACCACGATCTCCGGCGAGGGCAGGCCGCGCAGCGTGTCGGCGGCGAAGCGCAGGCCGCGCGCCAGGTCGGCGGTCCCGTCGCTGGCGGCGACCTGGGCCAGCGCCCCCTCGAGCTCGGAGACCTCGCTGGTCAGGGTGGAGAGCGGCGTGGCCGCGGCGTCCATCTGCGCCACCAGCATGCGGTCGCTGCCGCCCAGGCCGCGCACCATGCGCTTCACCTCGTCCTTGGCGGCGTCGAGGCGGGTCGGTGCGACGTCGATGGCCTTCATGCTGGCGCTGGCGTCGACCAGCACCACCACGTTGCGCCCCTCCACCAGGCTGGTGGCGGCGCGCGGATCGCCGAGCGCCAGCAGCAGCAGCGCCAGCAGGGCCAGCTGCAGCAGCAGCGAGAGCAGGCGCTTGAGCTGGGTGAAGAGGCTGGTGGCCTCCTTGTCGCGCAGGATGCGCTCCCAGATGCGCGAGTACGGCACCGCCACCGGGCGGCGGCGCAGCTTGAGGATGTAGAAGGCGACCACCGCCGCCCCGGCCAGGGCACCGATCTGGAGCAGCGTGGCCAGCGGCAGGCCGGTGAAGGTCATCAGCGCAGGAACCCTCCACGGCGGAAGACGCGCAGGATGAGCTCGTCGAAGGGCACGTCGACGTCGGCGCGGAAGTAGCTGACCTGCCGCTGGGTGCAGAAGCGGCGCACCTCGTCGAGGTACTCGTTGTACGCCTGCCCGTAGCGCTCCAGGACCTTGGCGGTGACCGTCACCTCGCGCTCGTCGCCGGTCTCGCAGTCGTAGACGCGCACGTCGCCGCGCAGGTCGGGCTTGGCGTCGGCGGGGTCGACGATGTGCAGGACGAAGGGGTCGAACTTGGCGTAGCGCAGCACGTTGATGCCGCGCTCGAAGCCGGCCGGGTCGTAGAGGTCGGAGAGGAGCACCGCCAGGCCGCGCCGCTTGTGCTGGGCGGCGAAGGTCTTCATCGCCTCGCCGAGGTCGGTGTGCCCCTCGGCCTGCTGCCCTTGCAAGAAGCGGAACACCCGGAAGATGCGGGCCTTGCCGCGCGTCGACGGCATGCGGCCGCTGATCTCGTCGGTGGCGGTGACGATGGCGATGCGATCGAGGTTGGCCAGGCCGACGTAGGCCAGCGCGGCGCAGAGGCGCTTGGCGTGGCGCAGCTTGGCGCCGTCGCCGAAGCCCATCGACGAGGAGTTGTCGACGATGAAGTAGATGGAGAGGTCTTCCTCCTCCTCGTAGAGGCGCACCAGCAGGCGGTCGAAGCGCTGGAAGGCCGACCAGTCGAGGTATCGGAAGTCGTCGCCGCTGGCGTAGTCGCGGTGGTCGGCGAACTCCACGCCGGAGCCCGTCTTCTTGGTGCGGCGCTCGGCGCGCATCGCTCCCGAGAAGACGCGTCGGCTGACCAGGGCCAGGTAGTCGAGCTTGCGCTGGAACTCCTCGTCGAAGAGGTCCGCCTCGTCGCCACGCCGCCCGCGCCCCGCTCCGAGGCGGCCTCCGAGCTGGGACGACAGCGGCGACGCCGCGCGCTTGAGAAGATCGAGGACGCCCATGGATGGGTCGCGGCCGCGGGCGGCCGCTACTTGCTCTCCGGCAGGCCCTCGAGGATCTCCTGCACCAGCGTGTCGGTCTTGACGCCCTCGGCCTCGCCCTCGAAGTTGAGGAGCACGCGGTGGCGCAGCGCCGGCAAGGCCACCGCGCGCACGTCGTCGATGGACGCCGCGAAGCGCCCATCGAACAAGGCCCGGATCTTCGCTGCCAGCAGGATGGCCTGGGCCCCGCGCGGCGAGGCGCCGAACTTGACGAAGCGCTTCACGCTGTCGCCGCTGTCCTTCTGATCCGGATGGGTGGCCATCACCAGGCGCACCGCGAAATCCTGGACGTGCCGCGCCACCGGGACCTCGCGCACCAGGTGCTGCATGCCGAGCAGGCGCTCGCGATCGAGCACCGCCTTGCAGGTCGGCGGCTCGTTGCCGGTGGTGCGGTCGAGGATGGAGTGCAGATCTTCGCGCCCCGGGAAGGGCACGTGGAGCTTGAAGAAGAAGCGATCGAGCTGGGCCTCGGGCAAGGGATAGGTCCCCTCGCTCTCCAGCGGATTCTGGGTGGCGAGCACGAAGAACGGCTCTTCGAGCACGTAGCTCTGCTTGGCCACCGTGACCCGGTGCTCCTGCATGGCCTCGAGGAGCGCGCTCTGCGTCTTCGGCGTGGCGCGGTTGATCTCGTCGGCGAGCACGATGTTCGCGAAGATCGGGCCCTTGCGGAAGCTGAACGACTTGTGGCCGCCCGCCGTCTCGTCGATGACCGTGGTGCCGATGATGTCGGCGGGCATCATGTCGGGCGTGAACTGGATGCGCGAGAAGCCCAGCTCCAGCGCGTCGGCGGTGGCACGCACCAGCATGGTCTTGCCCAGACCGGGGACGCCCTCGAGCAGGGCGTGGGAGCCGGCGAGCATGCAGGTCAGCACGCCGTCGACCACCTCGCGGTGACCGACGATGACCTTGCCCACCTCCTCGCGCAGCTCACCGATGCGCTTCTGGAAGTCGACGACCTCGGCGCGGGCTTCTTCTTTGTTCTTCTCCGCCATCTTCCTTCACGCTCTTCTGACCCCTCTCCCTCCGGGAGGGGTCGGGGTGAGGGTCAGCAGCCATCGCGCTGCCTGGTGGAATGAGGACTCTGCTTCGTCGCCCCGCTAATCGCGCGGCCGGATGAGCTGGAAGTACCGCTGCACGTAGAAGCGGTAGCCGTCGGGGATCTGATCCTTGTTGATCTGCTCCTCGGCCACGCCGCGGTAGTCCTTGTAGACCTGCTTGTAGGGTGCGCCCTTGAAGCCGCGCTCCGCCGCCGAGAGGATGACCTCGCTGTTGTTCGGACCTTGTCCGCTGTCCAGGCCTTGGGCCTGCACGTCGCTGGTCTCCATCTTCGACGAGTCGGTGGCCTTGCCGGCGACGTTGCCGTCGTGCGACGTGCCGATGCCCTGGCCCTTGCCGCCGCCCTGGTCCTGGCCCTGCCCTTGACCCTGACCCTGACCCTGACCCTCACCTTGGCCCTGACCCTGGCCCATGCCGGGCACGAGGATGCGCTTGCCGCCTGGGCCGATGACCCACTGCTGGCCGCCCTGCCCGCCGGGCTTGTGGCCCTGGCCCTGCTGACCCTGACCGTCCTTGCCGTCCTGGCCCTCTTCGCCTTCCCCCTGCTCGCCTTCCTGGCCCTGGCCCTGGCCCTGCTGCTCCTGGCCCTGGCCCTGCTCGCCCTGCTTGCCCTGCCCGCCCCGCGCGCGCTTGCCGAAGCGCATCATGCGCGCCATGCGCTGCTTGCCGCCCTGCCCTTGCTGGCGGAGCACCTCGCGTAGCTCCTCGAGGCGCTTGCGCAGCTCTTCCTTGTCCTTGTCGGACATCTCCTCTTCCTGGAGGCGATTGATGTCCTCGGCGGCGCGCTCCAGGTCCTCGGCGGACATGCCCAGGTCCTTCATCAGGTCCTCGGCGGCCTTGGCCAGCTCGCGATCGAGGCGGTCGAGCTGGCGCTGGGTGCGCTCCTGGCGCTCGGCCTCGCGATCGAGGCGCTCCAGCTCGCGCTCCTTCTTCTTGAGGAGGCGCTCCTCTTCCGGGCTGCGGGGGCCGGCGTCGGCATCCTGCGGCTTGCTCTTCTTCTTGAGCAGGTCCTCGCGCAGCTCGGCGCGCTTGTCGTTGACGGCCGCCAGCGCCTCCTTGCGGCGCTCGCTGGCCTTCTTCAGGGCCTCGCGCAGCTTCTCGAGCTGCGCCTTGTCCGGTGGCTTCTTCTCGCGCAGGCGCCTCGCCAGCTCCTCGAGGTCCTTCTTGGCCTTGTCGAGGTCCTTCTTCTCCAGCGACTCGCCGAGCGGCTTGGACAGGTCGCTCTTCTTGAGCTCGCGCGCCGTCTCCTCGAGCGCGTCCTGCAGGCTCTTGGCGTCGGCCTCGGCGCCCTCCAGGAGCTCACGCTCGATGGCCTCCATCTGACGGAAGGCCTCGGTGCGCTCGAGGCGCTTCTTGGCGATGTCCTCGATGAGCTGGTTGAAGCGCTCGATGGCCGCCTTGACCTCGGGGCTCTGGTCCTTCCGCTCCAGATCCTTGGCGGCCTGCTTGAAGAGCTCCAGGTCGTCGGGGGACATGGTGAGCGCGTCGAGGGTCCTGGCCTGCGGCATGTCGCGCACCGGGATGCGGACCTCGAGCAGGGCGATGGCCACCACGCCGGCGGCCAGGCCCAACGGCACCAGCAGGTCCCTCGGCGCGCGCAGCGGCGCGGCGGCGGAGGGCGAGAGGCGCGCGGCGTGCTCGCAGGCGTCGTCGATGGCCACCTCCATCAGCGGCGTGCGCTCGCCCTGTGCCGCGAACGTCAGCGCGTTGCTGAGGCGACCGTCGAGCCGGTGGTGCTTGTCGAGGGTCAGCGCGCCCGCGCGAGGAGGCAACCGGCGCAGGGCGGCGACCACCAGAACCACCAGGGCCACCAGGGCCACCACGACCAGCAGCTGGCGCGCCCGTGGCTCGGAGAGCGTGGCCGGCCACACCTTGCGCGTCACCAGCACCACGGCCGCGGCGCACAGGGCGGCGGTGAGCACGGTGGGCGCGACCCGCAGCGAGCGCGCCAGGCGCATGCGCCGCTCGACCGCAGCCGAGGCGCTGCGGATCTTGCTGAGCGCGGGGCTGGCGTGTTGGGTCAGGGCATGGCTCCGGGGGCGGAACTCGAGTGCC
>JBBJMR010000127.1:0-23352 GCA_037720395.1 Polyangiaceae bacterium
GCCCGGTGATCGGCATCGATCGCCGCGACTTCGTGGGCCGCCCCAAGGACATCGCCCATCATCAGATCGACATCCGTCGCAAGAAGACGCAGGACATCTTCCGGCAGGAGCGGCTGGCCGCGGTGGTGCACCTCGGCATCCTGCACGACCCGCGGGCCAGCGCCGACGAGCATCACAGCTGGAACGTGGCCGGCTTCCAGCGGCTGCTGGAGTACGTCGCCCAGTACGACGTCCCCAAGCTCATCGTCCTCTCCAGCGCCAACGTCTACGGTCCTCGCCCCGACAACCCGCAGTTCCTCAGCGAGGACGCGCCGCTCCTGGGCGGCGCGGCCTTCAGCGAGATCCGCGACCTGGTCGAGGTGGACATGGCCGCGCAGTCCTTCTTCTGGAAGCGGCCGCAGACGGAGACGGTCATCCTGCGACCGGTGCACATCCTCGGCGCCGTCAAGAACGCGCCCTCGAACTACCTGCGCCTGCCGGTCATCCCCACGCTGATGGGCTTCGACCCCATGGTGCAGGTCCTCCACCAGGAGGACGTGGTCGCGGCCATCCTCCAGGCCCTCTCCCCCGGGGTGCGCGGCATCTTCAACCTCGCCGGCCCGTCGCCGCAGCCGCTCTCGCGCCTGGTGGCCATGACCGGGAAGACCCAGTTGCCGCTGCCGCACTTCGCCATGCAGGGCATGCTGCGCCGCCTCTGGCGTTACAAGGCCACCTCGTTCCCGGCGCCGGAGCTCGATCACATCCGCTACGTGTGCATGGTCGACGACCGCCGCGCGCGCGAGGTGATGGGCTACGCGCACGCGCACGACGCCGCCGAGGCCGTGCGCGCCGTGGACGAGCTCGTGTAGCCCGCGAGCAGGCGCGTCTCAGGTCTCGGGCAGGGCGAAGCTCACCTTGGCGGCCTTGTCGCCGTGCGACCCGAAGCGCATCCGGCGCACCGCCTCGACCACGCAGTCCGCGGCCTCCTCGCCGCGCTCGCTGGGCGTGGCCAGGCCGGCGGTGAGCACGCGGCCGTCGGGGCTGACGTAGACGGTGGCCACGAAGCTTCCGGGGATCCCCTTGCGGCAGCGCGCCACCTCGCCGTGCACGTGGTTCAGGGCCCGCTGTGCGCGGCGCGCCTCCCAGCTCACCGGCTCGCTGCGCGCCTCGATGTCGAAGGACTTCTCGGCCAGGCCCTCGCCGCCCAGCGGTCGAGGCCAGGCCTTGGTTCGCGCCAGATCGAGCACGCACTTCTCGGTGTCGCGGTCGCCCAGCGTCGATTCGCTCAGATAGACCCAGCGCGTGCTGCCGGCCTTGTCGACGCGCAGGGAGAGCTTGAAGTGGCCGCCCAGCCCCTCGACCCGCTCGCTGCCGCCCTCCAGGCAGCGCATCACCGGGCGCTCCAGGGAGGAGAAGGCATGGTCCATGGCCTCCTCGTCGAGACCACCGATCTCCGACTCCATGTAGGTCGGGCCCGGATCGATCTTCTCCACCTCGAGCGGCGCCGCGGCCACGACCGCCGCACGGGGAGGGGGAGCCGACGCGCAGCCGGCGGCAAACCAGGACGCGAGCGCTGCCAACGCCAACGCCTGAAGCCCTGGCAGATGGAGCGGGTCGACCCGTGCGGCGAGGCCACCGTGAAGCGCGGCGCACGCGGAGACACGCGAACGGATCATGGTGCGGTGGCCCTCCCCGGCGATGCCAGTGCACGTCGTGGGCCACGCACCCACCCCATGCGCCTGACGCGGTTTCCGCGGTGCAGCCACCGGCGCGGGCGGGTCGAGCAACCAGCGGTCCACCGCATCGACACGGATTGCGCAGATCCGCGGACGGATCGCGCGAGCCATCGAGGCGCGATGGGCGTCGGCGGGCACAGCAGGGCACGTCAGCCCGCGTCGCACCCGGCGTCAACGTGCTGCCATGACGCTGGCATTTTGCACCTCAGCGAGTCGCATCGAGCCGGCCGGGGCCCGGGCGCCGGAGGACGCCCGAGTATCCAGGATCGTTGGTCCAGGGTCGGCGCTCGCTCAGCGACCGGGCACCGTCAGCGCGGCGGGAGCTTGGCCAGCACCTCGGCGTGCTCCGGGAAGCGCTGCTCCTTGGCCTTGGAGAAGACGAGCACCCCGTCGACGGTCACGTCGAACTGCCCGGTCTTGCCCGGTAGGAGATCCGCCTTGGCGCCGGACGCTTGCTCGATGGCGGCCGCGAGACCCGCAGCCCTCGGCTTGTAGTTTCAGACGACGCAGTAGCGGATGGTCACCTGCATGCGCCGGAACATGGGTGCGGTCGCGTGCGGCCGCAAGGCCGCCGCCGCCGCGTCGCGCGACGAGCTCAGCTCGCTCGCGGTGCGCGCCCGAGCAGGAGCGCCAGCGCCACCACCAGCGCAGCGACCAGCCCCACCGCCAGGCGCGCGAGGTGGCGCCCGCCGCCGGGCCGCGCGCCCCGGCTCGCGTTCGCCCGCCCTGCCGGCGGCGGTGGAGGGCGCTCTGCCGCGGGCAGCGGCTCCGCGGCCAGCGCCAGGTCCGCCGAGGCCACCCGGCGGTCCGACGTGTCGAGGTACTCCGTCGCCCGCGCGCGCCCGGGCCGGCGTCGAGCCCCTCACGGACCTCGGCGGACAGCGCCGCTCACCTCGGGCGCGGTGGCCTCGCCCTCGCGCAGCAGCTGAGTCTGCGGGGGCGGCGATGCCCAGTGGAGGCGTTCGCGGCCGAGGAGCAGCACGTGCGTGCGCCGTGGGGGCACCGGCGGCGCGTCGAAGCGCACGGTGACGCGCACCTCGTACTCCTCGTCGATGCGTGGCAGCTGCGTCTCGCGCAGGACCTTGGCGATGCACTTGGCGAGCGCCTCGCGCGCGGGGTCGACCACGCCGGCGGCACCAGCATCGGCCTCGAGCGCGCCGGCGTCGCGCGCCCGAGGCGCCAGGGCGCGTGGTGGCCTCCTCGTCGCGCACCGGGACGGGCACCGCGGTGAGGGTCGCGCGTCGGTTGATGATGACCCGCGTGCGCGCCGCCACCGCCTCGCCGGGTCGCGCTTCGACGAAGGCGGCGTGGCACGCGCGGGCCGCGTCGCGGCGGCCGCGGAGGATCTTGCCCAGGGTCTCGGCGCTGGGCGCGGCCTCGGCGGCGCGCTCGATGTCCTCGACCCGCAGCGGCTCCCACGCGCTCGGCCTGGCCACCTCCGCCGCCGGCTCGCGCGGCGCGGAGGCTGGCTCGCTCCAGGCGATCGCCGGCGCTCGGCCCGGCCAGCGGACCTCGAGCGTCGGCGTCAGCACCTCGACGCGGCCGTCGGCGGGCGCGCGAACGTCGAGCGCGGCCAGCCGTGGGAAGCGGGGCGCCAGCGCCTCGGCCCAGCCTCGGGCCTCGACCGGCAGCGCGGCGTCGGCGAGCGGACCGAGCAGGGCGGCGGTGGCGGTGGCGGCGCGCGTGGACCATGGCGCCGGCGCCACCGGCGCCGGCTTGCCGGCCGCCGCGAGAGCCCCGCGACCAGCCCGTGGATGGTGGCCGGCAGGACGAGATCGCGCTCGCCGCCGCTGCCGGCATCGCCGGGAGCCGGGATCAGAACGCGCAGCGACCCGGTGGCCGGCTCCACGCGCGCGGCATACAGCAATCGCTGCGCGCGGCCATCGTCGATGAGCAGCAGGTAGTCCTCGCGGATCGCCGGCGCGGCGGCGGCCGCATCCGGTGCGGTCGCCACCAGGCCGGCCGCCCGGGCAGCCCCCGGCCTGGCTCCGGCCGCCGAGCGCGGCCATGGCCAGCCCCGGCGCGCTGGCCAGGCGGGGGCGGCGCGCCGCGGTCATGGCCACGCAGACCATGGCCCGGGGCGGGCGACAACATGGCTCTTGCGTCCTCGTGCATCCTTGCCTCGCGCCACGCGCGCGTCTGACCTAGATTGCCGGCGATGATCGATCACACCGGCATCGGCACCAGGGACGTCGCGCAGTCCGCTCGCTTCTACGACGCGGCGCTGGGCGCGCTGGGGCTGCGGCGGGTCGTGGAGATGCCCGTGGGCGAGGGCACGGACGCCATCGGCTACGGGATCGATTACCCGGTGTACTGGATCGATCGCTTCCATCCGCACGGCGCCAAGCAGCACACGGCCTTCGTGGCGCGCAGCTGCGGTGAGGTCGATGCCTTCCACGCCGCCGCGCTGCGGGCGGGCGGCACCGACAACGGCGCGCCGGGGTTCCGCAGCGAGGAGGACGGCAATCCGCCGGGGTACTACGCGGCGTTCGTGCTCGATCCGGACGGCAACAACATCGAGGCCGTCTTCCGCGCAGCATCGGACGTCGCCTCGCCCTGACGAGCGGCTTGCGCCGCGTGCTGGCCAGCCGTACATCCGACCCCTTCCAAGGAGGCGGACATGCGGCGGACCGAGTGGGTGCGAGCGCGCGCGGACAGCGCCAACCAGAGCCAGATGCACTTCGCCCGCAAGGGCGTGATCACGCCGGAGATGGAGTTCGTGGCCGTGCGCGAGAAGCTCGCCGCGGAGCTGGTGCGCAGCGAGGTGGCGAGGGGCCGCATGGTCATCCCGGCCAACGTCAACCACCACAACCTCGAGCCGATGTGCATCGGCATCGCCTCGCTCTGCAAGGTCAACGCCAACATCGGCTCCAGCCAGGTGACCGGCGACGTCGACGGCGAGCTGGAGAAGCTGCGCTACGCGCTGAAGTACGGCGCCGACACGGTGATGGACCTCTCCACCGGCGGCGACATCGACGGCATCCGGCGCGCCATCGTGGCGGCATCGCCGGTGCCCATCGGCACCGTCCCGCTCTACCAGGCGCTCGACGCCTGCAAGGACGTCAAGCGCATGAGCGCGGACGACCTCATCGACATGCTCGAGCATCAGGCCAAGCAGGGCGTCGACTACTTCACCATTCACGCCGGCGTGCTGGTGGAGCACCTGCCGCTGACGCGCGGGCGCATCACCGGCATCGTCTCGCGCGGCGGGTCGATCATGGCGGAGTGGATGCTCCACCACAAGAAGCAGAACCCCTTCTACACGCACTGGGACAAGGTCCTGGAGATCTGCGCGCGGTACGACGTGACCATCTCCGCCGGCGACGGCCTGCGGCCGGGCTGCGTCGCCGACGCCAGCGACGCCGCCCAGTTCGCGGAGCTGAAGACGCTCGGTGAGCTCACCCTCAAGGCCTGGGACAAGGACGTGCAGGTCATGATCGAGGGGCCGGGTCACGTGCCCTTCGACCAGATCGCCATGAACGTGCAGAAGGAGATGGAGCTCTGCCACGAGGCGCCCTTCTACGTGCTCGGCCCCCTGGTCACCGACATCGCCCCCGGCTTCGATCACATCACCAGCTGCATCGGGGCCACCATGGCCGGGTACGCCGGCGCGGCCATGCTCTGCTACGTGACGCCGAAGGAGCACCTGGGCCTGCCCGACGCCGAGGACGTCAAGCAGGGCCTCATCGCCTACAAGATCGCCGCGCACGCCGCCGACGTGGCACGCAAGCGCCCCGGCGCGCGCGACCGCGACGATGCCCTGAGCCGCGCGCGCTACGCCTTCGACTGGAAGGAGCAGTTCCGCCTCTCGCTCGACCCCGAGACGGCGCAGTCGATGCACGACCAGACGCTGCCCGACGAGTACTTCAAGACCGCCGAGTTCTGTTCGATGTGCGGCCCCAAGTTCTGCAGCATGCACATCAACCGCGCCGTGGATGCCTTCAACGACCAGATCGAGGCCGACAAGAAGGCGGGCAAGCGCACCCTCGACCTCTACACAGGTGAGAGGCAGTCCTGATGCGGCCTGGGACGCGCGGCGTGGCGGCTCTGCTGCTGGCCGTCGCGTCCGGGTGCCGGAGCGAGCCGGTCAAGACGACGGCTGTCCCCGATGCCGGGGTGCCGGCCTCGGTCGACGCGGCGCCGCCGGCCGCGTCGTCGCGCACCGCGGACCCGCGCTGGCAGCGCGCCATGGGCGACGATCCGCTGGACATCGAGCGCCTGGCCGCAGCCGTCGGGGCGGCGGAGCTGCTGGCCGGCGTCGGCGAGGGCGGCGAGGTGGCACGCGTGGCCCTGCTGGCCCTGGCGCACGCCGACGACGCGGACCTGGCCATGGGGGCGCTGTGCGACCGCGCCGCCATCCCCCCGCCCGACCCACCCCGCGCCGCCGTGCTGGCGTCGATCCTGGGCATCGCCGGCCGGCCCAGCACCCAGCGCGAGCCCCAGGATCCGGACGGCATCCGCCGCTGCGGCGAGCTGCTGCCGAAGCTCGGCAGCGACACGGCGCTGCCCGCAACAGAGCGAGCGCTCGCGCTATCGGCGGCGCGGGCGCTGGGACTCAAGGGCCAGCTGGACCCATCGAAGGCCCCGCCCGCCGGGGCGAAGTAGCGGAGCGCGATCGGGTCGTTGCGACGCGTCGGCCTCCCCGGCGTCGCGATCGTTCACGTTCCCGCCTCCTCCGCTCTCCTCGTCCTCATCTTCCCAGTCGGTGTTACCGTCCCATCTCGTGACTCCGTACTCGTCCGAGCAGTTCCTGCACCAGCTCCTCGGCAAGGCGCTCGCCGCGGGGGCCAGCGACGTGCACCTCAAGGTCGGCCAGCCCCCGGGCGCGCGGGTGCGCGGCGACATGGTCTACTTCCGCGTGGAGAAGATCCGCGCCGACGACACCGACGCGGTGGCCCGCCTGATCATCGGCAACAAGCCGATCGCCGATCGCCTCGAGGAGCTCAACGAGCACGACACCTCGTACGCCGTGCCGGATCTCGGGCGCTTCCGGGTCAACATCTACCGCCAGCGCGGCTCGCTGGCGCTGGTCATGCGCAGCATCCCCATCAAGATCCCGACCTTCGAGGCCCTGGGGCTGCCGGTGGCGCTGCGCGGCATGGCCGAGCACGACCGCGGGATGGTGCTCGTCGTCGGGGCAGCCGGCAACGGCAAGAGCTCCACCCTGGCGGCGATGATCGGACACATCAACGCCAACTTCCCGAAGCACGTCGTCACCATCGAGGACCCCATCGAGTTCCTGCACCAGGACGACCGCTCCAGCATCAGCCAGCGCGAGGTCGGCCTGGACACCGACACCTTCGCCGGCGCCCTGCGCGCCGCCCTGCGCCAGGACCCGGACGTCATCCAGCTCGGTGAGATCCGCGATCTGGAGACGATGGAGATTGCGCTGCAGGCCGCCGAGACGGGCCACCTGGTGCTCTCCACGCTGCACACGCCGGACGTGGCGCGCACGCTCAACCGCATGCTGAGCCTCAGCAAGAACCCCGCGGACGTGCGCGATCGCATGGCCGACTGCCTCCAGGGCATCGTCGCTCAGCGCCTGGTGCCCCGCCGCGACGGGGTCGGCCTGGCGCTGGCTGCCGAGGTGCTGGTGGTCACCGGGACGGTGCGCGAGTCGCTGAAGCGCCCCGAGAACAACCCGACGCTCAAGGAGCTGATGGAGAAGGGCGTGTCGCCCTACGGCATGCAAACCTTCGACATGCACCTGCGCCAGCTCGCCGCGCAGGGCGTCATCGCCAAGGAAGTGGCCAAGAGCTCGGCCACCTTCTGAGCCTCGACAGGAGCGAGGTCTCCTGCCGGAGCCTCGACAGGTGCGAGGTCTCCTGCCGGAGCCTCGGCAGGAGCGAGGTCTCCTGGGGGAGCGTCGCCGGTGGCGGCCGGCCGGTCCTGCGCTCCGCTTCACACCGGGCGAAGGCCGTACTACGGCTCCGCGGTGACCATCTCCCATCATCAGCCCCCGGCGCCGCGCGCCCCGAGCCCGAGCAGTCCTTCCGCGGCGCGCGCCGAGGGGGCTGCCGACGGCGTGCGCCACGACTGGACCATCGAGCAGGCGCGGGCCATCCACGACCTGCCGCTCTTCGAGCTCCTCGATCGGGCGCGCGCCGTGCACCTCGCCAATCACCCGGCCGGTGAGGTCGAGCTCTGCACCCTGCTCAGCGTCAAGACCGGCGGCTGCCCGGAGGACTGCGCGTACTGCCCGCAGTCGTCGCACTACCAGACCGAGGTCGGCGCCGAGAAGATGCTCGACGTCGACGAGGTGCTGGCCGCCGCCCAGCGCGCCCGCAACGTCGGCGCCACGCGCTTCTGCATGGGCGCCGCCTGGCGAGAGGTCAAGGACGGTCCGGCGTTCGGCCGTGTGCTGGACATGGTGCGCGGGGTCAAGGCGCTCGGGCTGGAGGCCTGCTGCACGCTGGGCATGATCACCGAGTCGCAGGCGCGCCAGCTCAAGGACGCCGGCCTCGACGCCTACAACCACAACATCGACACCTCGCGCGAAAACTACCGCTCGATCATCAGCACCCGCGCCTTCGACGATCGCCTGCGCACGCTGAGCGCGGTGCGCAACGCCGGGATCACGGTGTGCTCCGGCGGCATCATCGGCATGGGCGAGTCGATCCGCGATCGATGCGCGATGCTGGTCGAGCTGGCGCGCGTCGAGCCCCACCCCGAGAGCGTGCCGGTGAACGCGCTGGTGCGCGTGCAGGGGACGCCGATGGAGTCGCTGCCGCCGGTCGATCCCATCGAGTTCGTGCGCATGATCGCCACCGCGCGCGTGCTCATGCCGCGCGCCCGCGTGCGCCTCTCCGCCGGTCGCACCGAGCTCAGCCGCGAGTCGCAGCTCATGTGCCTCTACGCGGGCGCGAGCTCGATCTTCTACGGTGACCGCCTGCTGACCACGCCGAACCCCGGCGAAGACAGCGACGAGAGCCTGCTCGCGGTGGCCGGGCTCACCCCGCGCAAGCCCGTGGCCGCCACCGCCGGCTGACGGGCCGGTCGTCCATCCCGGCGCGGGGGCGGTCTCACTCGACGCCGCGCGGCGGCATGCGGATCCGGCCGTTGCGCATGAGGCGCTGGATGGCGCGCGTGCCGATGCGGTTGCGCACGTCCTGCGGCACGTCGCGGATGGTCGCCGGGCGGATGACGTCGCGGCCATCCATGCTGTAGGTCTGCCCCAGCCGGTCGACGAAGTACCGCATGCCGGTGCTCGACTGCAGGACGGTGTTGCCGGGCGGTGCCGCGCCACCGGGGTACTGGAAGTGGCCGCCGGCGGGGTTGTTGTAGTGCGGGCCGCGGTTCTGTCGCCGGTTGTCACGGTAGCGGTGACCCGCGGAGTCGTCGCGGATGACCACGTGCTCGACGCCGCCAGGCATTTGCGGGTTCGGTACCGCGACCCACCGCCCCTCCGTCACGCCTCCCACGCCATCACCGCGCGATGCACGGCCAGTGTCAGCGCCGTGGCCGGTGGGCTGCGGGATTCAGCGGCGCGTGCGAGCGCGCCGCCGCAGACCCGCGGCCGATCTGCTCACTGGGGTCGGCAGCGGGGTGACGCGCAGGAGCCACCTCGTATCAGGGCGGCAACCTGGTCACCGAAGCGCGCGCCGTCGGGCGCCACCAGCCGGCGCTGCAGGGTCATGGCGATGGCCCGCGCTTCCCCGCCGGCGACCACCGTGACCAGCAGCTGCCGCGCCGACGCCGCCACGCGCTCCGCCGTCACCTCGTCCTGGAGCAGCTCCGGGAACGCGCGCCTGCCCAGCACCACGTTGGGCAGGGCGACATGCGGTGTGGTCACCAGGCGCCGGGCAATCTGCCAGGCCAGCGCGTCGAGCCGATAGGCGACGACCGGCGCGGCGCCGGCCAGCGCTGCCTCGAGCGTTGCCGTCCCCGAGGCGCACAGGGCGACCTCGAAGCCCGGCAGGAGGAAGCAACGCCGTGGCGCGCGTCGATGTCCACGACCGGGATGGCGAAGCGCGCCGCCACCTCTGCGATCCGCGCGCGCGCGCCGTCGGAGAGCCCGGGCGCGCGCAGCAGGCGCGCCGTGGCGACGCTGCCATCGCGGCAGAGGAGCGCAGCGGCCTCGCACAGCGGTGCCGCCAGGCGCTCCACCTCGCCCTGCGGCTGCCGGGCAGGATGGCCAGCGCCGGAGCCTCCGAGGTGATGTGGAGCGCGGCCCGCCGCGACGCGCGCGCCGACACCCTCGTCGGGGGCTGCGCCCGGCGCGCGCTGCGGCCGCGCTGCGCGCCATCGCCGCGCCCGCCGCGCGCTCCGGGCCGTGCTGCGCGCCCTCGTCGGGGCTGCGCCCGGCGCGCTGCGGGCCGCGCTGCACGCCATCGTCGCGACCCGCCGCGCGCGCGCGCCGCTGCCTCCGCCGCCGGGTGGCCGACGAAGCGCGCGTCCACACCGTGCGCTCGCACAGCTCCTGCTCGAACGGCAGGAGCACGGCCATGGCGTCGGCAGCGCTGGCCAGGCGGCGGGCGCGCCACGCCGCCAGGCCCACACCTGGGGCGCCGCACCACACCACGCGCACACCGCGCCCGCGCAGCCACCGCCCGAGGCGCGGGTTGGCCTCGGTGAATTTGACCAGCAGCGCGCCGCGCGGCGGATCGCGACGCGCGCGGGCAACGACCGCCGCGGCGGCCGTCGCCAGCGCTGCGGTGCGCCGCGCCACGTCGAGGATGCCCATCGCGGCCACCGAGCGGGTCTCGTGGATCCGCTCCAGGCCGTCGTCCGCCGCGCCCTCGCCGCCGACGGCCCAGGCGTGGAAGTCATCGCCGATGGCCCCCAGCACCGCAGCGGCCATGTGGTCGCCCGAGGCCTCGCCGGCGATCACCAGCAGGCCGGGTGTCCCGTCGCTCACTGCTCCGTGCTCGCGTCCGGTGGCGGCGCCGGCGCGGCCCGCCCTTGCCGGAGGGCGGCGGCTCCGTCCGCGCCAGCTCGAGCAGGGCCTCGGTGTAGCGCTCCAGGCGGCGCGCGCCGATGCCGGGGATGGCTGCGAGCCGTGCGCGCAGCGCGCCCTCATCGCCCGCGTCGTCCGCGTCGTCCGCGTCGTCCGGGTCGAGGCTCGGCAGGAGACCTCGGACGTGTCGAGGAACACCTCGAGCAGCGCCTGCGCACAGTGGCCGGGAGCACCGCCTGCTCGTCGACGCCACGCGCCTTGGCCTCGCGCCTGCGCCACGCCGAGATCTGCGACTCGCGCGCGCGTCGCCGCGCCAGCTGGGCGCGATCCACGCGCTGCGGCTCGAAGTGCACGCGGTCGGCGGCGGGAACCTCGCCGTCACGCATGCCGGCGACGATGGCCTCCACCCAGGCGCGCACGCGGCTGGCGGCACGGCCAGAGGCGGCGCCGCGCACCGCGCTGACGCCGGCGGCATCGCCGGGGCGCCGGCGCGCCAGCTCCAGGAGCACGTCGTTGCCGACGACCTTGAAGGGCGGCACGTCGGCGCGCGCCGCCGCCGTCTCGCGCGCCTCGACCAGACGGCGCAAGACCGCGCGGCCGACGGCGTCGAGCGCGCTGGCGCCCTTGATGCGCACGTACGCCGGGCGGGCGTCGCGCGGTGGCAGGGTGGCAGTCTGCAGCTTGTACCGGCACTCGGCGTCGGCCTCGTCCACGAGGTCCTTGTCGACCAGGGCGGCGGCGAGGCGGGCGTCGAGCTCGAGGAGGTGGGCCACGTCGCCGGCCAGGTAGCGGAGGTGCTCCTCGCCCAGCGGCCGCCGCGCCCAGTCGTGCTGCTGGAAGCGCTTTTCCACGTGGACGCCCAGCTCCTCGGCGAGCAGCGCGGCCAGACCGGTGGACGTCCGCCCGAGCAGGCGTGCGGCCACCGAGGTGTCGCGCACCTGACCCAGCGGAGCGCCGGCCTCGCCGAGGAGACGCGCATCGAAGGTCAGGTCGTGGAGCACCTGCACCGGGCCGGCGGCGAACAGCGAGGTCAGCCCGGACACCGGGACGGCGAGCGCGTCGACGATGGCCACCACCATGCGCTCCTCGGGCGTTCCGCGCGCTCCCTCGCGGAAGGCGAGCTGCAGGGTGCAGAGCTTGGCGCGGTACGCGAACAGGCCGTCGGCCTCGACGTCCACGGCCAGCGCCTCGGCGCGGCCGGCGCGCTCGGCGAGAGCCGACAGCTCGCTCGGGTTGTCGACGCGGACCAGCTCCTGGGCGGGGCGCGGGGAGAGGTCGGCGGGCGGCGGTCGCTCCGCAGGCGCGAGCTCGTCGCTCTGCTCAGCCGCCACGCGCGTCCCGCCGCCGCGCGCCGAGGGCCATGAAGCCCAGCGCCAGCGCCAGCAGCGCCTCGCCGCCGCCCTGCGGCGCGCCCGGGGCCACCGTGCAGCACGAGCTGCCCGGCGGGCTGTTGCACGCGGTGGCCAGCCCGCCGTGCGGGGTGGCGTCGCAGTCCGCCGCCACCTCGCCCGGGGGGTAGGCGTCGCAGACGCCGGCGATGTCGTCGTCGCTCAGGCTGCGCAGGTCGGTGCTGCCGGGGATGTAGTCGGCGAACATGGTCGCGTCCTTGTTTGCCGAGTGCGAGATGCCCACGAAGTGCCCCGCCTCGTGGGTGGCGATGGACAGCAGATCGAACTGCACGTTGGCGTCGCCGATGGTGAACTGAGCGCCGTCGGCGACGACATGCTCGGAGTTCAGCTCCATGTCGGCGTCGTAGATCTGGCCGTTGGCCAGGTCGTACGTGACGGTGGTCAGCGCCAGCACGCGGCCGTTGTCGCCGTGGGGCCAGCCGGTGTCCTTGAAGACGATGATGTTGGCGTTGCCGTAGCCCTCTTCCTGATTGAACTCGTGCGTGCCGCACTCGACCGAGCCCTGGTAGTCGACGCGGAGCGCCGGCGAGCCGCCGTCGGCGCAGTCGGCCTGCGTCCAGGCGGCAAAGGCCTGCGCGAACACGGCCTCTGCCTGCTGCAAGGTGAGGTTCGAGAGCGACGACCCGTCCTGCTGCAGGGAGTAGCCGAGGCAACCGGACGCCCACGCCAGCGGCGTGCCGCAGTCGTTGGCCTGCGCGGGCTCGCACAGGGCGCCGGTGCCCGAATCGCAGGTCGACGTGCGGCAGAACGCGTCCGCGGCGCGCGGCGCCAGCACCGCGACGGAGAAGACCAGCGCGGCGATGCGCAGGCCGGGCTTACTTTGCACCGCGGGCCTGCCGGGCACGCACGATGGCCGCCTCGCCGTCCTCCAGCTTGCTGCCGACCAGCGCCTCCTGCGCCGAGATCTGCGGGCCACGCCGCGGCAGGAGCGCGCCGGCGTCGGGGCTCTTGCCGAGGCGTGAGACGCCCTGCTCGTCGCGCACCACCGGATAGTGACCCTGGGCCATGGCCGTGACGTGCAGCGACGCGCCGTCGCCGGCGAGGAAGAGCATCGCCTGGGCGCCGGTGGTCATGGCCGCCTCGCCGGAGACGTACTGGCCGATCTTGCCGACGGTGCCGCCGAGCGTGCGCACCACCACCTCGGCCGGCGCGTCGCCGACCACGGACCGATCGACCTTCACCTTGGTATAGGTCACGATCCGCTTGCCGCCGCCGATGACCTCCCACTTGCTGTCCCGGGAGATCGGCGTCCCGACCACGACCATCCGCGACGCGCCGACGAGCTCCTCGAGCGACAGCAGCAGGCTGACCGAGGCCTGGGCCTCGCTGGGCGCGAGGGAGGGTCGCCAGGACGAGCCCCACGGTGACAGGCGCGGGGAGAGCGCGACGAGGGGCAAGGCGAAGGGAAGGACGAGAAGCGTTCTGCGAAAGGCGCGCATCGGGCGGCGAGTGTAGCATTTCCCAGTCCGGCCGACCGCCCGCGGCTTGCCCCGATGCGCGCGCGCGGCTAATCGCCGGGGATGGCGGACACGCTGCGCATCGGCGAGCACGTTTTCGACTCGCGCCTCTTCGTCGGCACCGGCAAGTACCGGGACGTCGAGCAGACGCGGCTGGCCCTGGAGGCCTCCGGCGCGGAGGTGGTCACCGTCGCCGTCCGCCGCGTGGACCTCAAGGACCGCGGGGAGGGCTCGACAGGCGCGAGCTCTCCTGGCGGAGGCTCGATGATGTCGATGTTGCGTAGCGGCCGCTGGAAGCTGCTCCCCAACACCGCCGGCTGCTACACGGCGGACGAGGCGGTGCGCACCTGCCGTCTGGCGCGCGAGCTCGGCCTCTCCGACCTGGTGAAGCTGGAGGTCATCGGTGATCCGCAGACGCTCTTCCCCGACAACGAGGCCACGCTGGAGGCGGCGCGCGTGCTGGTGAAGGAGGGCTTCACCGTGCTGCCGTACTGCATCGACGACCCCATCGTCTGCCGCAAGCTGGCCGACATCGGCTGCGCCGCGGTCATGCCGCTGGCGGCGCCGATCGGCTCCGGCCTCGGCATCCGCAACCCGTTCAACCTGATGATCATCCGCGAGCAGACGAAGCTCCCGGTGATCGTCGACGCCGGCGTGGGTACCGCCAGCGACGCCGCCGCGGCCATGGAGATCGGCTGCGACGGGGTGCTGATGAACACCGCCATCGCCGGCGCCCGCGACCCGATCCTGATGGCGCAGGCCATGCGCGACGGGGTACGCGCCGGCCGGTCGGCGTTCCTGGCCGGCCGCATTCCGCGCCGCCTGCACGCCAGCGCCTCGTCTCCGACCGACGGATTGCTCGGCCGCTGACGGCGACGGGCTCCAGATCCGCGGAGCACGCCCGTTGCTATGGGGGATGGATCGGATAACCTTCGCGGCGACCGCGGGGGGCCGAGGTTAAACAAGACCAAAGATGTACAGACCGAAGGGCCGCGCCCAAGAAGCCGCTGAACGTTTTGCCGAGAGGCGCCGCCGCGAGGACTCTGCGCCGCGGCTGTCCGAGGAGATCCCCGGGCTGACCAACCTGCGGCTCGAGATCGAGGAGCGCGCCGGCAGCTCCGTGGGCGCCGACTCCAAGCACGTCCGTCACGTCATCGTCGATCGCGCCCCGGCCCTGTTCGTCGTGCCTTGCGGCGACACCACCTGCCGCGATGGTGGCCACGATCTCACCGCCAGCATCCTGCGTGAGCTCCGCTCCGCCACCTCGCGCTTCGAGGCCGAGGCCGCGTGCCGCGGCACCGTCGGGCCGGGCGAGTGCCGCCGCAGCATCAAGGTGGTGGGCATCGCCGCCTATCGCTGAGGGTTCTGCATGCCCTGGCTCCGGACCTCGTTGCTCGCCGCCACGCTGGTCGCGTCGGGCGCGACGGCGCCGTTCCAGTGCGCCGGAGATCCCGACCCCGACCAGGCCCACGAGGAGGAGCCGGCCGAGGCGCTCTACGGGCTGGCAAACCAGTTCCAACAGCGCGGCGACAAGCCAGCGCAGCTGGAGACGCTCCGGTACATCGTGGCGCGCTACCCGAAGAGCCGCTTCGCGGTGATGGCCCGCGACGACCTCGAGAAGACGAGCGCGAAGTAGGCGCCCGGTGCGCCCGCCGCGCTTCGTCCAGACCACCGACCGCGACGGGGTGAGCGTGGCGGAGCTCATGGCGCGCCTCGATGACCTGGCGTCCTTGCCGGCGGCCCTGCGCGCCCGCGTCGCGGTGCAGCTGCGCGATCCGCAGCTCCCGA
This sequence comes from Polyangiaceae bacterium, assembly GCA_037720395.1. Classification (GTDB taxonomy): domain Bacteria; phylum Myxococcota_A; class Polyangia; order Polyangiales; family Polyangiaceae; genus JBBJMR01. The sequence continues at coordinate 15,266 of JBBJMR010000127.1, forward strand.
TCCGGGCGCTGCTGGCGCTCGGCGCCTCGCTGCGCGCCCGCACGCGCGCGCTGGGCGCCTCGCTGCTGGTCAACGACCGGCTCGACTTGGCGCTGGCGCTGGGCGCCGACGGCGTCCACCTCGGGCGCCGCTCGGTGTCCGTCGCCGAGGCGCGCTCGCTGCTCGGGCGCGAGGCGTGGATCTCGTGCAGCGCGCACGACGTGCGCGAGGTCCGCGCCGCCGCCGCCGCCGGCGCCTCGGCGGTGTTGCTGTCGCCGGTGCTGGCGTCGCCGGGGAAGGGGAGCCCGCTCGGCCTCGAGACGCTGGCCGAGGCGCGCCGCCTGCTCGACCGAGCAAGGACGCCGCCGTTGCTGGTGGCCCTGGGCGGCATCGACGCGGCGAGCGCGCGCGCCGCGCGCGACGCCCGGGCCGACGCCGTGGCCGCCCACCGGGCCCCTCGGGCGCGCGCCGACATCCTCGATTACCAAGCTGCTCATGGCCGATAGCCCGCGACCGAACGAGGCGCCCCTGCACACCTTTGCGACGGTGCGCTCCGATCTCGATTTCCCGGCGGACGAGGCCAAGGTCCTGGCCTTCTGGAAGGTGGCTGGCATCTTCGAAAAGACGCTGCGCCCCGAGACCCGGCACACCGGCCCCTCGCGCGGGACCTGGGTCTTCTACGAGGGCCCGCCCACGGCCAACGGCATGCCGCACAACGGTCACGTGCTGACCCGCGCCGTCAAGGACGCCTTCCCTCGCTACAAGACGATGCGCGGGTACGACGTGCCTCGCAAGGCCGGCTGGGACACGCACGGCCTGCCGGTGGAGGTCGAGGTCGAGAAGGAGCTCGAGATCCACGGCAAGGCGGACATCGAGGCCTACGGGATCGAGCCCTTCATCTCGCGCTGCGTGGCGTCGGTCTTCCGCTACACCGACGCCTGGGAGAGGCTCACCGACAAGATCGGCTTCTGGGTCGACCTGCCCACGGCGTACGTCACCTACCACAAGAGCTACGTGGAGAGCGTCTGGTGGGCGCTCAGCGAGCTGCACAAGAAGGGCCTGCTCTACCGCGGCCACCGCGTCTGCTGGTGGTGGCCGCAGGGCGGCACCGCGCTCAGCGCCGCCGAGGTCGGCTCGAACTACAAGACCGTCGACGACCCCAGCTGCTACGTCGCCTTCCCGCTCGTCGACGAGCCGGGCGTGGCGCTTTGCGCCTGGACGACCACGCCCTGGACGCTGCCCTCCAACGGCTACGCCGCGGTGCGCCCCTCCTTCGAGTACGTCGTCGTCGACGCCTCCGGCATGGCCGCCGGCTTCGACAAGCTCATCGTCGCCGAGGGCCTGCGCGAGGCCCTGGCCAAGAAGTTCGGGCGCGAGCTGCCGGTGCTCGAGAAGCGCAGCGGCGCGGAGCTGGTGGGCAAGCGCTACCGGCCGCCGTTCGACACCTTCGCCGCCACGCTCTTCGATCGCACCGCGGCCACCAAGGCCGGCGCCGAGCGTCCGCTCTACTGGCGGGTCATCGCCGCCGACTTCGTGACCCTCGACGCCGGCACGGGCATCGTCCACGTCGCTCCGGCGTTCGGCGAGGACGACTTCGAAGCCCACAAGGCGGAGCTCTCGGGGTACGTCGATCCCGGCGCCGTGCCGCTCATCTGCGCGGTGAAGCCGGACGGCAAGATGACCGCGGATACGGGCCCCTTCGCCGGGCTGTGGGTCAAGGACGCCGATCCGAAGATCCTCGCCGACCTGGCGGCGCGCGGGCTGCTGGTCTTCCAGGAGAAGTACCGCCACGACTACCCGTTCTGCTGGCGCGCCGACGACGACCCGCTCATCCAGCTGGCGCGCCCGGCCTGGTACATCCGCACCACCCGCGAGATCGGCCAGGCCATCGCCAACAACCGCACCGTCGACTGGCACCCGGACCACATCAAGGAGGGGCGCTTCGGCGACTTCCTCGCCAACAACGTGGACTGGGCGCTGTCGCGCGAGCGCTTCTGGGGCACGCCGCTCAACGTCTGGGTCTGCGAGGCCGACCCCGATCACCAGCACGCGCCCGCGTCGGCGGCGGAGATCGAGGCGCTGAACCCGCAGGCCTTCGATCACTTCCACGCCGCCAGGAAGGCCGACCCGAGCCTCAACGAGCACCTGGTGGTGCACAAGCCGTGGATCGACCGGGTGACCTTCCCGTGCCCGACCTGCAACAGGACCATGCGCCGCGTCCCCGAGGTCATCGACGCCTGGTTCGACAGCGGCAGCATGCCCTTCGCCCAGTGGGGCTACCCGCACCTGCCGGGCTCCAGGGAGCGCTTCGACGCCGCCTTCCCGGCGGACTTCATCAGCGAGGCCATCGACCAGACGCGCGGCTGGTTCTACTCGCTGCTCATGGTCTCCACGCTGGTCTTCGACGACGAGGCGCAGAAGCGGCTCGGCCTGTCGCGGGTGCGCGCCTTCCCGCACCCGTACAAGACCTGCCTGGTGCTCGGCCACGTCGGTGACCGCGAAGGCAAGAAGGAGAGCAAGTCCAAGGGCAACTACACGCCGCCGGAGGTCATCCTCGAGCGCGTGCGCCTGGAGTGCGCGGCCATCGAGGCCAGCCTGGTCAAGGCGCCGGTCATGCCCGGCGTGGCCCACATCGCGCGCGAGGACTACGAGGGCCTCGACCTGACCGGCGAGTCGACCGAGGTCGCCATGTACCGGAGCGATCGCCAGGGCGCGCCGGTCACGCTCCAGCTCAAGCCGCAGAAGGGGATGCGCCGCCGCATCGTGGCCCTGGCCCCGGCGGACATCGAGCGCCTCGGCCTCGTCCCTCACCCCAGCCCGCTGGACGTCAAGGTCAACGACGTGCCGAACATGGCCGTCCCGCAGCGCGTCTACGTCGAGGACCCGCACACGCCGGCGCCGGGCGCCGACGCCTTCCGCTGGTTCTTCTACGCCTCGTCCCCGCCGTGGACGAACACCCGCCACTCCCTGGCCAACGTGCGTGGCGCTCAGAAGGAGTTCGCCATCAAGCTCCGCAATTGCTACTCGTTCTTCGTCCTCTACGCCGAGGCGGACCATTTCTCGCCGGCCACGGGCAACCCCGAGGCCTCGGCGACGACGCCGGCGGCGCTGGCCGCTGGCCGCGGGTACCGCCCCGCGCGCGAGCGATCGCTCCTCGATCGCTGGATGCTCTCCGAGCGCGCCCTGGCCTCGCGCAAGGTGACCGAGCACCTGGACGGGTACGACCTCTACGGTGCGGCGCAGACGCTGGTCGACCTCGTCGACGCGCTCTCCAACTGGTACGTGCGCCGCAGCCGCGACCGGTTCCGCGCGCCGGTCGAGGGCCAGACGGCCGCCGCGGCGCAGGACAAGCTCGACGCCTACTGGACGCTCTACGAGATGCTGGTCTCGCTGGCCGGCCTGGCGGCACCCTTCATCCCCTTCTTCGCCGAGGAGCTGCACCAGAACCTGGTGCGCGGCCCGTGGCCGACGTCGCAGCCGGAGAGCGTGCACCTCACCGCCTACCCCGAGCCCGACGTCTCCGCCGTGGACGAGGCGCTGGCCACCGAGATGCGCGCGGTGCGCGAGCTGGTCTCGCTCGGGCTCTCGGTGCGCACCGCCGGCAAGCTCAAGGTGCGCCAGCCGCTCTCGCGCGCCGACGTGGTGGTGGGCAGCGCCGAGCTGCGCAAGGCGCTGGCGGCGCACGTGGCGCTCATCGCCGAGGAGCTCAACGTCCACGAGGTGCGCTTCCTCGAGCCCGGCGAGGAGGGCGACGCCGTGCGCTACGTCCTCAAGCCCAACTTCCGCGCCCTCGGCCCCAAGCTGGGCAAGAAGGTGCAGCTCGCCAAGCAGGCGCTGGCCAGGGCCGACGCCGGTGCGCTGCGCGCCGAGCTCGCCACGCGCCGGGTGGTGGCGGTGGAGATCGACGGCGCCCCGGTGGATCTCGGTCCGGAGGAGATCGAGGTGGTGGTCGAGGCCAACGACGGCTTTGCCGCCGCCGGCGGCCGCGCCGGGGTGGTCGTGCTCCACACCGCGCTCACCGACGCGCTCCGCGACGAGGGCCTGTTCCGCGAGGTGCTGGCGCGCGGGCCGGCGCTGCGCAAGGACCTGGACCTCGGCGTCACCGAGCACATCCGGCTCGGCGTCGGGGGCAGCGAGCGGGTGCAGCGTGTCGCTGCCGCCAACCGCGAGGCGCTGGCCGGCGAGGCGCTGGCCACCGAGGTGACCATCGGCGGCGCCGTCGCCGGCGAGACGCGCGAGCTGACCGTCGATGGCGAGGCGCTGGTGCTGGTCATCGGTCGCGGCTGAGAGGACGAGGCAGCGACCTGGGACGTCGTCCGAGATGGCACCGATGGCCTGGCTCAGGGCGGCAAGTAGGTGATCTCCAGGCGCGGAGGGGCGCTGCGGGGATGGCGACGACAACCCCCCCGTCGCCGGGCCGGCCGCGGCGCGGCGATGCCTCACCGCTCGCGCACCCAGCGCAGCATCTGGCGCAGGGTCGGCGGCTTGCCGTACATCAGCACGCCGATGCGGAAGATCCGCGCCGCCGCCCAGATGGCCACGATCACCGAGGCCACGCCGATGGCCAGCGACAGCGCCACCTGCCAGGCGGGCACCGGGTCCGGCGCCGCCAGCCGCAAGACGCTGACGAACGGCCCCATCGGAGGAATGAAGGTGAGCACGATGGCGAAGGTGGAGCTCGGGTTGCGCGAGATCGGCAGCCAGAGCACCGTCGGCAACGCCAGCAGCACCATCACCGGCGTCAGCAACGTCTGCGCGCTGCGGATGTCCTCCACCACGCTGCCCACCGCGGCCATCATCGAGGCCACCAGCAGGAAGGCGATGACGAAGTAGACGCCGAGCAACGCAGCCAGCGCGGGGTCGAGCATGTGGCTCATGTCCAGGCCCACCAGGATGGTCGTACCCAGCGCCAGGTACGTGGCCAAAACCACCATCCCCACCAGCGCGTGGCCGATGATCTTGCCGGTGAGCAGCTCGAACGGCGAGACGGCGCTGAGCAGCACCTCCATCACCCGCATCGACTTCTCCTCGACCAGCGTGGTGAGCAGGAACTGACCGGAGGTGAAGGTCGCGATCCAGAGCAGCATCATGAAAGCGGCGGGAAGGACGACCCCCGCCAGCTCGTCGGACTCGGCGTCGCCGCTGGCGGTAACCGTGCGCTTCGAGATCTTCGGGCGCTGCAGGAGGGCGCGCATGGCCTCCGGGTCGTGGCCGCGCTCCGCCAGACGCGCATCGATCACCGCGTCGGCGACCTGCTCGCCCACGGCGATGCCGAGCAGTCCGTCCAGCGTCGGTGCGCAGAGCAGGTCCGGGGACTTCTCGGGCGCCAGGCCGTCTGCCGGGATGACCACCAGCGCCAGCCGCTCGGGCGCCGGCAGCTGCCGCAGCGGCGCCGTGGCGGCCTCCACGTCGGCGTCGTCGGCGAGCACGACCACGCGCAGGTTTGCCGGCGGGGCGCCGCCCTGGCGCCTGCGCCTGGCGCCCGGCGAGGACTCGCCGTCCCGATCGAGGTTGGCGATGCGCTCCGCCGCTCCGACGGCAACCCGTCCGGTACGATCGATGATCGCCACCTCGCCGCGGACCGGCGGAGATCGGACCAGGAGCGGCACCGCGGCCATGACCAGGCCCATGATGGTCGGCATGAGCAGCACGCCGACCACGAAGCCCCTGGTGAGCACGGTGGCCAGGAACTCGCGGCGCGCCACGATGAAGATGCGCTTCGCCGTCGCTGCCCGGCCGGGCCGCCCGCGCGCCGCCATCAGTCGCTCCCGCCGTCGCGCGCCGCGTCGGCGTGCGGGTCGTGGCCGGCCAGGCGCAGGAACACGTCCTCCAGCGAGGCGCGCACCGCCTCCACGCGGCGTAGCGGCACCGCGGCGGCCACCTGGCGGATGGCATCCGGCACGGCGATGTCGTCACGGAGCGACAGGCGCCAGCGCGCGCCGGCCCGCACCACGCCGTCGGCGAAGGGCAAGGCGCGGAGCGCGGCCTCTGCGCCTTCCTCGGCGTCGAGCTCGACCACCAGGGTGCGTGGATCGAAGGAGCGGGCCACCTCCTCCAGGGTGGCGTCGAGGACCTTCTCGCCGCGGTGGATCATGAAGACCCGCTCGCAGATGCGCTCGGCGTGCGGCATGACGTGGGTGGACAGGACGATGGTGCGGCCGGCAGCGTGCTGCTCGAGCACCAGCTCCTCGAGGAGCCGAGCGTTGAGCGGATCGAGCCCGGAGAAGGGCTCGTCGAGGATGAGCAGCTCCGGCTCGTGCATCACCGCCGAGAGGAACTGCACCTTCTGCTGCATGCCCTTGGAGAGCTCGTCGCAGCGTCGCGCGGCGACGCCGGGCAGGCCGATGCGCTCCAGCCAGCGGTCGATGCGGGCCTCCATGCCCAGCGCCGGCACGCCCTTGAGACGCGCCAGGTAGGTGAGCCAGGCGGCGACGCGCATCTTGCGGTACAGCCCGCGCTCCTCGGGCAGGTAGCCGATGCGGTCGCGAGCGTCGGCGGCGGTGCCGTCGCCGAGGACGCGGATGGTCCCCTGATCGGGCGCGATGATGCCCAGGATCATGCGCAGGGTGGTGGTCTTGCCGGCGCCATTGGGGCCGATGAAGCCGCAGATGCTGCCGTGCGGAACCACGAGGTCGAGGTCGCGCACCGCCGGCCTGTCGCCGAACGTCTTGGAAACGCGCTCGATTGAGATGGCGGCGTGCATTCGTCGGGGGCCGCTACGAGCGGTGCGCGGCCTCTACGCCGCGGTGGTGGCGACGGCAGCGACAGGCAAAGCGCGACGCTGCCAACACCGCTTGTAGCAAACTCCTCGACCGGGTTGCTGCGCTCAACTAGTCTCGGTTCTGCCGGATGCCCAGGGGCGGACCAATGGGGGCCTTCGGGCCCGTGCAGCGGCGGCTCGTGGCGGATGTCGTCGCGGCGCTGAAGCGACGTCCTGCCGGCGAGGCGAAGCTGGCGGGTGCCGCGCGCGCGCTGGCGCCGCACTGCGGCGACGTGCGCAAGACACTGTCCGAGGCCCTCGAGGTGCTGGTGCGCCGCGAGTCGTTCGAGCGCGAGCTGTATGGCACCGCGGTGCGCGCGCTCACCGAGCTCACCGAGAAGCGCGCCTTGCCGCCGCTGCGCGATGCGCTGGCCTCCGAGGAGGCCGGCGGCTTCGCGGCCCTCTCCGCGGCCTGCTTCAGCCGCGACAGCACGCTGTCCGCGCCGCTCTCCCGTGCCGCCTCCAGCCGCCACGCGCACGTGGCCTTCGCCGCCGAGGTGGCGCGGCTGGCGCGCGGCGAGGCCTCCGCGGCCCGCCTCGAGTCGCTGGCGCCGAAGATCAAGGAGAGCCACCGCATCGCGCTGTGCGTGGAGATGTTCGTCCCCCTGGTGTGGACCGGACGCGCCAGCGTGGTGCGGCGCGAGGATTCCCCCCCGGCTCGCGAGGGCGGCGCCGAGGTGGCACGCGCCGGCGATTCACCGCAGATGCCGGCGTCGGTGGCGGCGGCGTTGGCGGTGCTGCGCGGCGCCGAGCGTCACCTGGGCCGCTGGTTGGTGCTGGCCGAGGTGGCCGTGCGCGCCGGGGACCCGCTGCCGGTGATCGAGGCTCGTGCGCGCTCCGAGGAGGGGCCGGTGAGCTCGCGATCGGCGTGGACGCTGGTGCGCTGGGCGCTCGAGTCCATCCGCATCGAGAGGCCGGCCGATCAACCGCGCGCGGAGCCTGCGCAGACCGCGGCCGCGGACCCGCCAGCGGTTCGTCCGACGGCGGAGCTGGTGGCTCGCCTCAGCGATCGCCCCAGCTCCGACCGCGACATGAGCTTCCTCTTCCGGCTGGCGCGCACCGGTGCGCCGGGCGCCCGGCCCATGCTCGAGGGCATCGCCAAGGTTCCGCTGGTCGACGAGGTGGCGGTGCGTGCCGCCGGCAGCCTGGCGCGTGCCTACGGCCGCGAGGACCTCCGCCGCGAGCTGCTGGCGCTGGCCCGCGACCCGAAGCGCGAGGAGCTGCGCGGCCTGGCCGCGGCCAGCCTCTGGGACGCCGGCGACCGCGGCCCCGCCGAGGAGGCCGCCGAGCCGCTGCTGGAGTCCAAGGCGCGCGGCCGTCAGGTGTGGGCGTCGCTGGTCCGGGGCGT
>JBBJMR010000377.1:0-7689 GCA_037720395.1 Polyangiaceae bacterium
CACCCGGTCGACTGCCCGATCTGCGATCAGGCCGGCGAGTGCCGCCTGCAGGACTACTGGCTCGAGCACCAGCGCACTGGCAAGCGCATGCACCAGGAGGTGGTCCACAAGCCCAAGGCCGTGCCCTTCGGCCCGACCATCGTCTACGACGCCGAGCGCTGCATCGTCTGCACGCGCTGCATCCGCGTCTCCGACGAGCTGGCCAAGGACCCGGTGCTCTCCCTGCGCGAGCGCGGCAACCTGAGCGAGGTGGTCGTCGCCCCCGGGCGACAGCTGGACCACGACTACACGCTGATGACCGAGCACGTGTGCCCGGTGGGCGCGCTGACGTCCATCGACTTCCGCTTCAAGGCGCGGGTCTGGTTCCTGCGCGGGGCGCGCAGCATCTGCCAGGGCTGCGCCACCGGCTGCAACGCGTACCTGGACTTCGACCCGCGCAACAACACGCCTTACCGCTACCGCCCGCGCGAGAACCTGCAGGTCAACAAGTACTGGATGTGCGACGAGGGCATGCTCTCGTACCGCGAGGCGGTCGAGGACCGCATGCTGTCGGCGAACGTCGGCGGCGAGGACGTCAGCGTCGCGGACGCCCTGGTGGCGGCGCGCGACGCGCTCGACGGGCACGCCGACGACCCGGCGCGCATCGCCATCGTTCTCTCCGCGCGCCACTCCAACGAGGACAACTTCGCCCTGGCCACGCTGGCCAAGACCTTCCTGGGCGCCGGCGACTTCTACGTCACCGGGCGGCCGCTGGGGCGCAGCGACGACATCCTGATCAGCGCCGACAAGAACCCGAACACGCGCGGCGCGGTGCAGGTGGCATCGACCACGCCGCCCCGACCGTTCGCGCAGCTCATCGACGGCATCAACGCCGGCAGGTACGCGTACGCCATCTGCCTCGGCTCGGAGATGGAGGTCGAGCCGGCCGCCGCCGGGGCGGCGCTCGCCAAGCTCAAGGGCGTGGTCACCATCTGCGCGCACGACGGCCCCCTGGCGCGCGCCGCGCAGATCGCGCTGCCGGCCTGCGCCTGGGCCGAGGCCGACGGCACCTACGTCAACAAGCAGGGCCTGGCGCAGCGCAGCGAGAAGGCGCTGCGCGCGCGCGGCGACGCTCGGCCCGGCTGGGAGCTGGTCTCGCGGCTCGCCAGGTCGCTGGGGTACGCCCTGGAGTACAAGAAGCTCTCCGACGTGCACCGGGCCATGGCGCCCGAGGCCTACGCCGCCTTCAGCGCCGAACCGAAGGCCTCCGATCTGGGCCAAGGAGGCGGCGAGAACGCACCCACCGCCGGCGGCGGCGGGCTGCCGATGGAGACCGTCCCCGCCGGTGATGGCCGGAAGCCGAAGAAGCCGGAGGCGAGCGCGTGAGCGGCGTCGAGCTGGTGCTGGCGTTCGTCAAGATCGCCATCGTTCTCCTGTTCCTGCTCAACATGGCGGCCATCGCCACCTGGGCCGACCGCCGTCAGAGCGCGATGATCCAGGACCGCGTGGGCCCGAACCGCGCCGTGGCCATGCTGCCGAACATGGTGGCGCGAGCGCTGGTCTTTGCGCCGGCGCTGCTCCTCGGCGGCCTGGCCTTGCTCCTCTTCTTCCGGTGGTTCCCGCCGCGCGCCGCCCTGGAGCGCCTGCAGTGGGCGCTCCAGCTCGCCGTGCTCGTCGGCTGGTTCACCCTGATGGTTCTGTGCGGCACGGTCCGCCGCAGCGGCGCCATCAACCGCGGCGAGCAGTGGCTCGAGGACATCGATCCCCGCTCGTTCTTCTTCGGCGGCGTGGCCTTGCACGTGCTCGTCTTCGCGGCTGCGCGCCTGGTGCCCCGCGACGCGGCGCCAGTCGCCGCGGTGGTGGCCGGTGGCCTGCTGTGGACGGTGGTCGCCTGCTCCGGCTTCTACGCCGCCGCGCGCATCCCCGACGGGCCCGTGCCGCTGCGCCTGGCTGGCTTGCTCCACGCTGCCGCCGACGCGGTGAAGCTCTTCATGAAGGAGGACTTCGTCCCCAAGAACGCCGACCGCCTCCTGCACGGGTTGGCGCCGATCATCGCCCTCTTCCCGGCGCTGGTGACGTTCGCCATCATCCCCTTCGGCGACAAGCTGTGCTTCGCCGATGGCGGGACGAAGGGCGTCTTCGACTGGAGCGATCTCGGCCGGCTGGTGAGCGAGATGCCGGCCGATTACCAGTGCACCGGGCACACGGTGTCCTTGCAGATCGCCGACCTCAACGTCGGCATCCTCTACCTCTTCGCCATGGCCGGCACCGGCGTCATCGGCGCGGCCATCGCCGGCTGGGCGAGCGACAACAAGTTCGCGCTCCTCGGCGGCCTGCGCGCCGCCAGTCAGATGGTCAGCTACGAGGTGGCCATGGGCCTGTCGCTGGTCGGCCTGTTCATGATCTACGGCACCGTGCGGCTGGGGCCGATGGTCGACTGGCAGAACGCCAACGCCTGGGGGATCTTCGTGCAGCCGGTGGCCTTCTTCCTCTTCTTGACGGCCCTGGCCGCGGAAGGGAAGCGCGTGCCGTTCGACCAGCCCGAGGGCGAGAGCGAGATCGTGGCCGGGTACTTCGTCGAGTACTCGGGGATGAAGTTCGGCATGTTCTTCACCGGTGAGTACATCGAGCTCATCACCTCCAGCGCTCTGCTCTGCACGCTCTTCCTGGGCGGCTTCAGCCTGCCCTTCCTGCAGCGCGACGGGATCCTGGTGGCCTTCGGCGACACCACCTTCTTCCAGTTCAAGATGACCCACCTGGCGGTGAGCCTGATGAGCTTCGTGGCCTTCTTCGCCAAGACCATCCTGGTGGTCTGGGTGCAGATCTTCTTCCGCTGGACGCTGCCCCGCTTCCGTTACGACCAGCTGATGAAGATCGGCTGGACGAAGCTCCTGCCGCTGTCCATCGCCAACCTTCTGGTCACCGGCATCGTCCTGCTGGCCCTGGGGTCCTCCTCGCCGAGCACGCTGGCCACCATGCAGCTGCTCGGCGACGTGACCAAGGCGATCATCACGCTGCTCGCGCTGGCCGCGCTGGTGGCCCTCATTGCCGGGCTCCTCGAGCCCGTCAGCCGGCAGCGGTTCCTGCGCTCCACCACGGCGCGCTTCGCCGCCGCCGCCGGCGGCACGCGGGCGTCTGCGCAGCAAGCTTGAGAGCACCACCCATGGCCCGACTCCAGAACCTCGCCCACGAAAGGGGCGCCTCGTGAGCACGACGCGCATCAAGAATCAGCCCTGGATGCAGCCGCGCGCCGCGAAGCCGGTGGTCGGCGCCCCGGTGCGCCGCCCCGATCGCGGCATCGAGGTGCAGGCGTACATCCCCGAGATCCTCAAGGGGATGAAGAACACCATGCGTCACTTCTTCAAGAACACGAAGGAGACGATGCTCGGATCGAAGCCCGACCCGGTGCTGGAGGGCCTCGAGGAGGGCATCACCACCATCAACTATCCCGAGGAGAAGCGCCCGTACCCGGAGCGCTTCCGCGGGATGCACCGCCTCACCATCCGAGACGACGGCTCCCCGCGCTGTGTGGCCTGCCTGTGCTGCTCCACCGCCTGCCCGGCGCAGTGCATCCACATCGTCGCCGGCGAGTACCCCGAGGGTGATCCGCGCCGCGGCTACGAGCGGTACCCGGAGACCTTCGTCATCGACGAGCTGCGCTGCATCTTCTGCGGGTATTGCGTGGAGGCCTGTCCCTGCGACGCCATCCGGATGGACACCGGCAAGCACGCCGTGCCGTACGACTCGCGCGACCAGTTCGTCTACGGCAAGGACCTGCTCATGCGCTTCACCGGCCGCGACGGCACTCGCCTGACGGCCAATCCGCGCCACGAGCCCGGCGACCCGACCCACCCGGGCATCACCCGGGAAGCGGGCCAGCACTGAGGCGGTACCGGCCGGCGAGGATCGCGCCCGGTCGTGGGAGCGGCGCTCAGCAGGGGACGGTCTTGGTGTCGACGATGGCCGCGGGTCCGACGATCCAGCGATCGTCCTGCCGCCGCAGCGTCCCCTGGACGGCGGAGATGGTGCAGCAGGCACCGTCGGCGTACGCGTAGCGCCACTCGCCCGGCCCGCTCGGCGTCACCGAGATCGCCGTGGCGCCCTGGTACAGGCCCAGCAGCTCCTCGGCGCTGCGCCCGGGGAAGGCCTTCTTCATCTGCGCCGACACGCGCATGGCGGCGAACGCCGTCGCCGGTAGACGAGGCTCGTCGCCAGGCATCCCGAAGCACCGACCCGGCGCGTGCAGCTCGGCTACGGCGACCGCCGCGAGGAACGTCTCCGGCAGGTCGCCGGGGTCGGAGCCCGGCGGGCGCACCACGAAGGAGGTCTGCCAGTAGCCGGTGTCCACACGGTATGCGCCCGGCGGCAGCGCGCCGACCGAGACCAGGCTGAGTCCGCTCATCCCCTCGCACCTGCCGTGTGCCACGTCGCGCACGCGGATCACCGTCACCCCGGACCCGCGCTCCAGCTCGAGCTCGAACGAGGCGCCGTCGGCGGTGCACGGCCCGCCGCTGCTGGGCGGGTACGGGACAATGACCTCGATCGCCTCGCCGGCGATGGGGTCGGCGGGCTGCACCTGCCGGCAGCTCAGCTGCCAGTGGCGCCACGCCAGCGCCCGCGCCCCGTTCTCGGCCGCGCAGGGCAGGTCGCCGGGGGCGCACTCGGCGAGGGCGGGTGGCTCCTCGCATGCGCCGGCGACTCGAGGCGCGGCGGCGCCGCCGCGGGCGGGACCGGCGACGGTGGGGGTGCGGTGGCTGCGGCCAGGTTCGGCGCGGCGCCTCCGCAAGCGGCCGCGGCCAGGAGGGAGATACAGGCAAATGCGATGGGGAGCGCGGAGGGCTTCGTGGTCGTCATGGTGAGCGCAGCCAGAACGATCCGTGGGGCGCGCGCTTACATCGTCCCCCAGCGTCGCGACCGTGCTCCGCGGCTCTCGGCTCCGGCTCCGCGGCTCCGCAGGTCCGCGCCCCGCCCCGCCGCGCCCGTGGACCCGCGGCTGCGCACTCGCGCCTCAGCGGCAGAAGCGCTTCCACTCCTCGGGCAAGCTGCCGAGCAGGCGCTCGGCCCCGCCCTGGTCCAGGAGCGCGAAGGTGAACTCTCCCTGGAAGGCCTCGGCGCCGCCCTGCGAGAGGGTGACGGCGATGTCGACCACGCGGCCCCCGTCCCTGACGATCCGCCCGCGACCCTCGACCTCCTGGCCAACGCGCAGCGGGCGGCGCAGGCGCGCGGCAAGCTTGGCGGTGAAGCCGAGGCGCTCCTTGAGGCCGATGATCGTCCACGCCGCCAGCTCGTCGGCCACCGCGGTGACCAGGCCGCCGTGCATGATGCCCGGCGGGCCTTGCTGATCGTCGTGGGGAACGAAGCGGGTGACGATCTCCTCGCCGTCGCGGGCGAAGGTCAGGTGGAGCCCGTGCGGGTGCGACGGGCTGCACCCGAAGCAGCGCTGGTTGGGACCGAAGACGTGGGGATCGAGGGCGACCTCGGGCATGGCGCCGAGTACGCGAGCCGGTCGGGCCGCGCAAGCGTGGCGCGTGGAGGTGGAGCTGCGGGTGCGTGGAGGTGGAGCTGCGGGTGCGTGGAGGTGCCGCTGCCGGGTGCGTGGAGATGGCGCTGCGGCGCGTGGAGATGGCGCTGCGGCGCGTGCGGGTGCCGAAAGCGTTCGACCTTCCGTGCGCCGCCAGAGGGCGGCTCCCCGCAGTGGGTCGCGCGCTACGCCCCGCGCCGGTCGGCACGCAGCAGCGCGGCGCGCTAGGCCCGCGCAGCGCTGCATGCAGCAGCGCGGCGCGCTACGCCCCGCGCAGGGGCTGCATGCGGCAGCGCGACGCGCTAGGCCCCGCGCAGCGCTGCATGCAGCAGCGTTTCCGCATCGCGGTGCGTGCCGGCACGGAGCGCATCGTCGACGAGAGCGCGTGCCTGCGTCGGCTTGAAACCCATTCGCTCCAGCGCGCCCAGCGCCTGCCGCACCAGATCGAGCCTCACCACGCCGACGTTCCCTCCGTAGGGCGTGCCGTCGCCGTGGCTGAAGACGAAGCCCGCGGCCCCGGTTCCGTCGACGTACAGCACCCCTTCGTGCACGGCGCGATGGTGCGCGCCACAGAGCACCGCGAGCCGCTCCGGATCGTGGCCGCCGCCCTCGGAGCGCAGGTCCAGGTGGTGGACGTCGAGGTAACGGTGGTTCGAGCATCCCGGCACCACGCATCGCCTGTGGTCGCGGCGCATGACGGCGCGCCGCGTGGCCGGCGGAATCGTCTGGGTCGCCCGTGGCCGTCGACCCCCCACCCGGGGGTTCTGGTCGTCAGTCCATGCGTGGGGGTTCGCGCCGTCAGCCCCCACGTGGGGGTTCTGGTCGCAATCCTCCACGTGGGGGTTCGCGTCCCGGCCCGGCATCCTGGATGCGGGGAGGCACGCATCGGCTCCCCGCTCCAGCATCTGGCCGTCGCACAGCGCCATCTCCACCACCGCCTCGTCGACCGGGTGACTCGTTCCGGCGGCGTCGATGCGGCTGTGCCCGCACTCGTCGCAGCGCGAGACGGCCACCTGGTAGCTCGCGCGCCCGCCGTCGTCCGGGCCCCCGAGCACGCGGCGCGCGATCTCGTAGAGGAGAGTGTCGTCGTCGACGTCGCTGCCGAGGTCGGCGCGCACGGCGCTCTGCATGTCCCGGAACAGGGCCATGGTCTCGCCGCGCACCTCGAAGAGGAGGCGGTGCTTGATGCGCGAAGGATCCGAGCGGTCGCGCGGCCCATCGCCCGGCTTCCTTGCCGCGACGGCGGCCTCGATCTGTCGCACCCTCCGCCCCTTCGCCCATTCCAGCCAGGCCTGCTCGGTCTCTCGCGTCGCCACCCGCGTGAGCTCGCGCACCGCCGACCACGGCAGCTCGCCGGCCGCGAGCGCACCGTCGAGCAGGCGCAGGTCGCCGAGGGCGCGGCCCACGCGCAGGCGCTCCTCGGTCCGGCGGGCGTTCAGGCCGAGCACGCGCTCGCTCAGCTCGGCGAGGCTGGCGTAGCCGGCGCGCGCATGGACGCCGAGGCGTTGCGCTGCGAGCAGCCACCGGCAGACCTCGCGCTCGTGTGAAGCGCGAGCCTTGCCGAGCGAGACGAGGTGCTCGTGCACGCTGGTCCAGTCGGACGCCGCCTCGGGCTCGGGTGCCGGCGGGGGCGTTGACGGGCGACGACCGTTCGAGTCGGCCTCGCCGACGATCCGCTCGCGCAGCAACAGAAGCGGCACCGGACGAGACTGGCGGTAGGTGCGCGCATGCGCGGTCGATTGCATGACTCGCTCATAACACGCGATGCATTCCACCTCTCCACGTGCCATCTGCGCGTGTTTCGGACCAATGAACGAAGTTTTCGGAGTCGACTGCGCGAAAGGCCCGCAGCGCAGCCGCCAGGCGCCAGCGCGCGCGCGTCCCCGCGGAGAGGCACATCCGCGTCGTCGTGCTCCGAGGATCGGTCAATGGGGAAAGCGCCAGGCGAATCTGTTTCTTCCGACGGTCACGCGATCCGGTTTCTTCCGACGGTCACGCGGTCCGAAACCGATGCCGCGCACCACCGGCCTTGCGCCCGGCGAGCCGTCTGCGATCTTGCTCGCCATGGCCTCGCCCATCCGCGTGGAGCGCGTCGACATCACCACGCTGACCCTCGACGCCATCGCCAACGCCGCCAACGAGGCGATGCTCGGCGGCGGCGGCGTCGATGGCGCCATCCACCGCGCCGC
>JBBJMR010000128.1:0-23214 GCA_037720395.1 Polyangiaceae bacterium
CTGGTGCGCGCCTCGGATCCGACGGTCGAGGGCGCCCCGGAGCTCGTCAAGCGTGCGGTTCGCTACGGCGCCGGCGTGCGCGGGGCGCAGTCGCTCATCCTGGCGGCCAAGGCGGTGGCCATGCTCGAGGGTCGCGCGCACGTCGCCTTCGCCGACGTGCAGCGCGTGTCCAAGCCGACCTTGCGCCACCGCATCATCCGCTCCTTCGAGGGCGAGGCCGATGGCGTGACCACCGACCAGGTGGTGGCCGCGCTGATCGACAGCGTGCCGACGCGCCCCGAGCCCGTCCAGCAGGCGATGCGCCGATGAAGCAAGCGCGCCTGCTGGCGGCGGCGGCGCTGCTCGCCGCCTCGCTCCCCACCGCCGCCGGCGCGCAGGAGGCCAGCGGCCGCGGCATCTCGGTGGTCCCCATCCTCGACGCCAACGCCAACGGCATGCAGCGCGGCTGGGGTGGGGTGGTGGTCACCATCCCCAACGACGGCGAGAAGCCGCTGCGCGGGCGCATCGAGGTGGGCTCCGTCTTCGGCACCAAGGCCAGCTTCACCACCGTGGCGCCCTACGCCGTCGGCACCGGCGCGTCGGTGCGCGTGCGCCTGCCGGTACGCGCCGCGGACGCGGTCGATGTGCGGGTCATCGACGAGGAGACGCAGAAGGTCATCGCCAACCGCAACTTCCCCACCAGCGACCCGGCCAACGTGCTCCTCGTCGACGTCAGCAACCCGGGGCGACTGCGCGCGCAGCTCAACGACAAGCCGGTGGCGCCCCAGTTCGCCTCGCCACGCTCTCTGGCCGCGTACGGCACCCCGCCACAGCTCAGCGTCTCGTCGCCGCGCTTCGACCCGGCCACCGGCGACCCGGTGCTCCCCGATCGCGCCGCCCTCTGGTCGCCGGCCAGCGCAGTGGTCATCCGCAGCGACGTCCTGGCGCGGGTGGGCGGCGCCGAGCTCGACGCCCTCGCCGGCTGGGTGCTCGCCGGCGGCACGCTGGCGGTGGCCATCACCCGCCCGGAGGATGCGCGCAACGCCACCCTGGTCTCGCTGATCGGCGGCGAGGCCAGCCCCAGCGAGGTGGCACCGGAGACCATGCGCGACCTGGTGCTTCCGCCGGGCCGTAGCGGTATCGCCGGCATCCCCTTCGCGCGGCTGCCGTCCGCCGCCATCGCCAAGTCGGTGTCCGGCTGGCGTGGCGGCAATCTGCGCCCCACCCCCTACGGCAGCTCGGCAGCCTACGGGCTCGGGGAGGTGCACCTGCTGGCCTTCGACCCGACCTCGCCAGCCGGCGCCGAGGATGCCTGGGCGCAAGCGCGCATGATCGACCTGGCGCGCGCCGCGCACGATCGCCGCTCCAGCGTCGTATTCCGCCAGGGCGAGGCCACCGAGGACAGCGACGACGGCGCCGAGATCCGGCGCCAGCTCGACCCCAACGAGAGCTCGCGCTGGGCCATCGCCGTTTGCGCCATGCTGCTCTGCATCTACGCGGTCATCGCCGGCCCGGTGGCCTTCTCGGTGGCCTCGCGCCGCGGCCGGCCGCTGGCGGCGCTGCGCTGGCTGCCCGTCTGCTCGGTGGTCACCTTCCTGATCATCGTCGGCATCGGCACCGCAGCCAAGGGGCTGCGCGGGCGGGCGCGCCACCTGACCCTGGTCGAGGCCGGCGCGGGGATGGATCGCGGCACGGCGCGGCGCTGGCGCGGCTTCTTCGCCTCGCGCGCCGAGGAGCTGACGGTGCGCAGCAGCGACGCCGGCAGCGTCATCGGGTCGCACGGCGAACGCGCGGCCATCAGCGACAAGCTGGTGGTCGATCGCGACGGCGCGCGCCTCACCGACGTCGCCGCCCTGCCGTGGCAGACACTGGTGGTGCGCGAGGACGGCTTTGCCGCTCTGGGCAAGGGCATCTCCATCACCCCGGCGCCCGACCCGATGACCGCCAAGGTCACCAACCGCAGCGGGCGGCCGCTGCGCGCGGTGATCCTCAAGCTGCCGAACCTGCCGGCGCGCTACTTCGCACGCCTCGGCGACGGCGAGTCCGTGCTCTCCACCGCCGGGCGCTCGCTGGACGTGACCCCGGACGAGGTGCTCTGGAACGGGGTGATCTCGCGCAGCACCACCGCCGGCACGCTGTCGGTGTACGGCATCGGCGCCGGCAGCATGCCGGAGGTCATCGCCACCGATGCGCCGGGGCTGCCGGCGGCCTGGGCGGCGCTGGAGAGCACCGCGGGCGTCGGAGCTGCCGACTGGTTGCCCGATGACGTGCCCGTCCTGCTGGCCCAGATGGACGGCGGCGAGGGCAGGACCAGCGACGCCGGCCTGGGCCTGGAGAGCGATCGCGTGCTGGTGCGCGTCGTGGGCTTCGGGGGGACGCCATGAGCGACGTCGCCGCACCCTTCGCCGCCGCACCGCCGCCCCACCCGTACGACACGGTACAGGTCACCCCGGCGCCGCCTCCGACCATCCGCGTGCGCCACCTCTGGCACCGCTTCGGCAACATCGACGTGCTGCGCGACGTCACCTTCGACGTCGGTCCGGGCGAGATCTTCGGCTTCATCGGCCCCAACGGCGCCGGCAAGACGACCACCATCCGCGTCATGGCCACGCTCCTCGAGCCCATGGCCGGGCGCGTCGAGATCGAGGGCATCGACGTGACCATCGATCCCGAGGCGGTGCGCAAGCGCATCGGGTACATGCCCGACCACCCGGGCGTCTACGACCGCATCACCGTGCGCGAGTACCTGGAGTTCTTCGCCGACGCCTTCCGGGTGCCCTCGCTGGAGGTGGTCGACGCGGTGCTCGAGCTCACCGATCTGGGCAAGCTGTCCGATCGGCTGGTGGCCACCATGTCCAAGGGCATGAAGCAGCGCCTGCAGCTGGCGCGGGTGCTGCTGCACGACCCCAAGGTGCTCATCCTCGACGAGCCGGCCAGCGACCTCGACCCCCGGGCGCGCATCGAGATCCGCGACCTGCTCCTCGAGCTGCGCGGCCTGGGCAAGACCATCCTCCTCAGCTCGCACATCCTCACCGAGCTCGCCGACGTCTGCACCTCCATCGGCATCCTGGAGAAGGGGCGTCTGGTGGTGGCGGGGCCGATCGCCGAGATCGCCTCGCGCCTGGAGGCGGTGCGCGCCGCGCAGGCCGTGGGTCACGCGCACGCGCCGCTGGCCGCTGCCCCGCAGCACGCCGCGCCGCCCGGGTTCACGCCGCAGCCCGCGCCCGCACACGCGCCCGCGCTGACGAGCCCGGACGCTTCGCCCGTGACGCCGGCCGCGCCCATCCAGCGCGCAGCCACGGAGAGCGGCTATGTGCCTCCCGCGCTGCCTCCGCAGGCGCGCCGCAAGGTGAAGCTGCGCGTCCTCGGCAACCCGCAGCACGCCGCGCATCTTCTCCACGGCGGCCCGGGCATCCTCGACGTTGCGGTCATCGCCGGCGCGGTGCACGTCGGGTACACCGGCACCGAGGACAAGATCGCCGAGATCGTGCACCACCTGGTGCAGAACCGCTTCGGAGTGGTCGGCGTGGAGCAGGAGCGCAACGAGCTGGAGCGCATCTTCCTCGAGGTCACGCGCGGAGAGGTGCAATGAGCCTGCAGACCGGCGTCCAGTCCTCGCGCGGCCCCGCCTCGCAGCGGCTCGTCGATCGCGCCCGCTACCGGGTCGATCGCCTGAAGACCGAGCCCAACCCCATCTGGATCCGCGAGCTCAAGCAGTCGGCGCGCCTCGGGCGCACCCCGATCATCCTCATGGTCCTCTGCGTGATGATCACCCTGATCATCGCGTCCATCGGCGGCGTCCTCAGCACCAGCCAGTCGCCGGCGATGATCGGTGTCATCCTCTTCCAGGTCTTCTTCTCCGTCGCCTACTTCGTGGTGGTCCTCATCGGGCCGGCGGTGGCCGCCAACTCCATCGCCTCCGAGCGCGAGGGCCGCACCTGGGAGGCCATCCTCCTCACCGGCATGCGCCCCGGCGAGGTGGCGCGCGGCAAGTTCATGGCCGCGTACACGACCATCGGCATGTATATCGTCATGCTGGCGCCGGTGGGGGCGCTGCCCTTCCTCTTCGGTGGCGTCACAGCCCTGGAGACGGTGGTGGCCTTCTTCTTCCTCTTCCTCATCGCGGTTCTGGCGGTGGCCTTCGGCCTGGCCATCAGCTCCAAGATGGCCAGCCTCCGGGCGGCCATCGTCGTCACCCTGCTCCTCGCCTTCCCGCTGAGCGGCTGGGCGTTCGGCATCTTCGGCACCGGCCTGTCGCTGGTTGCCCACCGGCTCTGGCCGTCGATCCCCGAGGGGCCGCCGATCTGGCTTCCGTCGGCCTTCGTACGGGCGCCGTTCGGCATCGAGTACGTGGCCTTCCTCATTGCCATGCCCCTCGGTGCGGTGGCGGTGCCCGCGTGGTTCCTCTACGAGGCGACCATCGCCAGCCTGACCAGCGTCACCGACGACCGGTCCAGCGGTCTCAAGCGCTGGTTCGCGATGGCCACCCCGGTGTGCGTCGCCAGCGCCTGCGCGCTGCTCTTCGCGGTCGGCGATGACGACGTGGACGACGCCGCCATCGGTGCCCTCTCGGCGCTCGTGGTCTACCTGTCGTTCTGCGTCTACCTATTCGCCGGCGACCCGATCGGCCCCTCGCGGCGCGTGCGCGAGATGTGGCAGCGCGCCGGTGCGGGGCGCTTGCGCCGCTTCTTCGGGCCGGGGGTGATGCGATCGGCGGTGCTCCTGTTCGGCGCGACCCTGCTGGCGCTGGTGGGGACCACCGTCGCCGCCCTCATCCGCCTGGAGCAAATCCACGCGGTCAGCATGGCCGGCGCCACATCCACCATCGTTGTCAGCGACGATCGCCAGCGGGTGCTGGTCTTCGCCGCGTACTGCTGCGGGTTCATGGTCTTCGTGGTCGGCTTCATGGCCTGGGTCCGCTCGCGGGTGGTCACCGCGCTGTCGGCGCGCCTCATCGCCTTCGCGGCGCTGTTCGGCGTCGCGGTCGGCCCATGGATCGTGGCCGCCATCGCCGGAGTCATCACCGAGACGACCGGCCTGGAAGGCGCCGCCATGCTCGGGGCGCCGTCGCCGTTCTACGCCTTCATGATGGTCGGGGTCGTCGGAGACGGCGGCGACGAGCTGCGCATCCTCGGCGCCGGGTACTTCGCCTCCGTCCTCTGGGCGCTGCTCGGCCTGCTGGCGCTGTCGCTGGCCGCGCAGCGCACACGCGGCATCATCCGCCGCCACGAGGAGGCGCTGGCAGCCGCCGATCGCATGCTCGCCGAGGAGGACGCCCAGGCCCGGGCCGCCGCCGAAGCAGCGCAGCCCGCCGCGCATCCAGCCGGCTGACCGCCGGGTCGGGGGCCAACCTGCCCGTTCCCGGTGCGCGCGCTGTGCCCGTGCCTGCGTCACCTCCGTGCTCGCGCCCGCGCCGTCGGGCCGTCCCGGTGAAGGTTCCGGCTGCGCTGTCCGTCCAAGGCCGGCCCGGTGGCACGTCCTCGGGCGACGTTTCGCGCCAACCTCGCAGTGCGGCCTCCACCGCGCCATCCGAGGACACGACACCGCGCGGGGAAGCGCTCCACCGCGGCGCCCTTCGCTGACCCCGTCTCCTCGCCTTGGCTGGGTCGTAAACAGTCCACCGTCTGGCGCCGCTCGTGACGCATGGCGTATCATCGTGACACCTCTCGCCTTTCCGAGACACATCAGCGGCGCCGCTTCGACCGAGGGCTCGACGGAGGCCGGCGCGTAACACCGAGCTGGCACGGGCGGTGCTTCAGGAGACGCGCAGACGCCGAACGGCGTAACGGGAGAGCGGCCAGCGCGCCGCGGAGATTCGATTCATGAGACTCGTTCACAACGCAGCCACCATCCAGACGCCGGAGATCGTCCCCGTCCGCGATCGCTCCGAGATCCGCACCCACGCCACCTTCCTGGCCGCCGAGCGGTACGTCGATCCCGAGCGCGACGAGGACCTGGACGACGAGGACGAGGACGAGGCCACCACCTCGGCCGCGGGTGTGCTCGCCCAGCTCTCCGACCGCCTGCGCCGCGAAGGTCTGGAGGTCGACGAGGTCATCCACGAGGACCCCGGCGCGCGCATCGAGGTCGAGAGCCACGGCGAGGTCTTCCGCGTCTCGGCGCAGCGGCGCCGGGGCAACGAGTGGCACGTGGCCGTCGGCTCGCCCGACGGCGCCGGCGTGGTGCTCCCCGACACGGCCGAGCTGTGCACGCTGCTGGTCTGCATCGACGGCGCCCTGCGCAAGGTGACCGGCGTCAAGCGCCTGGCCTGGCACACGCGCGAGGCCTGGGACGCGGGCAACGACGCCGCCGGCAAGCCCCGCCCGATCACCGACCCGGCGCCGCCGCCGCGCACCGGGAAGTTCCGCAAGAGCTGACCCCGTCTCCGGTCGCCGCTCCTCCCTCCCTCCACGCGTGGTGGTGCGCGAGCCCGCACCGGGGCCATACTGCGGCCGTGGCGAGCGAGGCAGGCACAGGTCCGGGCGCGCGACTGCTGTCGCCCGAGTTCCTGCGCGAGCTCGAGGTGCTGCGCCGCCGCATGGAGGTGCGCGCCCGCTCCGGAACCGGCGGCGACCACGCCTCGCGCCGCCGCGGCGGGTCGGCGGAGTTCCAGGAGCACCGCGCCTACGCGCCGGGCGACGACCTGCGCCGCATCGACTGGGCGGCGTACGCGCGCACCGACGAGCCAGTGCTCAAGCTCTTCCGCGCCGAGGAGGACGTGGTGGTGCGCCTGGTCTGCGACGCCTCCGCCTCCATGGAGGACAAGCTCGACGTCGCGCGGCGCATGACCGCCGCCATCGGCTACATGGCGCTGGCCGGCTCGGAGCGCGCCCAGGTCCTGGTGGCCGGCGAGGGCCTGGTCCGCCAGCACCAGCCCTCGCGCGGCCGTGACGGCCTCGGCGGCCTGCTGCGCCACCTCGGCGCCCTCGAGGCCCGCGGCAAGACCGATCTGGCGCGGGCCGTCGAAGCGGTGATCGAGCGCTCGGCGCGGCCCGGGATGCTGGTGGTGGTCTCCGACTTCTTCGATCCCGGGCCGCTGACCCGCGCGCTGGGCCGCGCGGTGCAGGCCGGCCACGACGCGGCGCTGGTGCAGGTGGTGACGCCGGACGAGATCGAGCCCTCGCTCGAGGGCGATTTCGAGCTCGAGGACGCGGAGACCGGCGCGCGCGTCGAGGTGACCATGGATGCCGCGGCGCTGTCGGCGTACGTGCTGCGCTTCGCCGGCCTGTGCGAGGAGCTGCGCCGAGTCGCGCGGCGCCACGCGGCCATCTACGTGCGCGTCCGCACCGACGAGCCGCTGGAGCCGGTGGTCCGGCGCTTCGTCTCCCGGAGCGTGGACCAGCGTGGACCTGTTGGCGCCGCGGGGGCTCTGGATGCTGGGGCTGCTGGCCCCGCTGGTGGTCCTCTACATCCTCAAGATCCGCCGCCAGCGCCGCAAGATCGCCTCCACCTGGCTGTGGTCGGTGGCGCAGCGCGACCTGATGGCGCGGTCGCCCTTCAAGAAGCTGGTGGCGCAGATCCCCTTGCTCCTGCAGGCGGTGGTGCTGGCGGCGCTGGCGGTGGCCCTGGCCCGGCCGGCCACGCGCGGGCGCGAGCTGGTCGGCGATCACGTGGCGCTGATCATCGACACCAGCGCCTCCATGACCGCGCTCTCCGCCCCCGGCGCGGAGACGACGCGCCTCGACCTCGCCAAGAGGGCCGCCTCCGAGCTCTTGCAATCGCTCACTCCCGGCAGCGACGCGATGATCATCGAGGCCGCGCACGAGGCCAAGCTGGCCTCGGCGCTGGATCGCGATCGGCGCCGCCTGGCCGCGGCGGTGGAGCGCATCGGCGCCGCCGACGTGGAGGGCGACCTGGCAGCCGCAGTGGCGCTGGCCGTGGACCGCCTCAAGCAACTCGGCGGGTCGCGGCGCATCGTGGTGGTCACCGACGGGTACCTGGCGCGCAGCGAGCCGCTCTCCGCGTCGCTGCCGCTGGAGGTGCTCACCGTGGGCGCGCCGGTGGACAACGCGGCCATCGTCCGCGTCGACGTGCGCTCCGGGTCGGACGCGGTGGCCAAGCGCGAGCAGGTGCAGGCCTTCCTGGTGGTTGCCAACTTCGGCAAGGGTCCGCGCGATCTCTTCGTCACCATGCGCCAGGAAGGCGCGTCCGACGTGCTCGCCTCGCGGCGCGTGCTGGTGCAGCCGGGCGAGAAGCTCCCGGTGGTGCTCACCTTCCACCCTTCCCCCGGCGACTACCGCAAGGGCCTGCTCCTCGACATCGCGCCGCACGACGCGATGCCCGTCGACGACACCGCTTACGCGCGCGTGCCCGCCGGCGAGAAGCTGCCGGTCTTCATGGCCGCCGCGGCGAACAGGACCGCGTCGCCGTGGCTGGAGCGCGCGCTGGTCAGCGATCCGATGGCCGAGGTGCGCGCCGGCTCGCTGGCCGCGCTGACCGCGGCGCAGGGCGTGGCCATCGATGCCTTCGTGGTCGTCGAGGGCGTTTGCCCGGACAACGTGCCCGGCGGCGACCTGCTCGTGGTCGATCCGCCTCCGGGACGGTGCCTGGGCACGCTCGTCGGACGCACGCTGGAACAACCGGTCATCACCTCGTGGGAGACCGCCGACCCGCGCCTGCGCTTCCTGACCCTCGACGGCGTGCACGTGGCCAAGGCGCACGCGCTCGAGCCCGAAGGGCCGACGCAGCAGCTCATCCGGACGCAGGAGGGGGCCATCGCCACCGATATCTCCACCCCGACACGCGCCGGCACCATGATCGGCTTCGACGTCGGCGAGACCGACTGGCCGCTCAAGGCTTCCTTCGTGCTGTTCGTGCGCAACCTGCTGGAGCAGGCGCGCGCGCACCGCGCCCATGGCATGAGCGGCCCGGGGCGCTCGGGTGAGCCGCTGCGCGTCAGCTTGCCGATCACCGCCAGCGAGGTGGAGGTCGAGACGCCGGATGGCAGCAAGAGCAAGGTCCCGGTGCGCAACGGCCTGCTCGTGCTGCCGGAGGTGGAGCGCGCCGGGCTCTACCACCTCGCCTGGCAAGGCCCGCAGGCGGGCAGCATGGTGGTTCCGGCGAACCTGGGCAGCGAGGCGGAGAGCAACGTCGGCGAGCCGACGCCGATCACCAAGGCCGACAGCACCGTCACCGTGACGGAGGCCGACACGCGGGCCCAGGCCCACGTCGAGTGGACGTGGGTGCTGGCGCTGCTGGCTCTGGCCTTCGTGCTCGGCGACGTCTGGTATCTGACGCGGACGCCGCGGGCTCCGGCGCTGGCGGCCGTCGCCCAGCCGCGGCCACCCGAGCGCGCCTGAGCCTGGCACACGCGGGCACATCCCCTGCGCGTCCCGTCTCGTCCGGACCGCAGCGCCGCCCGAAATCGCGCGTGGCTGCGCTGGCGCGACGCTTGCGTATCCTGGTGGCGATGGAACGCCGCCGCGCCGGATGGGATCGCCTGGGCTACCTTCGGGCCATGAGCAAGCGTCGCGGCTTCGGCCTCGCCGGCCCGCTGGCGGCAGCCGGCTTGTTCGCGCTCGCCGCGGGCGGCCCCACCGCCTGCGGCGGCAAGGTGGCCGTCGACGACGAGGACGCCGCCAGCGGCACCGGCACCGGCACCGGCACCGGCGGCACAGGCGCCGGGAGCTCGAGCAGCAGCGTGGCCAGCGGCGGCAACCCCACCAGCTCTTCGTCCATCTCCAGCTCTTCCTCGTCCTCTTCCTCGACGAGCGCCGGCGGCGCGCCGGCCTTCTGCGAGGACGAGGGCAGCTGCTCCGACTGCTTCGACTGCGCCAACGAGGGCCCCTGCAATGCGGCGTACGAGGCCTGCAACTCCAGCGTGGAGTGCGGCTCCTTCCAGGAGTGCACGGTCGACTGCCAGGTGATCGGCACCGAGGAGTGCCTGGAGAAGTGCGCCGCCGAGTGGCCCAGCGGCTGGGAGCTCTACGACCAGTGGGTGAGCTGCAGCGCCTGCGCCATCTGCCCGAGCTCGTGCGGCGTGGCGTTCTCGTTCTTCTGCCCGCAGCCGCTGTAGCCGCTAGACGCGCCGCAGTTGCACGGCCGCAGCCGGCTCGAGCACGCGGAAGGTGAACGACTCGGCGAGATAGAGCTCCACCGTGGGCTTGTCGCGCCAGGCGTAGCCGATGCACAGGTCCTGCCCGACGGTGAGCTCGAAGTCGCCGCCGCGTGTGGAGAGCAGCACCGCATGGTCCAGCGCCGGCGCCCACACCAGCTGATCGACCAGCCCGCGCTCGATGCGCTTGCGAACCGGATAGCCGTCGTCGGTGGCCGCCGACAGCTCGTCGTAGGCGCGCGGACCGAGCACCAGCGCGTGCGGCCCCCCCACCCCGGCCTGGCGCAGCACTTCCTTGGCGCGCGCCACGGCCATCGGCCAGTCCGCCGGCGCGGCGACGTCGATGGGCTGATGAGGGCTGCTGGGGATGATGCCGGCGATGTTCGCGGCCGGATAGCCGTTGAAGATGGCCAGGTCCTCGAGACGCGCCACCCGCTCGGCGGCGGTCACCACCGCGGAGAGATCGGGATCGGCGGCGCCGCGCGCCACCGAGTCGAGCTCCATGATGTCGAGCACGATGGGCGTGCGCACCTCGACGAGGGGCTGCACCCGGCGCAGCCCGACGGAGACCTCGGGCACCGGTTGCTCGGGCAGCAGGTCGAGGCGGCCGGTGTTCACCGCGGCCTTCTTCCAGCCGCGCGGGCCGACGAAGTCGACCACCTTGCGGCCCGCCAGGTCGAGGCGCAGCACGCGGCGCGCCTCGTCGTCGATGAGCTTCCAGGCCTCGGGGAGGATGGGAGCGACCTCGCGCTTGAGCAGGTCCATGGTCACGCCTTCTCCGGCTTGAGGCTGCCGATACCCAGGGAAGGGCTGGCCCCGCCAGAGCCCGAGGGTCGGGAGGAGGACGCGCTCGTCGACCGCGGCTCGCGCCCGCCGCCTGCGCCGCCGGGCCCCGCTCCGCCGCCCGCCTTGCCCTCGGCCGCTGCCTCGACCTGGGTGATGGGCCCGCTGCTGCCGATGTAGGTGGCCAGGTCCGCGTCGACCTTGGCGTTGTTGCGGCGGATCCACTCCAGGGTCATCGCCGCGTGCTCGATCTCCTCGTCCTTGTTGTGGACGAGCACGGCGCGCAGCTCGGGATCGGTGCAGACGTCGGCGCGCTGCTGGTACCAGTCGACCGCCTCCAGCTCTTCCTGCAGCGAGACGAGGGCGCGATGCATGTTGCGCGTCCCGTCGGAGAGTAGCTCGTACGGCTCGTGGTAGCCCTCGTGTGCCATGGGCGCTTCTACCATGCGCGGCGCGCCCCCTGACACCTCAGCTCGCATCGGGGAGAGCCCGAGCATCCGCGGTGCTAGGCTGGCGCTGCTCGTTGCTTGCACGACTGGGCGCTGGCATGAAGTCGACTCTCGTATTCAGCTCCCTCGCCCTGGCCGCCTCGGGGCTGGTCGGCGCCTGCTTCTACGAGGTTGGCGACCTGGCCAACGGCGGCGATGGCGATGGCGGTGGCGGCGGAGAAGCGACGGCGAGCAGCCACGGAAGCGGCGGCAGCAAGGTCGGCAGCGCATCGGGCAGCGGCGCCGCCAGCAGCGGCACGTCGAGCGCGACCGCCAGCAGCGCGTCCGCCAGCAGCGCCGCAGCCGGCGGCAGCGGCGGCGGTGGTGGCGAGGGAGGCGCGCCGGCGTTGCCGTTCCTCTCCTGCCGGCAGGACGCCGCCTACTATGGCGTCTGCGGCGGCGACGGCGGCCAGGTGCTGGTGTGGCTCACCGAGGTCCCGGTCGAGGTGCAGAACGCGTGCGGAGATCCCCAGGCCCCGAATCCGCGCTGCCTGGTGCGGCACTGCACGGAGGAGGCCGCGGGGCCCTGCGGGGAGACCGCCGAGTGCGGCCGGACGGGCGTCACCCACGGGCTCACCTGCCTCGGCGCCCCGGCGGATCCCAGCAACGTCTACGACTGCTCGACGCAGGGTCCACAGTGCATCGGCAACGTCGCCCTCAAGCCCGACCCGGCGGACGCCAAGAACTGCCTCTTCCGTGACTGCATAGCCGACGGCCTGAGCTGCACGATGGTCGCCGGTGACGTGCATTGCGCTCTCTAGCGAGCCGCCGTCGCTGTAACGCGCCACCGCGGTGACCTGCGCTCCGGTCGCCATGGACCTGGCGACCGTCTGCTACGGTACCCCGGTTGATCCCTGCCGCCGCGCTCCGCTGGCTGCCATGGGCCGCGCTCGCCGCGCTGGTGCTGGCCATTGCGTGGGTCCTGCACACCGCGTGGCGTCGCGGAGCGCGCTCGCGCCCGCTGCTCCTCGGTGCCCTGGTGATCTCGGCGGTGCCGGCGCTGCTCTCCGCCCTGGAC
This sequence comes from Polyangiaceae bacterium, assembly GCA_037720395.1. Classification (GTDB taxonomy): domain Bacteria; phylum Myxococcota_A; class Polyangia; order Polyangiales; family Polyangiaceae; genus JBBJMR01. The sequence goes on from JBBJMR010000128.1 coordinate 12,323, forward strand.
TGGACCGGCTTGCTCGCCAGCGATCGGCTTCGCCTGGCACGTCCGTGGGCCAGCGTGGTCGCGCTGGCGGCTGTGTCGTTCGTCGTCTTCCGACTCCTCCGCCTGCCGGCCCGCCTCGGTCCGGCGCGCCGTCGGCTCGCCGATGTGCTCGTGCCGCTGGCCGCGTTCGCCGCGGCGCTGGCCGCCGGCGGCCCGGAGCTCGGCCGACCCCTGGACAAGCTCACCGTGCTGGTGGTCGTCGACCGCAGCCGGTCCATCGAGCTCGTCCCCAACGCCGACAAGCGCATCACCCGGGAGCTGACGGTCGCCGAGCTGGGGATGAAGGACGACGACCTGCTCGGGACGGTCGCCTTCGCCGCCGAGGCGGCCACCGAGGACCCGCCGCGCCCGAAGTCGCAGCTGCCCGCGCCCCAGCGCGTCACGCTGGGGCGCGACGGGACGGACCTGGCCGCCGCCATCCGCCGCGCGCTGGCCGAGGTGCCGCCGGACTCGGCGGCGCGGGTGGTCCTGGTCAGCGACGGCGTGGCCACGCGCGGCGACACGCTCTCCGCCGCGGCCGCGGCCATGGCCTCCCAGGTGCCGGTCGACGTGCTGCCCCTCGAGCAACGCCAGGTGCCGGACGTGCGCCTGACGGCGGTGCGCGCGCCGACACGCGCCGACGAGGGCGAGGCCATGGACCTGCGCGTGGTCACCTCCTCGCCGGCGCCCGCGGAGATCGAGATCCGCATCAAGCGCGACGGGGAGCTGATCAGCCGCGCCACCGCGAAGGTGGCCGCCGGCGAGGACCTCCTGCGCATCCGCGAGAAGGCGCCGGCGCCCGGGTTGCACCGCTACGACGTGGAGATCACCGCCCTGGACCCGGCGCTCGATCAGGCGCCGGAGGACAACTCGGGCAGCGCCTTCGTGCGGGTGCGCGGCGCGGCGCGCGCGCTGGTGCTCGACGGTGACCCCGGCAAGAGCGCCTTCGTCGCCAAGGCGCTCGCCGATGCCGCCTTCCAGGTCGAGGAAGGAGGCACGGCGCGCGTCCCCGCGGACATCGGCGCCCTGGCGGCGTGGGACCTGGTGGTGCTCGGCGACGTGCGCGCCGCCGATCTGGCGCCGACGCAGATCGACGCCCTGGCCAGCTACGTGCGCGACCTGGGCGGTGGCCTGCTCCTGCTCGGCGGCGACCGGAGCTTCGGGCCCGGCGGCTACTCCCGCACGCCGCTGGAGGAGGTCTCGCCGGTCTCCTTCGATCTCAAGCAGGAGCGCCGCCGCGCCAGCCTGGCCGAGGTCATCGGCATCGACATCTCCGGATCCATGGCCATGGAGGTCTCCGGCAAGACCAAGCTGGAGCTGGCCAACGAGGCGGCGGCGCGCTCGGCCTCGCTGCTCGGCGCCGGCGACCGGCTGGGGGTCGAGCACGTCGACACCGCCGTGCAGTGGAGCGTGCCGCTCGGGCCGGTCGTCGACAAGGCGGCCATCGAGAAGGCCATCCGCGCCGTGGGGCCGGGCGGCGGCGGCATCCTCGTCGACATCACCCTCCAGGCCGCCTACGCCGAGCTCGACAAGGAGAAGGTCAACCTCAAGCACGTGCTCCTGTTCGCGGACGGCGACGACGCGGAGAACATGGGACCGGCGGTGCAGAACATGGTCGCCGATGCCCTGCGCCGCGGCGTCACCACCAGCGTCGTCTCCCTGGGCCGCGGAAGCGACGTGGCCGAGCTGGAGGTGCTCTCCCGCAATGGCGGCGGGCGCTTCTATCTCATCGAGGACGCCACCCGCCTGCCGGCGGTCTTCGCGCAGGAGACGATCCTCGCCGCGCGCAGCGCCATCGTGGAGAAGGACTTCCGGGTCGAGCGCGCTCTGCCCTCGTCCATCCTCGCCGGCGTCGCCGTCGACGACGCGCCGCCCCTGCGCGGCTACGTGGTGACCATCCCCAAGGGCCGCGCCACCGTGCTGCTCACCGGCATCGAGCGCGATCCCATCCTGGCGGTGTGGTCGGCGGGCATCGGCCGCGCCGCCGCCTTCACCAGCGACCTCAAGGACCGCTGGGGCGTGGCCTGGACGCAGTGGCCAGGGGCCTCGAAGATGGTGGCGCAGATCGGGCGCGACCTGGCGCGCAAGGGCGACGACGCGCGGGTGCGGCTGGAGTCCGATGCCAGCGGCGGCCAGCTGTCGGTGCGGGCCACCGTGGTCGGGGACGACGGGCGCGCGCAGAGCTTCCGGCGGCTGGTGGTGCACGTCGCCGGGCCGGACGGCTTCGCGCGCGAGGTGGCGCTGGAAGCGGTCGGCGCCGGTGCCTACGCGGCCACGGTGCCGCTCTCGCGCCCCGGGACCTACGTGGCCGTGGCCCGCGACGAGCTCAGCGGCGAGGCCGTGGGCACCACCGGCGCTGCGCTCGGCGCCGGCGAGGAGCTGCGCCCCACCGGCAGCGACCTGGCCCTGCTGACCCGCATCGCCGAGCTCACCGGCGGCAAGCGCCGCGACACGCTGGCCGGCATCTTCACCGACCGCGCCGTGCGTCGCTTCGCGTACCGCGGGATCACCGCGGAGCTGCTGGTGCTGGCGGCGGCGGCGATGCTCCTGGCAGTGGCCGCGCGCCGCCTGGCCATGCCCGAGGCCCTGGCGGCCCTGCCCGGGCGCCTCTTCGCGCGCAGGCCGGCGGGCGCGCCCGCGGAGCCGGCGGCTCGACCGGAGGAGACGATGGCTTCTCTGCTCGGCGCGCGCGAGCGCGCCCGGGCGCAGAGCCCCGCCGAACCGGTGCGCCTTCCGCCGCCACCGCCCCCCGGCACCTGGACGCCACCGCGCGTGCCACCGCCCGCGGCGGCGCCGCTGCCATCGGGGGCGCGCGGCCCGACCCCGAGCGACGCATCCGACGCGCCGCCGCCGTCCCGCCGGCCGCTCACCGCCGCCGAGATCTTGCTGGCCCGGCGCAGGGGCCGCGGCCCCTGACGATCACAGGCGCCCGCAGTGGCGCTCGACGACCTGCAACAAGAGGTCGGTCTCGATGGGCTTGGCGATGGCGTCGGAGACCTTCCCGATCCGCTCGTCACCGGCGCGCACCAGGGCCGACATCACGCACACCGGCACGCGGGACAGGCGCGGGTCCGAGCGCTGGTGCCGCAGGAAGGTGAAGCCGTCCATCTTCGGCAGCAAGAGGTCGAGGAGGATCAAGCCCGGGAGCGGGTCACGCGAGAGCTGCTCCAGCGCCTCGTTGCCGTTGGCCGCGATGTCCGCGGGATAGCCCGCCTGCTGCAGCCGCTCGGCGATGGACGCGGCCAGGTCCTCGTCGTCCTCCACGACGAGCACGCGACGATGTTCGAGCTCCGGCATGTCGATTCCCATCCTACTTCGTGCTCGTGCCATGCCACGTCCGCGCTGGGTGCGCAAAACGAGTGTGCGACGTGGCCGCGGGTCGCTGTGTCCTTCTTGCAGGTTCGACGGCGAGTGGCGCGACCGATCGCGCCGCCACATCGCGGCGTCCACTTGCGCCTCTTGTCGGGATGGAAGCGACGGTCGACGTCGAGGCGCGTGCGATTGTTCTTGCGTAGATCCGAAAGGTGACCGAATTAGAAGGAAGGCGAGTGGCATCCTTCCACGAGAGTCGGTCCTCGCACGACGATCGCAACGGGGTAGCGGCCCCGACGCCCCCTCCTTCCATCCACCAGCAGCGACGGGCGCAGCCCGTCGAGTCACAGCGACGGGGGCAGCCCGTCGAGTCACAGCGACGGGGGCAGCCCGTCGACCAGCCGCGACGGGGGCAACCCGTCGACGATCGCGCGCACCAGGCTCGGCAACGCCGATCCCGGTGGCAGTTCTCCGAGCGGAGCAACCGCTCGAGCGCGATCGGGTCCGGCAGCGCCGGACCGAGGGTGGGTGTGGGCGTGGGCGTCATCTCCGCCGAGTCTCACTTCCGCGCGGCCGCGACGGCGGCCGTGTTCGGAGCGACCGGGACGCCGGTCGTCAGCTCGAGGGGCTGGTCTCCTCGAAACGGAGCAACGCCGTGGCCGAGACACGCATCCTCATCCTCTCCAATCGCGACCCCGAGGCGAGCCTGGACGGCTCTCCCCCCAGCGCAGCTGCCAGGCTGACCGAGGGCGGCGACTCGCCGCGCAAGGACTGTCTGGCGGACGACGACAACATCGCCGACAACAGCGTCGCCCTGGTCGCCGACATGATCATGGACGCCATCGCCAGCGCCCCCGGGGTGCGCGTGGCGCACCGCGCCGTGCTGCGCCCGGGCGAGATCCTGAACGCCATCGGCGAGCACCGCCCCAACGTGGTCTTCAACCTCTGCGAGTCCCTCGCCGGGGACAGCCGCTTCGAGGCCACCGCCGCCTGGCTCTTCGAGCGCCTCGGCCTGCCCTTCACGGGCAGCCCGTACCTCGCCCTGCGCCACTGCCTCTACAAGGTGGAGTGCAGCCAGATGCTGGCCCGCGCCGGCGTGCGCCTGCCCGCCACGGTGCGCGTCGACAGCCCCGACAACCTCCCGAAGATTCGCTTCCCGGCCATCGTCAAGCCGGAGCGCGAGGACGGCTCCGCCGGCATCGGACGCAAGTCGGTGGTCTACAACTACAAGCGCCTGCGCGAGCAGGTGGCCGAGGTCATCGAGACCTGCGAGCAGCCCGCGGTGGTGCAGCAGTACATCAAGGGCCGCGAGCTGGCGGTCTCCCTGCTGGGCTGGCCGGTGCCGCGCGTGCTGCCGCCGGGGGAGATCCTCTTCAACGACCTGCCCAAGGGTCACCCGCACATCCTCACCTACAGCGCCAAGTGGCGCTCGGACAGCGTCGACTTCGTGGGCACGCCGTCGGTGGCAGCGGTGCTGCGCCCGCACGAGCTGCGCAAGGTGGCGGCCATCGGCCGGCGCACCTTCGAGGTCCTCGGCCTGCGCGACTACGGCCGCGTCGACGTGCGCCTCGACGACCGCGGCGACCCCTACGTCATCGACGTCAACCCCAACTGCGACCTGTCCCCCGACGGTGGCTTCGCGCGGGCCTGCAAGCGCGCCGGCATGGACTACCAGCGGGCCGTCTGGGAGATCCTGCGAGGCGCCATTCGCCGCAGCTCCGAGGGCAAGGTGCTGCACTTCGCCTCGCGCGGTCGCGCCCCGCGGCTCGACCGACACCGGGGCGTGCCGCTCGACCGGCACACCGGAGCGACGCCGCTGTACCCCGCCGGCGCATCGGTGGACGTGAATGCCGCACATGCGGCCCAGCTGGCGCGCGCGGCCGGTGACGGGCTGATGGGGGCGGGGGTCTCGTGATCACGCAGCGCGGCCTCCGGACCGATGATCGGCCCGCGCTCGTCGCGCTGCTCGCCTCCGTCGACGCCTTCACCGACGACGAGCGCGAGGTGGCGCTCGAGCTCGTCGACACGCGCCTGGCCCGCCCCGAGGTGGACGAGTACCGCTTCATCCTCAGCGCCAGCGACGAGCCGGCGGAGCTGGCCGGATACATCTGCTACGGGCGCACGCCGATGACCCAGTCGACGTACGACCTCTACTGGTTGGCCACCTCTCCCTCCTTCGCACGCATGGGGATCGCCCGGGGCCTGGTGGCGGCCATGGAGGAGGAGATCGCCCGCGAAGGCGGCGGGCTCATCCGCGTGGAGACCGGGAGCCGCGAAGGGCACACCGCGGCCGCACACTTCTACGATGCGCTCGGGTTCGAACGCACCGCGGTGCTCGACGACTTCTACGCGCCCGACGACGACCTCATCATCTTCACCAAACGCGTCAAGACCGAGCGCGACGTCTCCTTCCACGAGATGGACGAGGCCGGCCTCTACGACGCCGCCTTCGGGTACCGCGACTACGGCGCGGAGCGCGACTTCCTCCTCGCCTGCGCGCGGGAGTTCGGCGAGCGCGAGGTGAAGCGCGTGCTGGCCTGGGCCTGTGGGCCAGCCCGTCACCTCTTCGCCTTCGCCGACGTGGGCATCGCCGGCATCGGCGCCGACGCCGGCAAGGCGATGGTCGCCTACGCTCGCCGCATCGCCGGGCCTCGCCGCAGCGGCAGCGCCGAGGTGACCTTCGTTCGAGCGGACCTCGACGAGAAGCCGAAGGTGCCGCGCGCTTCGCTGCCGGTCGACCTTTCCTTCGTGGCGCTCTCCGGCATCCACCAGCTCGGCAACGCCAAGGACATCGAGAAGCACCTCAAGCTCGCCGCCTCGTTGCTGGCACCGGGCGGTGTGCACGTCATCGAGGCCACCCACCCGTCCGACCTCACCGCCGCCGGCGTCAGCCACACCGAGTGGACGGAGATGGTCGGCGACAAGGTGATCGACGCGCGCTTCCGCATGCACATCGAGCGCATGTCGCCGGAGCGCGTGGTGCCGGTTTCGCTGGAGGTCAGCTACGCGGTCAAGGGCGCCCCGGCGGCGACGGCCCAGAAGCCGCAACCCTCGCTGCGCCAGGACGGTGAGTGGTTCATCCCCGACCTCGCCGGGTGGCGCGCGATCGTCGGCGCCGTTCCGGACTTCACCCTGGCCGCCGCCCTCGGCGACTTCAACGTCGAGGTCCCGTTCGAGCACCAGTCGGCCTGGCGCCTCATCCTGGTCCTCAAGCGCGTCTGATCGCCCGGCGCGCGCGGCCGCTCAATCGCGAACGCGGAACGGCTGCGTCCAGGCGCGCGACCCGTCGGCGCCGGTGAGACGCGCCCGCACCCAGTCCTCGCCGCCGCGCAGCCGATAGACGGCCGGGGCACCGGGTGCGGCCTCGCTGCTGGCCAGGGTGGCGCCCCCGCGACCGAGCAGCTCCACCCGCGCCGGCGCGGCCGGCTCCACCCGCAGCTCGTCGCCGCGCACCCGCAGATGGCGCAGGGCCAGGCCGCCGGAGAAATAGAACCGGCCTGCGGCCAGTGCAGAACAGATCGCCGGCGCGGTGCGCTCGGCGTCGTAGACCTCGACCCATGCGCGCCCGGGACCGGCCAGGGTGGGGTCGGCGCCGGCGGCGAGCTGGTGCATGTCGTCGACCGCCGCGCCCCACACGGTGAGGCCGGCGTCCAGCGCCGCCTCCCACATCACCTCGGCGGCCACGTGTCGCTCGTCGCCGCCCGGGCGCACCCAGGGGTGTCCGCTCCACACCTCGACCAGGTGCACGCCGCTCGGCGAGGCCACGTCGGCGGTGGACAGCGCCCACTCGAAGTTGGGGTGATTGAGCAACGCCACGCCGCCCAGCGCGCGCACCTCGGCCGCGGCGTGGCGGATGGCGGCACGCGCGGTGGGGAGCTCGCCGCCACCGATGGTGTGCCCGTGGCAGAGCGCGTTGACGTGGATCGGCTTGCCGCCGGAGACCATGGTCACCTCCTCGCCAGCGATGACCACGAACGAGTCCGTGGGGTCGTCGTACCGCGCCGGGTCGACGCGGAGGTTGTGCTCCGTCAACGCCGCGAAGGCGTACCCATGGTCGCGGTACCAGGCGAGGACCTCCTCGGGCGTGTGATCGCCGTCGCTGAGCGTGCTGTGGGCGTGCAGGTTGCCGCGCAGGAAGGCCGAAGCGTCGACCGGGTCTGCGAACGTGCCCGGCTGGCCCGGCTCTCCGTCGCGGCAGGCGGCCGCGGCGGCTGCACCGAGGAGCAGCGCCGCGCGGGCGACGACGCGGGCGCGGACCAGGGACATCCGGCGCGCGATGCTAGCGACCGATCCGCGGAGCGCAAGGGTGGCTACCATGCCCCGCATGACGCTCCCCGCCATCGTCCAGGCTGGCCAGCCGGTGCTGCGTCACCGCGCTCAGGAGATCGACCCGGCCCGCATCGGCAGCGACGAGATGCAGGCGCTCGTCGAGACCATGGTCGCGGTGATGCGCGACGCCCCCGGGGTGGGCCTGGCCGCGCCGCAGATCGGCCTCGGGCTGCGCCTCATCGTCCTCGAGGACCGCCCCGAGTACATGGCGCGGCGGCCGCCCGAGGAGCTCGCCGATCGCGAGCGCGTGCCGCTGCCCCTGCGGGTGATCATCAACCCCGTGTTGCGGGCCATCGTCGACGGCGCGCCGCCGCGGGCCGCCACCCACTTCGAGGGTTGCCTGAGCGTGAGCGGGTACATGGCGCTGGTGGAGCGCCACCGCGAGGTCGAGGTCACCGGGCTCGACGAGCACGGCCAGCCCCTGCGCTGGCGCGTCGCCGGATGGCCGGCACGCATCCTCCAGCACGAGGTCGATCACCTCGATGGCACGCTCTACGTCGACCGCATGCGACCGCGGTCGCTGTGCAGCAACGCCGAGGTGAGCCGGTGGATCTCGGCGCGGGTGCCGGAGGTGGTGGAAGGGCTGGCCGTCGACGCGCCGCTGCCGCAGCGCTGACGCCAGCCGAGCGCGAGCCCCCGCGAGGCCACGCGCCCCGCGAGTGTCAGTCGATCTCGATGAGCGCCGTGACCCGGATGCGGAAGCCGTTCTCCGGCCAGGCGGTGAAGGCCGGATCGGTCGCGCCCTTCCACTCGATACGGATCTTGTAGCGGTCGTCGGTGGGGACGAAGAAGTCGCGGATGTCGCCGCCGTAGACGATGTCGAGCGGGACCTCGTCCTCGCCCGGCGGGAACTGCGTCTTGCTGGCCAGCGTGGTGCGCGCCTCCGGCGTGACCGACTCGCCGGTGACCGTCTGGATGAAGGTCAGGTCGGCGTTCGGCGGATCCTCGGCGAGCAGGGTGACCCAGCCGATGCGGGCGCTGTCCACCTGGTCCGGATCCTCGTCGATGCTCACCTCGCTCCAGCCGAAGAACGAACCGTCGGACTGGGGCGCGACCCGGAAGATGGTGTCGATCTCCTGATCGCCCACGACGGCCGAGCACCCCGTGCTCGATGCCAGCGCGAGGCACGCGGCCCCGAGCACCCCCACACCTCGAGAACGCATGACCATCGTTGGTAGCACGCCCTGTGTCTTACGCACGGGCCCCGGCTTTGGACTCACAGTGACTAGTTGCCGGGCAGGCGCTGCAGGATCACGAAATCTCCAATCCGTCGGAAGCTCCTCGGAAGCTCGTCGGAAGCTCGTCGGAAGCGGGGCGAGCAGGATCACGACGCCGCCGCCTTGGCGGGATCCGGCCGGTCTCCGCCGGCGCATTTCCTGCTCGCCATCCGGGCAAACGCCCTACCCCTTCGGGCTGGCACCGCGGAACATCTCCTGGAACAGCGGCGTGGTCACGTAGCGCTCGCCGCCGTCGGGCAGGATGACCACCACCACCTTGCCGTTCATGTCCGCGCGACCGGCCACCACCAGCGCCGCGGAGAGCGCGGCGCCGGCGGAGATCCCGGTGAGGATGCCCTCCTCGGAGGCGAGGCGCCGCGCGCAGGCGAAGGCGTCGTCCTCAGTGACGGTGAGCACTTCGTCGATCAGCTCGCGGCGGAGGATCTTGGGGACGAAGCCGGCGCCGATGCCCTGGATGAAATGCGGACCCACCCGTCCACCGCTGAGCGCCGCGGCGTTCGTGGGCTCCACAGCGACCATGCGCACCGACGGCTTCTTCTCCTTCAGGAACTCGCCCGCACCGGTGATCGTGCCGCCGGTGCCCACGCCGCAGACCACTGCGTCCACGGTGCCCTCGGTGTCCTCCCAGATCTCCGGACCGGTGGTGGCTCGGTGTGCGGCGGGGTTGGCCGGGTTCTCGAACTGCTGGAGCATCACCGCACCGGGCGTCTCGCGCACCATCTTGCGCGCCCGCTCCACGGCCTCGAGCATCAGCGTGCCCGGCGTGCGCACCACCTCGGCGCCGAAGGCCCGCAGCAGCGAGACGCGCTCCGGGCTCATCGACTCCGGCATGGTCAACACCAGCCGGTAGCCCTTGGCAGCGGCGACCATGGCCAGTGCGATGCCGGTGTTGCCGCTGGTGGGCTCGATGAGCACCGAGCCCGGCGCGAGGCGGCCGTTCTTCTCGGCGTCCTCGATCATCGCCAGGCCGATGCGGTCCTTGATGCTGCCGCCCGGGTTGCGCGACTCGACCTTGCCGAGCAGTGACGCGCCCAGGACCTTGCCGATGCGACGCAGCCGCACCAGCGGGGTCCTTCCGATGGTCGCCGCGATGTCCTCGAAGATGGCCGCCACGCCCCGAAGATAGCGCAACCGCGCCCGCTTCCGCGTGAGAGGAGCCGTGGCTGCAGACCAGCGACCAGCCGCTCGCCCTGGTTTCATGGGGCTCGAGCAGCACGAGGTGGGGGCCCCGCGAAACTTGTTGCGGGGGGAGAGGGCCGCGGGCCCTCTCCTGGGACTAGATGGCGTAGTCCTGCACGAAGATCTTCGCCTCGCGCAGGTTGACGAGCACGCGGTCTCCCTCGCCGATGCCCAGCTCGCTCACGCGGTCCTTGGTGAGCTCGACTGCCAGCGGCTGGCCGTCCGCCAGGCGCAGCTCGACCTTCACCATCCAACCCAGGCGCGACACGCGCTCCACGCGCGCCGCCGCCACCGGGGCCTGCCCCTCGGCGCCGGCGTCGGGCGGCTGGGCTCCGCAGGCGGCCACCTCGCCCGACTCGCGCGCGTCGCGGGAGAGCTCGATGTCGTGGGGCCGGACGAAGGCCCGCACGCTGGCGCCATCGCCGGTGCCGGGTGGTGCCTCGACCTGCAGGTCGCCGAGCGCGGCGCGCCCCGCCTTCACCTCGCCGCGCAGCACGTTGATCGAGCCCACGAAGCTGGCCACGAACTCGGTGGCCGGCCGGTCGTAGATCTCCTCCGGGGTGCCGATCTGCTCGACGCGGCCGTGATGCAGGACCACCACCCGATCGGCGAGGTCCATGGCCTCCTCCTGGTCGTGGGTGACGAAGACGCTGGTGATGCCCCGCTCCTTGTGGAGCTTGCGGATCCACTCGCGCAGCTCGACGCGCACCTTGGCGTCCAGGGCACCGAAGGGCTCGTCGAGCAAGAGCATGCTCGGGCGCGGCGCCAGCGCGCGGGCCAGCGCCACGCGCTGCCGCTGCCCGCCGGAGAGCTGCG
>JBBJMR010000129.1:0-23200 GCA_037720395.1 Polyangiaceae bacterium
GCGCGCACGCAGGCCGGCGCGATGCGCTCGAACGGCGTCGTGGTCAGGTGCGGCCCGCGCCTCTGTCGCCAGGGCAGCGGCGTCTCCTCGGCGGAGCGCGCTCCGCGGATCGCAGGCGCCACGGTCTGCGGCGGCGGGATGCCAGGCGAAGGCGTGGGCGGGGGCGGCAGCGGCGGGGGTGTGGCGCCCAGCGCCGGCAGGCGCGGCGAGAGGGCGCCGGGCGCCGCCAGCGCGCGCTCCAGCATCTCCACCACCTCGAAGCCGTCGCGCGGTCGGTCGTCGGGATCGCGCGCCAGCAAGGTCGCCAGCACGTCGTCGAAGAAGCTCGGCACCGCCGGGTCGGTGTCGCGCAGCGGCGGGGGCGGGGTCTCGGCCATCCGCTCACCGGAGGCGGGCGCGGCGAAGGGCAACGCTCCGCTGGCTGCCTTGTAGAGGAGGACACCCAGCGAGAACAGATCGCTGCGCCCGTCGAAGCTCCCGAACTCCTGGTACTCGGGGGCCAGGTACCCCGGTGTGCCCAGCGCGACGAGGGTCCCGGTGAGCGTGTCGGCTCCGCTCAGCTTGGCCACACCGAAGTCGCCGAGCTTGAACATCTCCTCGCCGCCGCGCCGTGGCACGACCAGGACGTTGCCGGGCTTGAGGTCGCGGTGGATGACGCCCATCTGGTGCGCGCGCCCGAGCGCGCTGGCCAGCGCTACGCCCATGCCGGCGGCGCGCCTCCACCCGAGCGGCCCGCGCCCGAGGACACGCGCCAGCGACTCGCCGGGCACGTACTCCCTCACCCGCCACACCAGCCCCTCGCCCGCGCCGAAGTCGGTGATCTCGACGATGTTCGGGTGGTTGATGCGGTTGACGGCGCGCGCTTCGCGCAGGAAGCGCTGCTTGGCGACGTCGCTTCGCCCCAGGTCGCCGTGCAGGATCTTGATCGCGCTCAGGCGCTCGATGAGCGCGTGCCGCGCCAGGTAGACGGTGGCCATCCCGCCGCTGCCGAGGTGCGAGATGAGCCGGTAGCGCTCGGCGATGGTGCGCCCGAGCATCGGCGGGCCACTCCCGCCGTGTGCGGCCGGGTCCTTGCTGGGCACCGGGCGATGCTACCCCGTCGCGCCGCGCGCGGTGGTCCGGCCAGGGGGCGGCGGGGTGCGACGTCGGCGGCCCGTCACGCTGCTGCCGGCGGAGGCCCGTCGCCGTCGCCGGCGGTGCGCGCCGGCACCGCGCCCGCGGGCTCGGCATGGACTCCGCGCGCAACGAGGGTGCCGAACGCCGCCGCGGTGAAGAACATGATCAGGCTGTAGATGGCCGGTGGGATGGCCATCACCGAGCTGCCCAGCAGCCCAGCGATGGCGATGGCCAGCGTGCCGTTGTGGATCCCGATCTCCATGCCGATGGCGATCGCCTGGCGCTTCGGCAGACGCGCCGCCAGCGGCAGCAGGTAGCCGACCGCCATGCTCACCAGGTTGAAGACCAGCGCTGCCAGGCCGACCTGGCGGAAGAACTCGACGATGTGGGCGCGCTCGCGGGCCACCGAGGCGGCCACGATGAGCAGGAGGAAGACGGCGGAGAGGATGCGCACCGGCTTCTCCAGCTTGGTGGCGGCGCCGGGCCGGTAACGCCGCACCAGCATGCCGATGGCCACCGGCCCGAGCACGACCACGAACACCTGCACCACCTTGGTGAACTGCAGCGGGATGACCTTGCCCTCGCCCATGAAATGCTCGAGCGCGAAGTTGACGATGAAGGGCATGGTGAAGAGCGAGAGCACGCTGTTCACCGCGGTGAGGGTGATGTTCAGGGCCACATCTCCCTTGGCCAGGTGGCTGAAGAGGTTCGCCGTCGCGCCGCCGGGCGAGGCGGAGAGCAGCATCAGCCCCACCGCCAGCTCGGGCGGCAGCCCCATCCCACGCGCCACGAAGAAGCAGACCACCGGCAGGAGCAGCATCTGGCAGACCAGCCCGATGACCACCGCGCGCGGGAACACGACCACCCGCTTGAAGTCGGCGATGGTCAGGCTCAGGCCGAGGCCGAGCATGATGATGCCCAGCGCCAGCGGCAGCGCCACGGAGATCAGGGCAGATTCCTGCATTCCCGATGGGTACACCACCCGGTGGCCGTGGCGCGATGGTCAAAGCGGGGGCGCAGCGGGGCTCGATCCGCCGTGGGCCGGTGGACCGCCGGGCGGCGATCGTCGGCCGGCACGGACAGAGAGAGACGCTCAGTCGTTCACGCAGGTGTTGCTGCCGAAGTCGAGCGTCTTGCAGCCCTGCCCGTTGCCGCCGATCACCGTCTCGGTGGTGTCGCCGTCGCCGCCGATGCCACCGTCGCCCGCGTTGCCGGCGGTGAGCGTGGCGTCGTTCAACGACGGCGAGGCGCCCTGCCAGGCAATGGCCAGCGAGTGGCCTCCGTGGCCGCCGCCACCGGGGCCGCCGTTGCCGCCCTTGCCGCCGATGCCGCCGGGGCATGCGCCGCTCGCGCCGGCAGGGCCGGGCTGACCTCCATTGCCGCCCTCCTGGCCGTCGCCGCCGTTGCCACCTTTGCCGGCCGTGCCGGTGGTGATGGTGACACGCGTCAGCGTGACGGTCCCGCTGGCGCTGACCAGGCCGATGCTCGAGCCGGCCGATTGTCCGGCCTTGCCGCGCGCGCCGCCGCAGCCGCCGGAGCCACCTCCCCCGCCGCTGGGACCGGCCTTGGTGGTGTCGCTACCGCACTCCTTGGCACCGCCACCGCCTCCTCCGCCTTGGCCCGGCAACCCCGGGCCGGCGCCATCCGTGGCCGGGGACGCGAGGAACCCCTCGCTGGACAGCGTGCCGATGCCCGCGGCCCCGGTGCCTGCGCTGCCGTTTCCACCTGGGCCGCCCGTGTGTCCGACGCCGCAGGCAGCCGCGGACTGCCCGGACCCCGCAGCTCCGTCATCGGGCGGCGGTCCCGGCGTGCCACTTCCGGGGCCACCGGGCGCGCCGGTCGACCCGTTCGTTCCGCCGCCTCCCGGGCCGCCGCTGACGTCCATTGCATCACATGTCTTCTCGCCGCCGGAGCCACCGAGGTTCCCGGCCGTCATGCACATCCCGTCGACGCCCTTGTCACCTTCGATGCCCGGATCGCCGGTGCCCGTCGGCGCCTCTCCCTCGGCGCCATCGGCGGTGTCCTGCGCCTCGAGGTCGCAGTCCGTGATCTTCGCCGCCCCGCCATCGACGAGCACGGCGATCGACGAATCCCCGGGCGTGCTTCCCTCCGGCGCGAGCACCGACAGGCCGGCCACCGTCGCCCCGCCGCCGTTGATGCGCAGCGCGATGGTGCCGCTGTCCGCCGGCGCCAGGAGGGTCCGCTTCGCCGCCTCGCCGCCCTCGTAGGCCCAGCTCCCGTCCTCGCAGCGCAGCCCGCCGACGAGCTCGTCCCCATCGAGCTCCACGGCCTCCTCGAACGTCTGCGCGCCGCAGACATAGATCCGCTTCGCCCCCGCCTTGGCCACGCCCTCGCCGAGGGTCCGGAAGGGCTTGGCCTGGGACCCATCGCCCCCAGCGGCCGCGGTGACGCTGACGAACACGCCGCACTCGTCCTTGATCACCGAGCCGTCCTCGATCGGTGACGCCTCGCAGCCTGCCGGCAGCGAGCCTCCGGTCCCGCCCTGGCCGCCCTGGGCGCCGTCGCCGCCGGCCCCACTCGCCCCGCTGCCGCCGCTCCCGGCGGTGGGGCAGCGGTTGTCCTCGGCGCAGTTCTCCGAGCCGCCGCACGCAGCCACCGGCAGCAAGGCGACGAGCGTCGCGGTCAGCGTCCAGGCAGTTCGGCGGCCAATCATCGAGCGTTCTCCGTTCCGGTATCGTCCAGGCAAACCAGCGACGGCGACGAGGGCCTCATCGAGGCGGCGCGCGCGAGAGACGCCAGCGCTCCCTCGAGCTCACCGTGCCGCCAGGCCAGCGCGAAGGAGCGCGGCGCCATTCAGAAGCGCCCGCTCACACCCAGCGCGCCACCGCGTGGGCCCAGCCAGGCGTTCGGGGTTACTTGCCTGCCCTCGGTGACAACGCGGGACGTCGGTCGTGTCGCCACGTAGACCACGGTGGCGATGGCCGCCGCGCCGCCGACCACGAAGCCGGCGATGCCCACCCCGCGAAACGTCCGCTTGCGGTCGCGCGCGTCGTCGCGGTCGGTGCACGCCAGCTGGTTGGCGGGCATCAAGCAGGAGCTGATGCCCTGCGCGTCGAGCGGCCCCTGCAGGTCCGCCTCGTCGCTGGCTGCGCCGGACGACACCACCGTCCCCACGATGCCGGTCGCCAGACCCGCCGCCGCCAGGGCGATGCCGCCCACGAGCAGGCCGGTGTTCAGGCGCGGAGCGCCGCCGTCCGCCGGTGTGGCGGGCTGTTCCAGCGGCGCCGCGGCCAGCGTCAGCTCCACGTCCTGCGTGTTGCCGGGCGCCAGCTCGACCTCCTGCTGCGCCTCGGTGTGCCCCGCGTGCCGCGCGGCGATGAGGTGCTTGCCGGGCTCGACGTAGAGCGCGTCGCTCAGCGGTGCGCGCCCCACCACCTGCCCGTCGACCAGGACCTCGGCCTCGGGCACGTTGACGCGCACCCGCACGCTGGGGATGTCCTTCTTGAGCGCATCGAGCCGCGCCTCCATCTCTGCGCGCACCGTGGCCTTGGCCGAGGGCGGGAAGTTGCGCAGCGCGTAGGTCAGGTGCTCGGCCGCGCCGCGCCGCTTGCCCAGCTTGAGCTCGACCTGGGCGAGGTTG
Source organism: Polyangiaceae bacterium (assembly GCA_037720395.1). Lineage (GTDB taxonomy): Bacteria > Myxococcota_A > Polyangia > Polyangiales > Polyangiaceae > JBBJMR01. Next base: position 4,718 of record JBBJMR010000129.1, read on the forward strand.
CCGGCGATGTCGAATGTCCGGTGCAGGTCCCACGCCGCGCGCCAGGAGCGCAGGGCTTCCTCGAAGCGGCCGGCGTCGTACGCCGCCGACCCCTGGTGGAACAGCTTCGCTGCCTCGAGCGCCTCCGGCGAGGCGTCGACGTTGCTCGCGGGCATCGGCGCGGTCGCCGCCGGATCGGCGGACGCCTGGGGCGCGGGCTGTGGCGGAGTGGGCTGCGCGGACGCTGGCTGCGCCGATGCGCCGAGGGCGGCGGTGCAAACGAGGAGGCCACAGGAAGCGGAGCGAAGGAACCGGATCATCGACGTCCGTGCGCGGGTGCGGTGTGAGGTGGGTCTAGAACCAGCGATCCGTGCTGGCCGCCGGCCGTGGCTCCGCGCGAGGCGCGGGCGGCGTGTGCTCCTCGGGCGGGGTGGCCGAGGAGGCTGCCGCAGGCTGCGCGGCGGTGCCGTCGGCGCGGCGGGTTTCGCTCGGGAGACCGCTCCTGTGGAGGCTCGACCGCGGCGGTGGCTGCGCGCCGGCGGCGTCTCGGTGAGCTCCGGCGAGGCTGCAGCGCGGGCGCGCGCCGCAGGGCCAACCCGGTGCGCGCGGTCGCCACGGTGCCCTCGCGCGTCGTCACCAGGGCGAGCACGGCCACGAAGGCGCAGGCCACGCAGGCGCCGGCCACCAGTGCCCCCAGGCCGCGCCCGGTGGGCGCCGTCAGATTGCGGATGGTGTCCTTTTCGTCGAGCGCATTGCGGGCGGCGGGCGTGAGCTCCGCCGCGTCGGGCACGGGGGCCACCCACGGGCTGGTCGAGCTGGCGCCGGCGCCGGTGATCTCGCGCTCGCCATCCTCGGCGGCGTCCGTGGCCGCGGCGCTGGCGCGGGCGGCGTCGGCCGTGCGCGCCCGCACGTCCGGCAGCAAGGTGGACGCGACCGCACCCGTGGCGAGCGGCGATGCGACTGCCGTCTCGAGCTCGCGGCGCGGGTCCGGCGACTTAGCGCCGTGCGAGGCGTCCGCGTCGATGGTGGCGAGCTCGTACGAGCGCTCGTCGAGGTGCGCTCCAGCCGCCGGGACCATCGGCGCGGATCGCGAGGAGGGCGGCGCGTCCGCCGCCTCGAGCCGCGCCGTGCGCCCGCCGACGGTGATGTCGGCGCGCGTGGGCACCTCGTCGGGCGACCACTCGCTCGAGCTCGGCGGTGACTCGTCTGGCGGCGGCGGCGGCGGCGTCGGCGGCGCGCCCGCGGCGACCATCGGCGGTGGCGGCGTGGACTGCGAGGCGGGGTTGCCGAGACCACGGACGGTGTCGCGCTCGCGCTTCGACTCCGGCCCGAGCGCCTCCGGGGGATCGCTTCGCGGCGCGTCCGGGCGGTAGCGGAACGGGCTCTCCCCGGCGCGCAGCTCGTCCCGGAGCTCGGCCAGCGTGCCGCGCACGTGCGGGTCGCCCATGATGGCGCGCTTGGCGCGCTCGTGGTCGCCGAGATCCAGCGCCCGCTCGACGTCCTCGTCCCCCGGCAGCAGCGTCCTCAGCTCGTCGTCGCTCACGCGTCGCCTCGACCTTCTCCGGCAGGACAGGGCCCCCGTCGCAGATCTACTTCCGGCGCGCTCCGTGCAGCGCTCGCCTTTCTCTGCGCCGGGCCGCCCGGGATCTCCGCCGGGCGCTGCCCACGCATCAGCATCCAGCCCAGGACCCCGAGCACGGCAACGACCATGCCCAGGGCAATGGCCATCCACACCCTGCGGCCATCCATCCCCTGGACGGCCGCGCCGGCATGCAGGCTGCGCTCGGCGCGCCCCACGATCGCCGCCCGCGCCTCCTCGACGTAGCGGCGGACGTGGCGATCCGTCTCGGCTGCGCGCGCTCTCTCCAGCATGGGCAGGCAGCGCGTGTCGCCGATGCGCGCCAGGGCCTGCGCGGCGAGGCTGCGCAGCTCGACGAAGGGATGGTTCACCATGGATACACCGAAGGCATCGAGCACGAAGAGCTGCTCGCCGCGGCCGTCGTAGCCCCGTTCCAGCGCATTGGCCAAGTGCGAGAGGCGTGTCAGCCGCGCCATCCGCTCTTGGCCGCCGGGCGCGGCCCCGCCGAGCTCGTGCGCCAGGCTCGAGAGGCCGGCGTCGACGACCGCGCGCAGCGGCAGGCTCACCTCCAGCTCGCACAGCGCGGCGCTGATGAGGGCCAGCCGCGCGTCGTGGTCTCCGCGGCGACGAAGGCGCGCACCGCCGTGGCGCGCGCCTCCTCCGACGGGCTGACCATGGCGATCTCGGCGAGCCGCACCAGGCGCACGTCGTCGGGAGGCGCAGCGGACTGCGCCGTGCAGCATCAGGGTGGTCCGCGCCGCGCAGCGTCGCGGGTGGCGCGCTCGACGTCGCGGGCGATGGCGCGCTGCTCGTTGCGGTCGATGGCGCGCTGCTCGTCGCGGCGACGGCGCGCTGCTCGTCGCGGCCGACGGCGCGCTGCTCGTCGCGCCGACGGCGCGCTGCTCGTCGTGGCCGGCAGCGCGCTGCTCGTCGCCGGCGGCGGCACGCTGCTTCCGGCCGTACCCGGGTCGCCCGTGGCGCGTGCGCTCTGCGCAGCCCAGGCCAGGCGCGCGGCGTTGGCCTGCTCGATCACCTCTGCACCGGCGCCGACGGCTCGAGCAGGAACGCCTGCGCCAGCTTCTCGTGCCCGTCTGCAGCCGCGGGTCACGTCGCAGCGCGTCGGCGGCGGCGTAGCGGATGGTCGCGAACGGGTGGACGTCCAGGGTGCGCTCGAGCATCGACCCGAGCTCGGGCACGGCGCTGCCCTCGAGCCAGTAGAGGACGTCGAGCACGCGATGGACGGGCGCCGGGGCCAGCGTCGGGTCGAGCGCCAGCGCCTGCGGCGAGGAACGTGTCGGGTGCAGTGCGGGGATGCGCGCGGACAGCGCGGCGTCGATGGCCTCGAGCACGGCCTGGCTGCGCTCGCGCTCCCACAGCGCGGCGAACGCCAGCGTCGGCAGCACGGCGTCGTCGCCGACCTCGGCGAGCAGCTGCACCGCGCGCGCGCGCATGGCCGCGTCGTCGTGCGTCATCAGGACGTGCTCGATGCCGCGCGTGCGCTCGGGGCTCGCCGGCAGGGCCGCCAGCCGCTCCAGCTCGGAGGACAGCGGTGCCCCCGGAGCGCGCGCGCTGCGCGGCATGGGGGTGGTGCGCTCCGGCGAGACGAACCCGTTCGAGGCCAGCAGAGGCGTGACGGCGGCGCGCTCGAGCAGCGTCACCCCGGCGCGGGTGAACATCGTCTGCCCGCCGACCTGGCGCTGCAGCTCGACGAGCAGCCGGGACAGCTCGCGCTGCACGCTCTCCATGTCCGGCACCCGCTGCCCGGGCTCCTTGGCCAGCATGCGACCCACGAAGCGCGCGAGGTCCGCCGGAACGTCGGCGCGCACCTCGTTCAGCGCCGGCACCTCGTCCTCGATCACCCGCCGCCCGAGCACCTGGTTGTCGGGGATGCGCGCGCGGTCGTCGACGTGCGGGTGCCGCCCGGCCAGCGCCTCCCAGAGGACCACGCCGAGCGCGTAGATGTCGGCGCGCCCGTCGGTCTCGTCGTCGTGACAGAGCAGCACCTCGGGCGGCGTGTAGAGGACCGTCCCCAGGACGTTGCTCTGGCGGGTGATGCGATGCGCGCTGTTGTAGTGCGCGATGCCGAAGTCGAGGACGCGCACCTGCCCCTTGCCCTCCGGCTGCTTGCCGCGGCAGAGGAAGATGTTCTCCGGCTTGAGGTCGCGGTGCACGATGCCCATCCCGTGCGCGATCTGCATGGGCTTGGCCACCTCCACGCCGATGTAGAGGGCGTCGATGACGCTGCACGGTTTGCCGGAGCCGCGCAGCGAGTCGAGCACGTAGCGGAAGTCGCGCCCGTCCAGGTACTCCATCTGGATGACGCCGCGCCCGTCGTCGCCGACGTCCATGTCGTAGATGGCCGGCACGTTGGGGTGGTTGAAGCGGGTCATGATCGTCGCCTCGCGCTTGAAGCGCGCCAGGTAACGCCCCGCGTCCAGGTCCGTGCCCTGCAGGCTCGGCGGCACCATGAGCTTGATGGCGATGCGGTGCTCGGTGTGGACGTGCTCCGCCAGCCAGACGGCGCCCATGCCGCCCTCACCGAGACGCTTGAGAAGGCGGTAGCTGCGATAGCGACCGCCCTCCATGAACTCGCCGCCGCCCATCTGCGCTCGATCCGAGCGAATCTCCCCTCCTCGGTCAAGCCGCGCTCCCGGTCGGCCGGGTCGAATTCCCCGGATTTCCGGGTGCCGCCGCCTGCCCGGAGCGCGCGCTACCGCGGCCCAGGCGCTGCTGCGCATTTTCGCGAGCGCTGCCCTCCCGCTGGCGGAAGATATCCCCAACAGCGCTGCGCCCCTGGGCGCGGGGAGGAGCCTCCTTGAGCCAGAACCCGTCGTCCTCGCCCCCTTCGCCCGCCGAGGCCTCCGACGCAGTGGTCGACGCCGAGGTGCAGCGCGCGACGGCAGCCTACCGCGAGCTGCTTCCTCCCGACGCCTTCGCCGAGATGCAAGCGCTGGTCGGCGACGTCCTCGCCACCCACCCGGTGGCCACGGTGCTCGTCTCGCGCACCCGCCAGCGCGGGCCGGTGGAGCGGAGCGGTGAGCGACCGCGCGACGCCGTGGCGCCGGTCGGCGTGGTGCCGGGGAGGGCGCGCGGCGAGGGAGCGCGGTGACCGAGGAGGTCGACTGGAAGGCGCCGCACAGTCAGCTCGACGCCGAGCAGCAGCGCCTGGTGGCCGAGAGCGCCATCGTGCCGCAGATCGCGCGCAAGGTGCGCGGCCGCTACCGCGAGCTCGACCTCGACGAGCTGGTGGCCATCGGCCAGCTGGCCCTGGTGCGTCTGGCCTCGCGCTTCGACCCCTCACGCGGGGTGGCCTTCGACGGCTACGCCTGGCAGCACGTCCATTTCCAGATGATCAAGGCCTGCCACGCCGCCCGGCGGCACCGCCTCATCGGCTGGGAGTCGGCGACGCGCGCGGTGCACACCGTCGTGGCCGAGGTGCGTGACGAGGGCGACGTGCTCGCCGACACCGACGACGACCAGCGCCGCCAGGTGCAGGAGATCGGCGACTCGGTGGCGGCGGCGGCCTTCTGCGGCTTCGCGGTCGGCGCCATGTCGCAGAGCCCCGAGGAGGACATCGCCGCGCGCGAGCTGCACGCCCGCGCCATCGCGGTGCTGCGCGAGGCGCTGCGCGACATGCCCGAGCGAGAGCGGCGCCTGATCGAGCTGCGCTACTTCGAGGGCCGCCCGTTCGACGAGATCGCCGCCCACCTCGGCGCCGGCGCGTCCACCGTGCGCCGCCATCACCAGGAGGCGCTGCTCATGCTCGGGCGTCGCCTCCAGCGCCGCGGCGTGGTCGAGCCGCCGCCGGTCGGCGCCGACGTCTGACGCCCGAGGCCCGCGCGGTCGAGCCGCTCAGCGCGGCCAGCCCAGGCGCGCGATGCCCACCGTGGAGACACGGTCTGCCCCCACGCCGGTCTCGGCGATGGCGCCCGCGAACCACAGCCCCTCGGCAGTGACCGCCGCGTCGCTGACGAAGTTCGCGGCCACGCCCCCGGCGAGCCAGTCGAAGCGCGTCCCGTCGAAGCGCAGCACCATCCGCTCCTGCGGAGGGAACTCGCCGCGCCAGAGCGTGCCGGCGGCCACCAGCGTCGTCTGGCCGTCGACGAGCAGATCGTAGACCGGGCCGTCGATGATCCCGTTCGGCGCCTGCGTCCACTCCACGCCATCCCAGACGGCGAGGTTGGAGACGCCGTTGGTCAGCGTGAACCACCCTGCGACCCAGAGGGCGCCGTCGTACCAGGCCATCGATCGGACGTAGTCGAAGGCGTCCGATGCGGCGTTCAGCTGGGCGATGGCCTGCAGGCCCGCTCCGCTGTCGATCCAGATCTGCGGCGAGAGCCCGGTGGTGGCCAGCGCCAGCTCGCCGGCCGGTCCCACCGCCACCGACGAGAAGCCGCCGAACTCCGGCGGCGCGATCTCCCAGGTGTCGCGCGCCGGCGCCCAGACACCGGCCGAGGCCTGTCCCGGCGCGGCGCGGAGCAGCGGCTCCACGCGCTCGGCGCCGAGCCATCGGAAGCGCCCGGTGGCGAGCACGGTCCCGTCGAGGTCGCGCGCGAAGTCGGCGACGTGCGGCGCGTCGCCGTCGGGGCCAGCGACGCCGGCCACGGTGAAGCGCGTGTCCCAGCGCGCGTCGGCGAGGGCCCCGGGCAGCGCGTCGGGCGTGCACGGCAGCGGCGGCACGGCGCCACCCGCCCCGCCCGCACCCCAGACCGCCACCGCCCGCGCCACCTGCGCCTGTGCCTGTGCCACCGCTGCCCGCTGCGCCCGCGCCTTGCGCCGTGGGGCCGTCGTCGGAGCCACAGTCGCACCCGGGCGCGACGGCGACGAGCGCGCACAGCGGCCAGGCAGAGGAGGGAGGAAGAGCTCGAAGGACGCGCATCGGGAGTTGATGCCGTCGAGCCTGGCGATCGATCGCGCCAAGTTCGTCGCCACGTGAATCGAAGCGATGGGACGGGTCGGCCCTTGCCGCTCGGCGGTCGACGCGGCCCGTCGGCGCGCGCTTCCCGGCGGTGTCAGACGGCGGCGCTGGCGGCGGTGTCACACGGCGCCGCTGGCGGCGGTGAAACCTCGCGCCGGTGGGTAGTCACCGCGCTGCCGCCGCGTCCGGAAGATCTCGGCCGCCCGGCGCCACCGCCGGCGCCCAGTGCTGCAGCTCGATCAGGTTGCTCTCGGGGTCGGCCGCGTAGGTGAAGGTCAGCACGCCCGCGCCTGGCACCTCGTGGCTGACCACCGCGCCCTGCGCCGACCCACCGGCGTCGACCACCGCACGCAGCGCCGCCGCCACATCGGGCACGGCGAAGGCCAGGTGGGCGAAGCCCGCCCGGTTCGCCGCCGGTGGCGCTTGCGGCAGCACCTCGTCGTAGCCGAAGACCTCCAGGGTCGGCCCCTCGTCGCCGTGGCCGGGCATGCGCAGGTGGCGCCCCCGGATGTGGGCGCCACGCACGCCGGTGCCGTCCTCCAGCCAGGCACCGGAGAGGTCGCGCTCCGGGTCCAGGGGCTGGCAGCCGAAGACCCGCACGTAGAAGTCGACCATGCGGCGCCAGTCGTGCGCGATCAAGTTGGTGTGCGCGTAGCGCGCGTCGAGCGGCCGCGTCGCGCCGGCCGCGGCGCCCGCGCCGGCCGCGGCGCCGCGCCGGCCGCGGCGCTCGGGGCGTCCCCGACGCCGTCGGTCGCGCCGCCGGGCGCGCCTGCGCCGCCCTCGAACCATGGCGGGTAGCGCACGGCGACGTCGACCGAGAACCCGCGCAGCGCCTCGCGCATGCGCTCGCTGCGCTCACCGCGCGGCAGCGACGCGCGCAACGTCGCCAGGGTCGCCATCCAGCGCCCGAAGCGCTCGCCGTCGAAGGCCCGCTCCAGCCCGCGGCGGATCTCCCGCACCGTCCCCGGGCTGACGCCGCCCGAGCCCACGGCCACGGTCAAGCCGTGCACGTGGGCCACGGCCGGGTTGGCGAACGTCGAGTGCTCGGGCCGATCGAGCGCGCACAGCAGCAGTCGGTCGGCGTGTGGTCCGGCGCGCACCTGGGCGGCCAGCGCATCGTCGCCGTCGATGAAGACGATCCACGCGCGCGCCAGGTCCTCCTCGCGCGCGGCGCGTGCGTCCATCACCAGGACGCCGGCCTCGGTGCCCGCGCTGGCGGCGGCCGCCGCGCGCAGGCTCGACGCCCGCGCCTCGTCGGCGTTGGCAGCGAGCCAGGTCACCCGTGCGCCGGCCGCGAGCAGCCGCGTCACCTTCGCCTCGGCCTCGCCGTGGTCACCGATGACCAGGGCCTCGCGGCCGCGGACGTCGAGCTCGATGGGCAGGTAGCGCACGGGGTCAGCCCTTCTTCGGCGGGGGAGGGGGAGGAGGAGGAGGGTTCGGCGGCAAGAAGAGCACCGTTCGGAAGGCGAGCTTGCGGTCAGCGTCGCCGACGCGGGTCACGAACAGACCCACGAACGATCCGAACAGCGAGTCGCCGGGACCGATGGCCCCGCTGCCGTTGGGGCGCGTCACCCAGCGCTTGATGCGGTCCAGCATCTCCGCGGACACCGGGTTCACCTCCACCAGCACCGCCACGAAGTAGCGGGTGTTGTCCTTGAGCAGCGCCCGCTCGACGAGCGGCAGGCGGCGCGCCTCTCCACAGTTACGAAGTACGCCCTCCACGTTGACTGCCACTGCGTCGCTCGGCCCACCGCGCTGCGAGAGCTGGATGCGGAAGATCTCGTCCCAGAGGTCGTAGACGATGCGGCAGCTCTTGGCGGAGAGCGCCACCGGGTCGCCGCCGCCCTCGCGGAAGACGTAGCCGCGCATGGTGATCACCGTGGGCAGGCCGCTCATCAGCTTGCGGGTGATCTCCGCGTCCACCACGTCGCGCCAGCTGGTGGAGAGGCGCACCACGCCCGCCTCCAGCGCCACCGTCCCGCCGCGCTGCGGCAGCGAGGTGGGCGTCTTCGGCGCTTGCTGCGCGTGGGCCTGGCTGGCCACGCCCAGCGCGAGCGTCGCGGCGACCAACCCCATGGCGGCGCCTCGCCGCGCCATCACTTGCGCTCGCCCCGGCTGGCGGGGATGAGGCCGAGCAGATTGGAGAAGGCCAGCGTCAGCCCGCCCAGGCTGGTGTCGACGCGCAGCCCGAGGTTGTAGGACAGGTCGATGGGGAGGCGCGCGAAGCCGTCGTAGCCCGCCGGTGGGTCGGTGAGCTCGCGCTTGCCGGCCACGGCGTAGAGGCCGACGGCGGTGAAGAGATCGATGCCGTAGACGCCGCTCTTGCCGGTGTAGAGCGGAATTCGATACTCGCCCTCGATCTTGCCGGCGAAGTCGCCGTAGCGCACCTCGACGATGTCCGTGCCCAGGAAGTTCGGCGGCTGGCGGCGGTCCGGCGCGAGCCCGAGGATGCGATCGGGCAACAGGTAGGTGAAGTCGCCGACGTAGAACTTCTCGAAGAACGGCGCGTCGCCGCCGATGCCTCCAGCGAAGGCCTCCGCCCGCACCACGTGCTTCCAGGGCAGCTGCCACCAGCGCTGCCAGGACAGCTCGACGCGCTGGTAGCCGTAGGAGCTTCCCAGCGGCGGCACACCCAGGGTCAGCGACGCGCTGGCCCGGGTGCCCTTCTTGGTGAGGAAGGGGACGTCGCGCGAGTCGTAGTTGAGCGTGGCGCGCAGCGTGGACAGCACGCTCTTGCCGGGCAAGATGTCGAAGTCGATGGGCTCGCGTGCGCCCACGTCGCGCCCATCGTCGTCGGCGTTGCCGCGCAGGTGCGAAGCGGCGGTGGGGACCAGCGCGTCGACCTGCTCCAGCCCGTATTCGAGCTGCAGCTCCGAGGCCACGCCCAGGTCGCGCCCCACACCGATGCTGCCGCCGAAGCGCTTGTAGGCGACCACGGCGTAGTCGGTGACCTCGCGCTGCAACAGATCGGGTGCCTCGAAGATCACCGAGCGGTTGCCGAAGAAGTCGCGCGCATCGCTGTAGAGGAGCGAGGCGCGCGCCGACCTGCTCGACCCGATGAACGCCGGATCGACGAACCAGGTGCGCAGCGCCAGCTGATCGGCGGCCAGACCGATGCCCGCCCCCAGGGTGATGCCGGTGCCGGCCAGGTTGGTCTCCGCGACCTGCAGCCCGAGGTAGGCCGAGAGCGGCTCGGAGTTGCCGGCCCTGTCCTCGTCGGCGGCCACGCCGATGGCCAGGTTCTGGACGACGAAGGTGTTGCGTTCGACGACGTCGATGACCAGCACGGCCGCGCCCCGCCGCGACCCCTTGCGCAGGGAGAGCTGTACCGAGGCGAAGAAGCCGGTGCCCAGCAGCCGGTACTTGGTGAGCTCGATCTCGGGGTCGTCGACGTCCAGCACGTCGCCGGCGCGGAACTTCACGTAGCGCAGGATGACGCGGTCGGCGGTGCGCTCGTTTCCGCGCAGCTCGATGCCCTCGAGCGCGTAGCGGACCCGGTAGCGGCGCGAGCGCGCCGCGCCGCCGCTGTCGGTGCCGAGGCCCTCGGGCGGCGGCGTCGCCACGGGCGGCGGCGGCTTCGTCGCCAGCGGTGGGGTCGCCGCGGACGGGGGCGGGGTTGCGGGCGGGGTCGCGGGCGCGGGCGTGGTCGCGGTCGGCGCCGTCGGCGTGGCCGGCCGCGGAACGCGCTCGGGCTCGTCGTACGGGTCGGCGCCCGCCGGCTGCGCGTGTGCGCGTGGCCCGAGCGCCAGCGAAGCCGCCACCAGCGCGGAGGCGGCGCGGCGTAGAGCCGAGACCGCACCGAGCCGCCGCTGCACGCGGCGAGCCTACACCGCCGGGGCCGATCTCCGCGAAGGCGACGCTCCGGGCCCCACCGGACGGTGCCCGGGCGGCAGCAGAGGCGATGGCTCGACGTCAGGCCGAGGGCGCGTACGCGCCACCGGCGCGCCGGCGGGTGCGGTGCTCGCGCTTCTCGCCCATGGCGTCGAGATCGGCGTCGGCGCTGCGCGGGTCGTCGAGGTGGCGCGCGGCCCGGCGCAGGAGATCGCCGACGTCGGCGCGCTGCTCGGGGTCACGCACCCAGCGCTGCCCGGCCTGGAGCGCGACGGCGCGCGCCAGGAGCAGCTCGGCGCGCCCCAGCAGGTCGCTCGGGATCCACGGCGAGACGTCCGGGTCGCGCACGGCGGCGATGGCCCGCCGCAGCGCGGTCACGCGGCGCGGACCGAACTGGTGCGGGCTCTTCTCGGCCAGGTTGGCGAGGCGGGCGATGCGGCCCAGGATGCGGCGGGCGGCCCTACCGACCACCTCGCCCCGCAGCACCCGGGTCGCGGTGCCGCGGCTGCCGGATCGGTCCCCTGGCAGGCCGCCCGGCAGCTCTCGCTGCAACTTGTCCCCGAGGTCCTCGCGCGGGTCATCGCCGTGCTGCTGGCGCCGCATGGCGTCCCCGAGCTGCTCCCGGCGCAGGTCATCGAGCGCGCGCAGCAGGAGCGCCAGCGACAGCCCGGCGCAGAGCACCAGCGCCATGACCAGCGCGCGCGCCGTGCCTGCCTCCGGCTGCCAGCCCGAGGTGCTGGTCACGAACGCCGCCGCGGCCGATGCGCACAGTCCACCGCTGCCGATCGCACCCACCGTGCACGGCGCCCAGGTCACCGGCCGCCTGCCACGCACGCGGCCCCCGCGCGGCAGCCGCGCGACCGCGCGGCGCACGCACCCGACCAGGCCGATGTCGAGGGGGCCGAGCTCCACGCGCGGCGGCTCGCGGAACATGACCGCAGTCTATCGCCCGGTGCGCGTCGCGGGGAAGCGTCGCCACGCTCCGCCCGGTGGCGGGCAGCGGCTCCGTCAGCGGCCGCGCGCCGTCTTCTCGTCGTGGCCGCTGACGCCGCTGCGCGCCGCGAGCACCTCGAGCACGCGGCGCCACGGGACATCGCGCGCGGCCAGGGCGACCATCAGGTGGAACAGCACATCGGCCGCTTCGGCCGCGACGCGCTCCTCGGCCTCGCCTTCCACGGCCCGCGCCAGCTCGTCGGCCTCCTCGCGCAGCTTGGCGCCGATGTGCGCCGGCCCGGCGTCGAGCAGGCTGCGGGTGTAGCTGCGGGCTGCGGTGCCCAGGCGCTTGCGTGCCCGCACCGTCTCTTCCAGCTCTTCCAGGAACGTCGCCGCCTCGGCGGGTCGATCGGCGAGCGCGCCGTCCGGGTTCACGGCGCGGAAGAAGCAGCTCGGGCGGCCGGTGTGGCAGCTCGGGCCTGCGGGCTCCACCAGGTAGAGGAGGGTGTCGGCGTCGCAGTCGGCCCACACGGTGTGCACGGCGAGGGTGTTGCCGCTGTCCTCGCCCTTCGTCCAGAGCGCCTGGCGCGAGCGGCTGAAGAAGGTGGCGCGCCCGCTGCGCAGCGTCTCGGCGAGCGCCTCGCGCGAGACCCAGGCCACCATGCGCACCTGGCCGGTGAGCCGATCCTGGGCCACGGCCGGGAGCAGGCCGAGCTCGCCCCAGGCGAGCTCGGTGATGTCGTCATCGTCGTCGCGCTTCTTCGCGTCGCGCTGGTCATCGTCGTCGCGCTCTTCGCGTCGCGCTGGTCATCGTCGTCGTCGACCAGCTTGGTCACCGGCTCGTCCGCGGGGATCGCGCGCTCGGCGAGCTCGGGCTTCTTCGGCTCGCCGTCGCCGTCCTCGACGCCTGCGCCGTCGGTGCGCGCCGCGGGCGTGGCTGCGGCCAGATGCGCCTTTTGCCCTTCTTCCGCACGCGCCGCACCGCCGGCTGGTCGGCGGCGGGCGCCGGCTTGGCGGCGCCGAGCGCGCGTGCCTTCTCGGCCTTGCGCGCCGCGACACGCTCCTCCTCGTCGTCGTCCGCGGCGGCCTCGCTCGCCTCTGCTTCGTCCTGGTCGAGGTTCTTGGGGAGGCCGAGCGACATGGCCGACTCGGGGTGCACCTTGGCGCCGCGCAGCAGGATGTCGAAGGCCACGCAGGCCGCGAAGCCGCTGGTGATGGCCACGAACTGCGACGTCGAGAACTGGTAGGTGACCGCCTGGGCGAACGTCTCCGGGCGCTTGATGAAGTACACGGCCAGCGGCGGCACGAAGGCAGCGATCTGGGTGGCTCGGCGCACGGCCACGTTGTCGATCATCTTGGAGATGCCCATCACGTAGCCCACGGACAGCACCAGCAGTCCGAGCGTCAACAAGAGGTGCTCGGGGAGCGCCGGCGGGATCGAGCCGCGTTCCAGATCGTCACGGAAGATCTCGAGGATGAAGCGGCACACGCCGTAGGCGAAGGTGAAGAGCAGGAAGATCTGCCCGCGGAACGTCTGATAACGCCGCATGAGCAGCAGGAAGACGAGCAGCCCCGCTCCGACCAGCGACTCGTAGAGCTGCGTCGGGTGCACCGGCAGCGAAGCCTCGGCGGTGGCCGGGATGAGCCCCTGCTTGACGTGCTGCGCCCACGCCGGCGCGCCTGCGCCGTGATCGAGGGTCGCCTCGCCCCAGTGCGGGAAGGTGCCGAGCTTCTTGAGGAGCCCCGGCGCGGCCTCGGTGAGCGGCTTGCCGAAGTCGCAGCCGAACAGGTAGCAGCCGATGCGCGTGATCATCAGCCCCGAGGCCAGGCTGGGCACGGCCACGTCGGCCCAGGGCAAGAGGGGGATGCGATAGCGGCGCAGGAACAGCAGCGAGCCCAGGAAGCCGCCGAGGAATCCGCCGTAGGCCACCAGGCCGCCTCGGCGGAACTCGAACATCGAGCCCAGGGTGTGGAACTCGTCGAGGTTGGTGAGGATGTAGAGGATGCGCGAGCCGACGACGGCGGCCACCGCGGTGACCACGTAGTTGTTGGCCATGATCTCCTTGGGGAGACCGTCGCGCTCCGCGAGGCCCAGCGTCAGGTACCAGCCGACCACCAGGCTGAGCCCGAGCATGACGCCGTAGCTGTAGATGGGGATGGCGCTGAGCGCGTAGTCGTTGAGCGTCGGGTCCTTGCGGATCACCAGGAACCAGGCGGCGGCCAGGGCGACGCCGACGCCGCCGAGGAGCAGGGCGTTCTGCTGCTTCTTGGCGACCAGCTGCCAGGCGGCCAGCGCCACCGCGATCAAGGCCGCGCCGACGAGGATCCATCCCAGCGGGAGATTCGCGTTGGGCAGCGGAATCCGGAAGAGAATGGGGTGCATGGCGGAGGTCCTCTTACCACGTTGCCGCCCGTCGCGCGTACGTCCGCACGGATGCGCAGGTGGGTGGCGCGGACCGCAGCCGAGGCGGCTCCAGGCCCCCTCGGCGCGCAGGGAGGGCTCAAGCGCGACGCGTCATCCGCCGATGGATCGAACGTGAGCCGCCCCGGGCCCCTGCCGACAACCATGGTGCTCGGCGTTTCCGCGAAATTCGCGAGGGCGTGCCGCGAGGCCGCGGAGCGGGCGGGGACCGCCTACATCGGCGTGTCCCTGGCCAACGCCCCGAGCGTGGTGGTGCGTGAGCGGCCCGACGTCGTGCTCCTCACCGAGGACGTCTACAGCTTCGATCCGGAACGGTTCGACGCCCTGGCAGACGGCGTGGGTGCGGAGCTGGTCATCGTCGGCAGCGAGGACGAGCCGATGACCCGAGTCGCCCGCCGCATCGTGCGCGCGGTGCTCAGCGCGTCGCAGCGGCGGCGCAACACCGAGGCGCGGCCGACCATGCCCGCGCCAGCGACGCCGACGCCCACCGCGCGCATCCAGGTGCGCCCGGCATGGCACGAGGACCAGCTCGCGCCCCATTCGGCCGCCCCGGCCGTCACCGCTCCGCCCACCGCCGAGGCAGCGCTGCTCGAGGCAAGTTTCACGACCCGCGAGCTCCGCGGCGTCGCCCCCCGGATCGAGGTCGACGAGATGGATGACTTCGAGCTGGAGGTGCGCCCGAGCGACCCGTCGTCGGGCGAGGCGCGCATGCCGCCGATCAGCGCGCCCATCGCGGGGGAGCCGACGCACCGCCCGGTGAGCGGCGTGCGCGATCGCCGCCCGCCGCTGCCCACCATCCAGTTCACGCGCGTCATCGCCGGCCGCAAGCCCTGAGCCTTCGATGCGCGGTGCGCTGGCGCCGGCCGGGCGTGTGCGCCGCTGCCACCCGGACACCGCGCGCTGCTAGCATGCCGGCCCGATGGGACGCACCTCTGCCGTCTTGCTCCTCGCCGCGCTGGGGGCCTGTGTCCCCGAGGGTCCGGCGGGCGGCGACGGGGCGTCGGCCGCCGCGCCCAGACCGCCGCCGTCGCCCAGGCCCAAGCCCGCCAGCACGGCGCCGCCGCGCGCCGACGCCGCCGTGGTCAAGGCCGGCGCATGGATCACCAGCACCTTCACCGACGACTTCCAGCGCGCCGAGCTCGGCCCCGACTGGAACGCGCTCGGCAAGCAGTGGCGCATCGACAGCGGCCGCCTCTGCGCGCGCGGCGCCAAGAACCACGGCATCTGGCTGATGCGCCGCCTGCCGGTCAACGCGCGGGTCGAGTTCGACGCCGTGGCCGAGTCGCCGGAGGGCGACATCAAGGCCGAGCTCTGGGGTGACGGGCAGAGCGGGGCCACCGGCTCCAGCTACAACAACGCCACCAGCTACCTGACCATCTTCGGAGGATGGCGAAACACCAAGCACGCCCTCGCCCGTCTCGACGAGCACGGCGAGGACCGGCTGGAGCTCGACGTCGATCCCAACAGCGACGACGAGCGGGCGCGGCCTGCCTCGCCCGGCCAACCGTACCGCTTCGTCATCGAGCGCCGGGACGGGCACACGGTGACCTGGACCGTCAACGGCGTGGATTACTTCGAGCTCGACGACGCCGAGCCGCTGTCCGGCGAAGGGCACGAGCACCTCGGCTTCAACGACTGGGACGCGCCGGTGTGCTTCGACAACGTGAAGATCGAGCCGCGCTGAAACGGCCGGTGCGAAGCGCGTTGCGCGCCGGCCGCGCGGCCCGCTGGCGGCCGGCCGCGTGGCCATGATGGCAATGATGCTTACCCGGCGCCGGCGGGTGGGCGTCGGGCGCCGCGATCGCTTACGCTGAGGGACCGGCCCCGCCCATGGAACCGCGAGAGCTCGAGGAGCACATCGGGGAGCTCGAGACGCGAGTCGAGCGTCTGCGTGCGCTCTACGAGCAGTACTTCATGGGCATCGAGAAGATGGAGCCGCAGATCCCGCGCAAGGACGTGGAGCGACGCATCTGGATCCTGCGCAAGGTGCAGATCCGCAACACGGGGATGCGCTTCAAGGTCCAGACGCTGGTGCAGCGCAACAACACCTTCCAGCAATACTGGCAGCGCACCACCCGCGAGATCGAGAACGGCACCTACCGCCGCGACGTGATGCGCGCCGCCAAGCGCTTCGGCAACAACGCGGCGCTGACCATCGTCGGCAGGAAGCGCCAGGAGAACTACAAGAAGCTCGCCGAGGCGCAGGAGGACCGCGACGCTGCCAAGCTGGACCAGGGTGCGGCCGTGGAGGTCGAGGTGGACATCGACACCGCCTTCGAGTCCGACGCGCCCCCGCCGCTCGACCTCGACCTCGACCTCGCCACGCGCCGCCCGGAGCCGAAGCGCTCGACCACGCCGGCCCGCAACCGCGTCGCCGGCCGCAAGTCCAGCGGGCGCATGCGCGCCGTGAAGGCGCCTGGTGCTCCGGGACCGCTCGCCGATCCGGCGGCGCCGCCGGCCGAAGCCGGCGCGCCCCCGCCGGCGGCGGTGCCCGCGCCGCGTCCGATGGGCTCCTTGCTGGGCCGCCCTGCCGCGCGGCCTCCGCTGCCCGGAGGGCCGGCGCTCCGCCAGGGTGTGCCGCCCGCTCCGCCGGCGCCGAACCCTGGGTCGCCGCCGGCGGTCCCCGGGTCGCCGCCTGCCGTCCCCGGGTCGCCGCCTGCCGTCCCCGGGTCGCCGCCTGCCGTCCCCGGTCGCCGCCGGCGCAGACCGCAGGCCTGCCGGCGCCCAGGCCGGCTCCCCCGATGCCCGCGGCCGCGGCGCGCAACCGCGGCCGGGCGCCCCCGCTGTCGCGCCGGCACCGCCGGCTGCCGCAGCGCCGCCCGCGGCAGGCGCGCGCCCCGCGCCGTCCGCCGCGGCTGCCGCCTGCCGCGCGGCGCCGTTCCTCGGCATCCATGCGCGCCGTGCAACCCGCTGCCGAGCGCGTCGTCGCCGCCCGCGCCGCGCCCGAGGCGCCGAAGCCTGCGGTCGCGGCGCCCCAGCCACCCGCGCATCCGCTGGCGGCGCCGGCAGCAACCGCGCGCGCACCGGCCGCCGCGACGCCCGCGGACGCAGCGGCCCGCGCGACGCGCGCGGCCGCCGCCCGTCCCGCGACTGCCGCGGCTACCGCCACGCCGCGGGCCCCCACCGCCACCGGGGACGAGGGCCTCCACGACATCCGACTGCGCCAGATCTACGCGAAGTACGTGGAGACGAAGCGCTCGGTCAACGAGTCCACCGCCAACGTGACCTACGAGCGGCTGGCCAGCAGCCTGCGCTCCCAGGCCGACAAGCTGCGCGCCGCGCACCCGAACCGGCGCGTCGACTACGAGGTCATCGTCAAGGACGGCAAGACCTTGCTCAAGCCCATCCTGCGTTGACGACGGCGCGAGCGCGCCGCGTCCCGCGCCTCAGTGCTGCGTGGCGCGGGCGGCGGAGCGGTGGGTGCGGCTGGTGGAGGGCGTCTCTTCGTCGCAGAAGAGGATGGCGCATGCGCTGAGGCTGGCCTCGCGCACGCGGCCGCATAAGTCGGCCAGGTCGTCGTCGACGTCGACGATGTCCGCTTCCATCGGCTGGGTGGTGGCCGGGTCGTAGCGCACGTTGTCGAGAGCCACCCAGCGACCGCGGTAGCGCTCGGAGCGGCGGATATCTTCCCACGACATGCGATGCATCGATTGGACCTTGCTACCCATTCTTGGCCGAATGACCTCTGCCTCCGGGGAGGCGCCCCACCCAGACGGCGCGATCTAGCACCGCCAGAAAAACCCCGTCAAGCGAGCGTCCCACCGGGCTCCGTCCTGGCCCCCGCCTACTTGCAGCTCTTCGGCAGGGCGTTGAAGCCGCTGGATGCGCCCACGGAGGCCGCCTGCTTGAGCTCCGCCTTGGCGCGGCAGCCCTCCCTCGACTTGCGGACGCTCGCCGAGTCGAGCGCCGCCAGCGCCTTGTCGCGCTTGGGCCCCTTGCAGGAGCGGAACTGGCTGGCGGCCATGCCCACGTTGTTGCCGAGGGACAGCGAGACGGTGGCGTCGCAGGCTGCGTCCGCCTTGGGATCGCTGGAGCCGCCGCTGGTGGAGCCGCCGCTGGTCGCCCCTCCGCTGGTGCCGCCGCCCGTCGGCCCGCCGCCCGTCGGGTTGGAGGCGACCTTGCCGCCGGCATCCGGCGTCGTCTGTGCCTCGCCGGCATCGACGGCCGGCGGCACCGGGTCGGCGGTGAAGCTGCTCGCCGGGCCGGCATCGATGCTGATCGGCTTCGCGCCGTCGTCGTCGTCCTTGCCGCCGCCCCTGAAGAGGAAGACCCCGCCGATGATCAGGCCGATCACCGCCACCCCACCGATGCCCAGGATGGCGCCCATGCCGCCCTTCTTCGGGCCGCTCGCCGTGTAGGCGGGCATGGCCGGCACGGCCTGACCGCCGCCCGTGGGCACGGCGCCGGCGCTCGGCCCCATCGCCGGCGCGTCGACCATGGTGTGCTGCGCGGGCGGCGCGCCCATGCCGCCGGGCACGCCGCCGGGGAAGATGGGCTCGCCGACCTGCGTCTGGCCGCCGCGGCTCGGCAGCGGCCCGGTGGCGAAGCCGGCCCCGGCGCTCGGCGCGCCGCCGCTGAAGCTCGCGCTCGGGCCTCGCGGCGCGCCGCCCACGTAGGACAGGCGCGTGGTGCCTATGGACAGGTCTTCGTAGAACTCGCGCGCCGTCTGCTGCCGCTGCGCGGGCTCCTTGGAGAGCGCACGCAGCACCGCGCCGCGCATCTTGGGCGGCACGTTGGCGGCGATGGCGATGGTTTCGAAGGGGAAGGGCTGCGCGGTCATGTGCTGGGTGGCCCAGGCCCACGGCGTGTCGGCGTCGTATG
>JBBJMR010000378.1:0-7637 GCA_037720395.1 Polyangiaceae bacterium
GTCGTCCGATGCGCAGCCAGCGAAGGCCAGCGCGGAGACGGAGAGGAGGGCGGCGGAGGCGAGGGAGAGATGAAGCAAGCGCATGACGGCTCCTGGGGCGCTCGAGCGCGCAATGA
This sequence comes from Polyangiaceae bacterium, assembly GCA_037720395.1. Taxonomy (GTDB): domain Bacteria; phylum Myxococcota_A; class Polyangia; order Polyangiales; family Polyangiaceae; genus JBBJMR01. The sequence continues at coordinate 117 of JBBJMR010000378.1, forward strand.
AGAAGATGCCTTGAATTGTAGTCTACCGAGCGGTGTCGAGCCCGGGCGGCAGCCGGCAAACTCGAGCTCCGGCGCGTTGGCGATGGCCGGCCGGGCGCCTCCGGATCGCGTGAAGAGGGCGGCTCAGAACCGCCCGCCTGCCGCGAGCCCGATGGAGCCAGGGCCCACCGTGGGCGAGAAGCGGACGCCGCCGCGCCTGGCCGCCGCGCGCGCCTCGGCGGGCGGCGCCGCGGAAGAGGAAGAAGAGGAGGTGACCAGCAGGGTGGCGCCGACACCCGCAGCGATGACGCCCGCGCCAGCGAGCCCGAAGCCCAGACCACGAAACAGGTTCACCGAGTCGATGCGCGACTCGATGTCGCCCTTCTGGCCGGCGTCGCAGCGCAGCCGCTCCGGGCCGCCGCAGTCGTCGTCGATGCTCGAGTCCTTGGCGTAGGAGACGATGACCAGCACCACCCCCCCGATCACCGCCGCGCCGCCGCCGGCGAGTAGGGCGATGGCCGGCACGTTCGGCCCTCCGCCGGCATCGGCCTCCACGGGCGTGACCGGACCGACCGGCGGCGCAGGCGTGGACGGCGCACCGCCGGACCCGGGGAGCTCGATGGGTATGGTGATGCGATCCTTCTCGGCGAGGGTGAAGCTCCTGTCGAAGCGCGCCTTGCCGGCCTCGGCCGCCACCGCGTGGTCACCGGGGTTCAGCGCCAGTGCGGTGTCCAGCGAGCTCGCCGCCAGCGGCAGGCCGTCGAGCGTGAGGGTCAGGTCGCCTGGCGGGGAGGCCAGGGTGAAGGTCACCCGCGGCACGCGCGGCCGGATGTCCTCCAGCTCCTCCCGGGCCACGTCGAGCGCATCCTTGACCGAGCCCTGCTCGGCCCGCGCCACGGCCTTGTCGTAGGAGGACTCGGCGGCCACCAGGTCCCCGAGCTGCTCCTGGCACTTGCCGATGCGCAGGTGGAGCTGGGGCGTCTCCTTGACCGCCAGCGCCTTGCGGAAGAGCTCCACCGCGGTGCGGCAATCGCCCTTCTTCTCGGCGGCGGCGCCGTCGCTGAACCACTTCTTGGCCTGGGCGATGTCCGCGTCCTGCGCAGCCGCGGGGCGCAGGGACGACCCGAGCGAAAGGAGCGCGGCGAGGGCGGCGACGTGCTTCGCGAAACGCACGGCGCCAGCCTACCAGCCCGGGCGCCCCCGTGAGGCGCCACCCGACCCAGCGAGCAGCTTGACCAGGGCGGTGGCCGGGCGGACGATTGCCGCGATCCCCATGCTGTCCGGAGACCCGCCCCGTCGCCCAGCGCCTCCCCGGCGTCGGCCGCGTCGCGCCTCGACAGGCGCGAGGCCTCCTGGCGGAGCCGCGAGGGACGGATCCGCATGGGGCCGTCGGGGATGAAGTCCGGCGAGGTCATCGCGGCGAAGTACCGCCTCAAGCACCGCCTCGGCGTGGGCGGCATGGGCGAGGTCTGGGCGGCGCAGCACAACGCCACCGGGCGCGACTTCGCCATCAAGTTCATGCATGCCCACGTGGCGGCCTCCCCGCAGGCGCGCCAGCGGTTCTCGCGCGAGGCGCGCGCCTCGGCGCGCATCAACCACCCGAACATCATCGACGTCTTCGACGTCGGCGAGCTGGACGACGGCTGCCTCTACCTGGTGATGGAGCTGCTCGATGGCGTCTCCCTCGCCGACGCCTTCTTCATCACGCCGGCGATCTCGGTGCGCGACTTCGTGTCCATCATGCTCGACACGTCGCGCGCCCTGTCCGCGGCGCACGCCGCGGGCATCGTCCACCGCGACATCAAGCCCGGAAACATCTTCCTCCACCGCGATCGCGGCAGCGGCCTGGCCTACGCCAAGCTGCTCGACTTCGGCATCAGCAAGTTCGGCTCCAGCGAGGACGACTTCAACACCAAGACCGGCTCCGTCCTCGGCTCTCCTCGTTACATGAGCCCGGAGCAGGCGCGCTCGGCCGCGGCCGCGGACCACCGCGCCGACGTCTGGGCCATGGGTGTCATCCTCTTCGAGGGCACCGTCGGCACCTGGCCGCACGAGGGCGATAGCTTCTCCAGCCTGGTGGTGGCCATCGCCACCACGCAGCCCGCCTCCATCGATCAGGTCGCGCCGCACCTCCCCGACGACCTGCGCTCCATCGTCCGCGACGCGCTCTTGCCCCTGGAGCAGCGCATGGGGAGCGCCGGCGAGCTGGCGGCTCGTCTCGAGGCCGTCCTGCAGAACGAGGCGCTCGCCGCCCTGCCCCTGCCGCGCCCGCATCGCAGCCCCGGCGAGGAGCGCAGCTTCACCACCGGCGGCGACCTCAAGGTCGGGCTGCCCTCGAAGAGTGTGCGGCGGGAACACCCGTCGACGACCCCGCCCCCGCTGGGGCCGCGCGTCGGCGAGAGCGGGCTCTCCACCACCCCGCAGCCGTTCGGTGTCGTTGCGGCCACGCCCGGCCACGAGGACGCGCCAGCCGCCACCGCGCGCCAGCCGTTCGAGATCCGCGAGCCCGCCTCGCCCAGCGAGGTGGCCGCGCAGCGCTCGACCACGCCGCTGCCGCAGATGGGTGGCGGTGCCACGATCCCGCTCGCCGCCGTGCCGCTGCGCACGCCGGGCGATCCCCGCACGCCGTACGCGCCCTCGGCGCCGCCGCTCTCGCCCACCGCGCACAGCCCTTATCCGGCGTCGGTGGCCGCGCCGACGCCCCACATGCACGGTGGCTATTCGGCGCCGGTCGCCGCGCCGACACCCGGCATGAACCAGACCATGCCCATGCCGGGCAGCATGTCCGGCTATCCGTCCGGATCGCCATCACTGGCCACGCCCACGCCCGGCTTCGTGCTCCCGCATGGACACGGCGTGGCGCCGCACGACCCCCTGAGCGGCAGCGTGTCGTCGGCGGCCACCACCGTGGCGCTCATCCCCGGCGCGCGCGGCATGGCCGCGAGCCCCGAGGCCTACAGCACGATGCCGAGCGCCAGCACGGCACAGCCGGCGCAGCCGCCGTCGCGCCGCTTCGGTGGCCCGCTCGGCGTGGCCGCGGCCATCCTGGCGGTGGCAGCCGTGGCAATCGGCGTGGCGCTCTTCTCGGTGGTGCAAGGCGGGGCGCAGGAGACGGGGGGCGCGGCGCCCAACGCACCGGCGAGCACCGGCGAGGCGACGCCGCCGCTGCCGCCGCCAGCACCGGATCCGGCGCCGGCGCCGCCGATCGAGGGCAGCGCCGCGCCGGCCGAGGCGCACTGCCCCGTCCTCCGCGCCCGGGGCCGAGGCGCGCCCACCGTCGACGGCCACGCCCGCAGCCCCCACGGCGACGCCGCAGTCGGGGGCACCCGGCGCCAAACCGTCGAGCAACCCGGGCTCCGGCAAGCCCGTGTCCGGCTCCGGCAAGCCGAGCGGGCCGACCAAGCCGCCGACGCCCAAGCCTGCCGGCAGCGCCAAGACGAAGGTCGAGAAGCTCGGCTCCGGTCTCGACTGAGCGCGCGAGCGGGGCGCGCCGTCCGAGACGAGGGGCGCGTGGGGCGCCTCGCCAGCGACGACGATTGAAGCCGCGGCGCAGGCCCGGTAGCGCCTAGCGCATGAGCACCGCCCAGTTCGTCGCCGTGGAGCGCGCCGGCGCCGTCGCCGTGATCACCATCCAGCGTCCGGAGAAGCTGAACGCCCTCGACGCGCAGGTCGTGGCCGAGCTCGAGGCCACCTTCCTGGCGCTCGCCGCGGGCAGCGAGGGCGACGCGGTGCGCGCGGCCGTGCTCACCGGAGCGGGCAAGGCATTCATCGCCGGCGCCGACATCGCCGCCATGGCCGCCATGGGCACGTCCGCGGCGAAGCGCTTCGCCGACGCCGGCCAGCGGCTGTGCGCGACCATCGCGGGTGTGTCCTTCCCGGTCATCGCCGCGGTGAACGGCTTCGCGCTCGGCGGCGGCTGCGAGATCGCGCTGGCCTGCGACTTCATCTACGCCGCGGACACCGCCAAGCTCGGTCAGCCCGAGATCAACCTCGGGATCATCCCCGGCTTCGGCGGCACGCAGCGCCTGGCGCGCCGGGTGGGCATCGGCCGCGCGCGCGAGCTCGTCTACAGCGGCGACATGGTGAGCGCCGCCGAAGCCCTGGCCATGGGCCTGGTCAACGTGGTGGTGCCGGCCGCCGACCTGTTGCAGCGTGCCCGCGACACGGCGCAGAAGATCGCCCTCAAGGGTCCGCTAGCGGTGGGCGCCGCCAAGCGCGTCCTGCTGCGCGGCGAGGGCGCCGATCTCGTCGCGGCGTGCGAGCTCGAGGCCACGGCATTCGCCGCGCTCTTCGGGAGCGAGGACCAGAAGCACGGCATGCGCGCCTTCCTCGACAAGCAGAAGCCCTCCTTCGGCGGGCGCTGAGGCGCGAGAGGCGGCGAGCGGGGCGAGCGGGGCGAGGGCGGCGAGGGCCCGAAGACGGAGCGGTCCGCAGGAGCGGGTAGCGCCTGCGGACCGGGTGGATAGTGCCGCGCAGCGCGCCGGTTGGGGGGGGGGGGGGCGGACCGGACACGCGCGCGACGTGCCCAGTCTGGCAATCGGTCGGTGCTTGTCGAGCGGATCGCCTTCGCGCGAAGAGATTGCCGCCGCTCGCAGCGAGCGTGCCGCGGTGGCACACCTGCCCCGGCAGGCCGCGCCGCAGCCAGTGCTCGGTTGACCGCGTGATCAGCCGCCGCCCTCCGCGTCCGGCGCAGGCTTCGGCGGGGTGGTGGGGATGCCGATGATGTCGATCTTCGGGGTGTAGGGATCCGAGGCCAGCCCGTAAGGGCAGTGGCGACAGCGCGAGTGACAGCAGAAGCCGCGCTTGAGGTGGTAGGTCGCCGTGAAGACGAAGCGCTCGCCTTCCAGGTAGTAGTCGACGCCCCTCACCAGCTTCGGCGGTCGCGGCGCGCTCAAGCGAGTCCCCGGTCGCGCGCACGGGAGAGGATGGCAGAGCCGGCTTGCATCGGAGGCGAGCCTGCTAGCGTAGCAGCGCCATGGATGAGCCGCATCGAGGAGTACCGCCGAGCGAGCCCTCGACAGATCCGAGGTCTCCTGGCGGAGCCTCGACAGATCCGAGGTCTCCTGGCGGAGCCTCGACAGATCCGAGGTCTCCTGGCGGAGCCTCGACGCGCCTGCGTGTGCCCGGGATGGCGGGCCTGGCGGTGCTCGCGCTCTGTGGCGGGTGCGAGGGCTGCCCGGGCGACAAGCCCTTCACGCCTTACACGCTCGATGGCTCGACCTCGGCGTCGCCCCCGGGCTCGGCCGCCGTGGTGGTCGGCGACGCCGGCAGCGACGCCGACGCCGGGCCGCATTTCACCGCGATCGCCGCCGCGAAGGCGCCCGGCGACGGACGGGACTGGGCCCTGCCCGGCGGCAAGATGGCCCCGGCGCCGGCCGGTCGCGCCTGGGAGTGGGGGCTCGTCGCCGATCTCGACGGCGACGGCACCGAGGACCTGCTCGCCTGGGCGGGTGCGCCCGACCACCTGCGCGGCGAGCTGTGGTTCGTCCCCGCCAGCGCCCTCGACGCGCGCCGGCCGGTGGTCGGTCTGCCGGCGGACATGTCGGCGCCGAGCTGCGATCCGCAGGTGGCCCTGGCGCGCATCGGACCACGCAGCGCGGCGCTCGACATCTCGCTCGAGTGCCCGCGCGCCGGGCGTGAGCCGGAGCGCTGGGTGGCGGTGGTGCGCTTGCCCGAAGGCGCCGCGCGCGCGGGGGACGCCGGCCCGCCGGTGCCCGCGCTGCTCTCGGTGGCCTTGGAGCTGCGCTTCTTGCGACCACCACCGACCGAGGCGCTGGCGGTGAGCCTCGATGGCAGCGACCTCGACGGCGATGGCCGCGACGACGTGACCGCCACCTCACCCTGTCCGGCTCGGTGGCGCCGTTCGCCCCGCCGGGCGGCAAGGCGGGCGCCGGCGAGACGGCGGTGGCGCGTTGGTTCGATCGCCCCGCCGGACTGTCGCGTGATCCCTCCGAGCCCGAGGCCTCGGTGCGCGCGCGCCGCGGCGCTGGTGGTGGACGCGCAAGCAGGCGCATCCGGCGCTCTGGCCGGCGTGCGCCGCTGCGCCGCCTGCGCGCCGCGCTGTGCGAGGAGGCGAGCAGCGGCATGATCGCCAGCGCCGGCTCGATGCGCTGCTCGGACGAGGTCGCTGGAAGACCTGGCGCACGCCGAGGGCCTGGCCGCGCTCACCCTGCGCGACCCGGCACGCGCGCTGGCGGCGCTGTCGCGTCTCGAGGCGCTCTCGGCCAGCGCCGGGCCGCGCCGCAAAGAGCTGGAGCGCGCCATCGCCAAGGAGTTCGGCGAGGTCGCGGCCAAGCCGCTGCACACCGCGGCGGCGCTGCCCAGCAGCGGCAAGGGGCTGGAGCTCGGGCCGCTGGCCTTCGAGCCCTCCGGCGACCTCCTGGTGCGCGGCGAATCGGGGACGGTGCGCGTCGCCGCCGAGGGCTTCGCCGAGACGCCGGTGGGGGAGATCCCGCCGTGGCCCCGTGAGGTCAGCGCCCCGACCGGCGGCGAGGGAATGACCCTGCTCTCCGTGGAGCAGCGCTGTGCCGCGCCCACCTTGATCGCCAACGTGCGGCTCGGCGGTCACAAGCGCGAGGTGGCGCTGCCGGTGCTGGTGCCGGTCGCCCCCGGCGGCATGCCCGCATCCGGCCCCTGCGCGCCGGTGCCCTCGGTGGCGGCGCGCGTCCTCGACGTGGCGGCAGGCGGACTGGTGGTCTCGGTGGGCGCGGAGATCGCCGCCATCTCCGTGGGCGCAGACGCCGCGCCGGCGGTGCAGCCGCTGGTGGCGCCGCTGCCCATCGGCCCCACCGTGCGCGGCACCGCGCGCTCCCCGGACGGCTCGACGGTCGCCATCCCCACCGCGCGCGGCGTGCTGGTCTGGGGGGCGGGCGCCAAGGTTTGGACGGGCGACCCGGCGCGCGGCGCCTGGTGCGTCCCGTCCAACGCCGGGGAGCGCCTGGCGTGCGTGCTCGACGGCCACGCCGTCGTCTACGGGCAGTGACCGGTCGCCGGCGGCGATCAGCGGCGGTTGACGCGCTCCAGGTAGCTCCCGTCGCGGGTGTCGTCCTTGATCCACTCGCCCTCGCTCACGAAGAGCGGGACGTTGACCACCGCGCCGGTCGACAGCGTGGCCGGCTTGCTGGCGCCGCTGGCGGTGTCGCCCTTGATTCCCGGCTCGCTGCTGGTGACCTGGAGGACGACGGAGTTCGGCACGGTGACGCCGATGGGCTGCCCCTTGAAGAGGACGATGTCGACGTTCATCCCGTCGCTCAGCCAGCGCGAGTCGTCGCCGACCTTGTCGCCGGGGACGGTGATCTGGTCGCCGCTCTGCGCGTCCATGAACACGAAGTCCTCGCCCTCGGGGTAGATGTACTGGAGGGTGCGCTCCTCGATGTCGGCGAGCTCGACTCGTTCGCCGGATTTGTAGGTGCGCTCGAGCGTGGAGCCGGTCGACATGCTCTTCATCTTGGCGCGGGTGAAAGCTTGACCCTTGCCCGGCTTGACGAACTGGGCCTCGACCACGATGCACGGCTGGTCGGCGCACATGATCTTCAGGCCTTT
>JBBJMR010000379.1:0-7637 GCA_037720395.1 Polyangiaceae bacterium
CCATGGCGGCGTTGACCTCGCGGCGCCGGGTGAACAAGAGGACGCCGGACGTGTCGCGGTCGAGGCGCTGGTGGATGCCGAGATAGTTCGGCAGGCCCTCGGCCTCGAGCCAGGCGCCGAGGCGGGTGTGGACGTCGTCGCCGCTGTCGCTGCCGTCGCCGTGCGTGGGAACGCCGCTGGGCTTGTCGACGACGATCAGGTCGTCGTCGCGGTGGAGGATCCACCGCTCTTGCCAGGTGGGGCAGAGCTGTCGGAGCGACCCGGGATGGTGATGGGCGGACCGATCGCAGGGCGCGATCAGGGCTTGGTGATGTTCGTGCCCGCGGCGGCGTGAACGGAACTCCGCCGCGTCGACGGTGGCCGGCTGCGCGGCGCCCTCGAAGTCGAAGCGGTTCCGGTTGCCCTGCGCGTCGAGGATGAGGACACGCAGCATCACGCCCGGGTCCTTCTGCGCCAGCTTGGCCTTGTCGACGTAGAAGAACACCGACTCGTAGTGCGGCGTGGGCTGGCGCGGCTTGCCGTGCAGCACCGGGCCCGCGGTGAAGGTGGCCGCGGCCTTGTCGTTGAAGGTGAAGCTGAAGCTCGGCCGCAGGCCGCGCCCCATGATGAAGGACAGCGCGCCCGGGTACTCGGTGTTCTGCACCGGCTGGACGAACATCTGAGCATCGTCGGCGACGTAGATCTTGAGCTCCTTGCCGTCGGAGACGATGCGGTTCTTGCTGGGCGGGTCGTAGCGGAAGGAGATCTTGTTCGGCTTGTCGACGACCACGGTGCCGCTCGACTTCTTGATCGAGCCGCTCACCTTCTGCATGTGCTCCTGCTTGAAGCGGGCGGTGAAGGTGTTCTTGCCCACGAAGATCTGATCGATCTCCGCGGCCACCGCGTCCGCGGACCCTGCGGCCGGGACGTCGAGCGGGGGCGCCGCGCCGGCGTCGGCCGCGGTGGCCCCCGCGGCGTCGGGGGCGGCGGCGGCCGGCGGGGTGGCCGCGCCGGCATCCCGCGAAGCCCCGGCGTCCTTGATCGGGGCTGCCGCGTCGGGGCGTGCGTCGCTCGCGCCGGCGTCGGTGAGGGCTGTCGCGCCGGCGTCCTCGGAGGCGGCCGCCTTCGCGCTCGGCGCGGGAACCGCGGTGGCGCTCAGGGGGGGGCTCACGCTGGGCGCGGAAAACGACGGTGGGACGGCTTCGGACACCGGCGCCGGCGGGTCATCGCACGCCGGTGCCATCGCCATGACGAGCAGCGCGCACAGCCGTGCGTGGCGGGCGAGCTGGCGGGAAGGGGTGAATTTCGCGGTGTGCATCGGCAAAGGGGTAGGTGGCGGAGCGCACCGTACCCCCGCGCGGTCGGCCGGTCGACCGCGGTGTAGGGCGCCGTTCGGTGAACCCGCCCGCGTTCACCCCTGGTTCCGTGCTCGACACCGTGCCTACGCCGAGGGTGCGATGGCCAGGGGCGCCGGGGTGTGCGAGGCCGCGCGGAGTCGCGTGGTATCGTGGGCACCGATGCTTGCGGCCGAGCAACGCCCCGCAGAGCGCATGCTCGGGCGCTATGCCCTCTTTGGCGAGATCGCCTCGGGGGGAATGGCCACCGTCCATTTCGGGCGCCTGCAGGGCCCGGTCGGGTTCTCGCGCACCGTGGCCATCAAGCGGCTGCACCCGCAGTACGCCAAGGACCCGGAGTTCGCGTCGATGTTCCTCGACGAGGCGCGGGTGGCGGCGCGCATCCAGCACCCCAACGTGGTGGCCACGCTCGACGTGGTGCCGCTCGACGGCGAGCTGTTCCTGGTCATGGAGTACGTGCAGGGCGAGGCGCTCGCCAAGGTCTTTCGCACCTTGCGCACCCACTCCCGGAGCATCCCCTTGCCGGTGGTGGGCAGCCTGATCACCGGCGTCCTGTACGGGCTGCACTCGGCCCACGAGGCGCGCAGCGAGCGCGGCGACCCGCTGCACATCGTGCACCGCGACGTCTCTCCCCAGAACATCCTGGTCGGCAGCGACGGCGTGGCGCGCGTGCTCGACTTCGGCGTGGCCAAGGCCGCCGGCCGCGTGCAGATCACGCGCGAGGGGCAGATCAAGGGCAAGATCGCCTACATGGCGCCGGAGCAACTGCGCGGCGAGGGCGTGGACCGCCGCGCCGACGTCTACGGGGCGGCGGTGGTGCTCTGGGAGGCGCTCTGCAACCGCCGCCTCTTCGAGGGCGACAACGACGGGGTGGTGCTGCGCCGCGTGCTCGATGCACCGGTGCCCTCGCCGAGCGCCGTGGTGCCCTCGCTGCCGCCGGCGCTCGACGAGATCGTGCACCGCGGCCTGTCGCGCGATCCGGCGCAGCGCTACCAGACGGCGCGCGAGATGGCGGTGGCCCTCGAGGACGTCCTGCCGCTGGCCTCGCCGCGCGCCGTCGGCGAGTGGGTGGAGCAGGTGGCCGGCGAGTCGCTGGCGCGCCGCGCCGCGCACGTGAAGGAGATCGAGAGCATCTCCTCGATGGCGCCCCCGGCGCTGGCCGCCGACGCGATGGGGCGCCCCAGCGCCGAGCCGTCGCCGACTGCCCCCTCGCAGGTCTCCGGGCGCTCGGTGGTCCAGCCCGCCGTGCTGGCGACGCCACCGCCCCGCCGGCGCGGCCTGCTGGTGGCGCTGATCGGCGCCGCGGCCACCCTCGGCGTGCTGCTCTTGGTCTTCTCCTCGCGTGCGCCGGCGACGAGCCGGAGGAGCGAGGTCGCGCCCGCCAACGGTGGCGAGGGGACGGCGCCGCCTCCGAAGGCGCTCCCCCGAGGCCACCGCCACGCCGGCCGCCACGGCCAGCGTGGCGCCCGCGGGCAGCGCCGCTGCGTCGGCCACCGCACCCTGGCGCCGCGCCGGCCGCCGGTCGGCGGCAGTCCGCGCCCCAGGGCCACCACCAAGCCGGCGTCACCGCCGAGCTGCACGCCGCCGTACACCGTCGATGCTTCGGGCATCCGCCGCATCAAGCCGGAGTGCCTGTGACCCGGCGGGCGCGCGCCGCGCACGCCAGCCTGGTGTGCCTGGCAGCGATGGGCGTGGCGGTGCCGGGCGCGGCGCAGAAGAGCGCGCCGAGCAAGCAGGAGTGCGCCTCGGCGTACGAGGACACGCAAGCGCTGCGCCGCGATGGTCGCCTGGGCGAAGCGCAGAAGCGCGCGCTGGCGTGCACGCAGGACGCCTGCCCCGACGTGGTGAAGCAGGACTGCACGCGCTGGCTGGCGGAGATCGAGACCAACCAGCCGACGGTGGTCTTCGAGGCCTTCGACGTCAGCGGCGCGGAGACGGCGGCGGTGGAGGTGAGCGTCGACGGCGCGCTGCTCAGGGATCACCTGGACGGCAAGTCGGTCTCCGTCGACCCGGGCCAGCGCGTCTTTCGCTACCAGCTCACCGACGGCAGCAGCACGCCGGTGGAGACGCGCGTGCTGGTGCGCGAGGGCGAGAAGAACCGCAAGCTCACGGTGCGCTTCGCCGCGACCGGCTCCGGCCCGGGGGCGGTCGCCGGCATCGACGGTGCCGACAGCGGCGATGGCGCGGGTGCGCAAGACGGCGGCGTGCCCACGCTGGCGTGGGTGCTCGGTGGGGTCGGCGTGGTGGGCATCGGCGCCTTTGCCACCTTCGGCATCCTCGGCCTGAGCGAGAAGGGCGACCGCGAGGCCCCCGTCGCCGAAGGCGGCTGCGCGCCGAATTGCAGCGACGACGAGGTGAGCAGCGTGCGGACCAAGCTGGTGCTCGCCGACGTCTCGCTCGGCATCGGCGTGGCGGCGCTGGGCGTGGCCACCTACCTGTTCGTCACCTCGCCCAAGGACGCACCGGCCGCATCGCCGTCGGCGCTGCGCGTGCAGGGCGGGCCGACACGCGGCGGCGGCTGGGCTTCGCTCGGCGGCGCCTTCTAGCGCCGCTCAGGTCTCGACCTTCGGCGCGTAGGCCTCCGCGTCGAGACCGAACGTCCACGCCACCGCGGCGCGCGCGCTGCGGATGGTGGGAGGGACGCGCAGGAAATACGTCTTGAAGGTGCCATCTGGCTCCGCCGTGGCGTTGCGCACCTCGACCAGCTGGATCTCCTCCAGCTCACCGGGGAGCGGGGGGCCGCGCCAGAGCTTCCCCCACGCATCCTTCGCCACCGGGACGCGCGCACCGAGGTCGGTCAGGTAGCGGCCGAGGCCGTACATGTCGATGAGCACCCGCCGCAGCTCGACGTTCTCCTGCTGGGCGATCTCGGCGACGGTCAGCTCCCGGCGCCGGCGCCAGAGCTCCGCGGAGACGCGGCGGCCGCGCCAGGCATGGATCTCGGTGCCGTCCGCGTAGCGCAGCGCCGGTCCCTCGTCGTCGTGGAGGAGGCGGTTGACGTCGAAGCTGGCGCGCTCCGGCGCCCGGCAGGCGATGAAGGCCTCCTCGCTCGCCCACCACCAGGGCCCACAGGCGAAGAGCTCTCGTAGGTCGGGATCAGCTGGTCAGGAGCATCCAGGGATCCCAGGTTGACTTCGATCTCGTCGGCGGTGCGCGCAAAAATGGACGAGCCGCAGCGGGGGCAGAAGCAGCGCCCGGCGTAGTCGCGTGTTTCGCCGTCGATGGTCACCGCATCCCGGGGGAACACCGCGGAGGCGTGAAAAGGTGCCCCATGATGCTTGCGGCAATCGAGACAGTGACAAAGGCCGACCCGGTACGGGCGTCCCGACGCCACGACTCGGACATCGCCGCACAGGCAACCGCCGGTGAATCCGTCCATGCGTCTCCTTGCCACATCGAGCGACTGGAATGTTTACGACGAAGCCGTCGGGCGTCGTGAGCAGGGCGCCGGCCGGAGAACGTGCCCCCGACCGGCGCACCGTTGCGCATCTCAGCTCACGGCTCGACGCAGGTGTCGACGCCGGCGCCGCTGCAGTCCGCGTCGTCGCCGCAGGTGCAGGCGCCGCTGTCGACGTCGCAGGTGCCGCCGTATCCGGCGGGGCAGTCGGCGTCGCTGGTGCAGCCCGCCGGCGCTTCGCCGGTGCAGTACTTCGTGCCGTTGTCGTCCTCACCGGTGCAGGTCAGCGGCGCGGTGCAGTCCGCATCGGCGTCGCACGTCGGCGCGCAGATCTTGAAGTCGCTGATGTCGAGGCACCCATAGCCGGGCACGGCGCCGCCGAAGGTGCAGTCGTCGTCCGTCGCGCACTGCGGCGGCGTGCACAGGCCTTCCTCGCAGCCGTAGTTGTTGGGGTAGGCATCGCCGGGGCAGTCGGGCAGCCCGTCGGGACAGCAGTCGACCGCTTCGGCGCAGCTCTGGGCGCAGTAGGCGAGTGCGCCGCCGCTGCCGCTGGCGCCGCTGCCTGAACCACCGGCCGCGCTTCCGCTGCCGCCGGCGGAGCTGGCGCCGCTGCCCGTGCCGCCCTCGGCGCCCGAGCCCGAGCCGCCGCTGTTCGTCCCGCTGCTGGCACCGGACGCGCCAGCGCCATCGCCGTCATCTTCGTCGCTGCCGCATGCAGCGGTGCCGATGGCCAGACCGAGGACGAGCGTGCCGATACCGATGAAAGAGAGTTTTCGCATGTCGTGGAAGCCTCCAAGAATCGGGCCGCACTGGCGGCGGCCGCTGTGTGTGTCGTCGCTCCCTACGCCCCTGGAAACGATGCTCTTCCCGCCACATGCAGGTGCCGTCCCTGGCGTTGCCGCGGTGGCGATGGCGAAAATGGGGCGTGCTACGAGCGGGGCGCGGAGGTCTTCCTCGCGCGCGCGATCGGAGCGTTCGGGTGCCGCGCGGGTCCGTCTTCGACAGCGCGGCGTTCGTCACGCGTTACGCAACGGCGTGACGTGGCACCGGGCGCGGGTCGCGGTGTCAGCGCTCGCGAGCGCTGGTGCGAAGCTCCACGTGGCGATCGTGGAACGGCCAGAGGTCCTCGGTCTCCGCGTGCTGCCCTCGCACCAGGGAGCGGTAGCGGAGCAGCTCGATCCGAACGTCCGCAGTCAGCGCCTTCACTGTCCTGCAAGTGGGGTCGTCGCCGATCGGTTCGTTCGCCTCGATGAGGAAACGGCCATCCACGTTGTACCGGAAGGCACCGTCTGTCACGTAGTCGCGGCGGAAGGCCGTCCGCCACTGCGAGTTGGATCCCCAACCGTGAGAAAGGTCGCCCGTGCGCCGGTGAAGCCGGTCGTACGCGAAGTAGAGCGTCTATCGAACGGCGAACTCCGGGGAGAAGGTGCCGGGCGGACATCGAACCGTCACGCAAGCCCGGGCGAAGAGCATCGAGCCCCACATCCATCCAGGCCACCAGACGCGGTGATCGTGCAATCGGTCGCCAGTGGATCTTCGTCGAGCGCGACGATCTCGTGGAAGAACGGGTGGAAGGCGAGTGCCTCCGTGATCCTGTCGAACCCGAGCTCCGAGAAGAACGCAGAGACCGCGTCCGGGCCCACGCTGGGGCCCTGCCAGCTGTCGGCGGCGACGTCGCTCCGCGCATGAGACGTTCGGGCCCATGCTCCCTTCCGTCCTGCTGCTCCGGGGATCTGTCGCTGAGCGTCCAGGATCAACCAGTCGTGGACGCGACTGAGGGCGTACCAGCTCCAGCTCGTCTCGTCCTCGAAGCGCTCCGAGCGCCCGGGATCGTGGGTGCGGAGGTCGTCGTGTGCGACGAGCCCACGACGGCACTCGGCGCACCGGACCGACAGGACGTCGCCGGTGACGTCTTCACCGGCGTAGTCCTCCAGCTCGCGGTAGAGGTCGGGGAACCACACCGCATCGAGGCTACCGCACGCGGCGAGTCACGAGTGTTGCGCTTGCACGCCGCCGTTCGGCCCGTGCAGCGAACGTCCACCGCTTCAGAGCGGGGCGACGCGGGACGAGGGGGGCGACATGCCCCACGCTGCGGCCAGCGCCAGCGTGCGGGCGTGGTCGGGAACGCCGCGCAGGTACGTGTTGCGCCAGCCGGCGTCGCGGATGCGATTGGCGCGCTCCTGCAGGCGGGCCATGGTCATGCCCAGCGCCGCCCGCGCGCCCTCGTTCTCGCCGCGCGCGTCCAGGGCAACGGCCTCGCACAGGCGGACGCCGGTCTCTCCGTCGTCGATCCCGAAGAGCGTGTCGACGAGCTCCACCGCCTGGCGCGCCACGCGCAGCGCCTGGTCGAGGTCGCGCGCGGCGAGCAGCGCCGAGGAGAGCACCGAGAGCGCCACGGCGCGGGCCGGGAGCGCAGGCGCCAGCAGCTCGGACGCGCGCTGCGCCACCTGTACGGCCTCCTCGGCGTGGCCGGCGCCGAGCTCGATGCGCGCCAGCTGGGTGTGCGCCAGCCCGGCGAGGCGGCGGCCATGGCCAGCCTCGTCGACCTCCACGGCGCGCAGCGCCGCCCGCCGCGCGCCGTCCGCGTCCCCGGCAAGCGCGAGCACCGCGGACAGGGGCACCAGCGCGCGCACGGCGGTGCCGGGCAGCCCGAGCGAGTCGGCCGCGGCCAGGGACTGGCGCAGCGCCGGCTCGGCATGGGTCCATGCGCCGAGCAGCAGGTACCCCTCGCCGAGCTCGGCGCGCACCGCGCAGGCGCGCCGCGCGTCCCCGGCCTGCTCGGTGGCGCGCAGGGCCGCGGCCAGGCCGGCGAGATACGCGCTGGGGTCACCGGACTCGAGCTCGCGCCGCGCGCGCAGCAGGTGGAGCATGGCCACCGCGCCCGGAGAGAGCGAGGCGCGCCAGGC
>JBBJMR010000380.1:0-7632 GCA_037720395.1 Polyangiaceae bacterium
ACGCGCGGCCGGGCGGCGGGGCCGGGGTTGGACTAGAGTTCCGGCGAATGGCGGAGCGCGGGATGGCGAAGACGGGCACGGCCGCTGGCACACCGACATTCGGTTGGCGCCGTTGGGCAGCGCGAGCGCTGCTCCTGGTCGCGGTGTGGCCTGCGGGCTGCGGCAAAGACCCGCCGGCCGCCGGTGGTTCGAGCAGCACGGTGCTGGCGCCGGTGCCGGCGCCGGTGACCCTGGCAGCGGACGTGTTCCTGACCAGTCCGGAGGCGACCTGGGCCAAGGTGCGCGGCCTCATCAACGCGCCGGCGGCCTTCGTTCCGCAGAGCTTCGGCGGGCTGGTGGCCAGCTTGCTCGGCTTTCCGATCACCGCGGTTGCGGAGATCGATGGCGGCGTGCCCGTGCTCGGGGCGGTCCTCGCACCGCAGGAGGGGACCAGGCCGCGCGGGGTGCTGGCCATCCACGTGAAGGAGGGGACGCGGTTCCTCGAGCTGCTCACGCGCGGCGAGTCGGCGCGCTTCGCAACCGAGGTCGACCTCGGCAGCTCGATCACCATGGTGGTGCAGAAGGGCGGCTCCGGCGGTCCGTACGCCATGGGTGTGCTCGGCAACTACCTGCTGGTGGCGCAGACGCGTGTCGATCTGCTGGAGGGGGGGCCGTACGCGGCGCGCACGCTGCCCACGGCGCCGGTGCCCAAGGAGGAGCTGGTGCTGCAGGTCGGCGAGGCGGCCCTCGACGGGCCGGTGCGGCCGTGGATGGCCCAGGGCGCGAAGCGCCTCGACGAGCTGCCCGCCGCGCTGCAACAGGCGCTGGCGCCGGTGCGCGGCGTGCTCGAGTCGGCCGGTGATCTGTCGTCGGCGCGGCTCGCCGCAGCCATCGGCGACGCGTCCACGCGGGTGCAGGTGACGCTGGTGCCCCGGGCCGGGACGCGGGCGCGCGCCTTCGTCGACGAGCTCGACGTCGGGGACCTGGGGCCGCTGCTGGGGCTGCCCGCCGACACGCTGGCCGCCGTGGTGCTGCGCGACGCCGGCAAGGCCAGTGACCAGGCGCTGCAGGCGCAGGTGGCCACCATCGCCGGTGTGCTGGGCATGGAGCTGCCGGAGAAGGACCGCGCGCAGCTCTCGGGCGCGCTCGGCGAGCTGGCGTCGGTCACCGGCGACTGGGTGAGCGCCGGCGTCTCGCTCGGGCCCACAGGGCCGGCCGGATACTTCGGCGCCGAGGTGAAGGACGAGGCGCGCTTCTGGGCCGCGGGCGGGGCGCTGGGCGCGTTCCTCGACAAGGGACCGGGCAAGGCCTTGCTGGCCGGTCACGCCATGCGCGCCAAGGGCGACAAGACGAAGCTCGAGAACTTCGCCGGTGACGTGGGACGCATCCGCATCTCGCGCACCGAGGGCGCGCCCACCGCGGCCGCCAAGGACCAGGGGCTGCCGGCGGCCGTCGATGTGCTCTACACCGTGCGCGACGGCAAGCTGCTGGCGGTGGCCAGCACCGACGCCCCGGCGGCGCTGCGCAGGCTGGCGTCGTCGGGCAAGCTGGAGAGCAGCGCCAGCGCCAAGGCCGCCGCCGAGCGCCTAGGCGGTGGGATGGCGCTGACGGTGTTCCTGGAGCCGCTGCTGATGGTGGCCAGCCGCGCGGGGCGGCCCGGCGCCGGGGAGTCGGCGCCGGTGCTGTTCGGCTACGGGCGCGAGGGCGACAAGGGCGGGCCGATGTCGGTGCGCGTCGACGCCTCCAACCTGGCGGTGCGCGAGGCCATCAAGCAGCGCGCGGTGCTCGCGCCTTGATGGGTCGCCGCACGCGGCGACGATGGAACGAGGAGCGGCGCGGGGGGGGGCGGGGGGGGGGCGCCCCCCGGGGGGCGTTGGCCCGGGGGGGGGGGGGGGGGGGGGGGGGGGCTCGCCGGCCCCCGCGCCGTCGAGTAGCTACCTGCCGAGTCAGGCTGCCTGGGCTGGGCCCGAGCCGTCTCCGATCACCGCGCCCAGGGTGTCGTTGGAGACCACCGGGGCGACCTCGGCCTCGAGCGCCGCGGGGAGCAGCTCGCTCATGTCGTCGACGAAGACGAACTCCATCGCTTCACGAGCCTCCTTCGGCACCTCCTCCACGTCGGGCGCGTTCTTCTGCGGGAGGATGACCCGGGTGATGCCGGCGCGGTGCGCCGCCAGCACCTTGGCCTTGATGCCACCCACCGGCAGCACGCGGCCGCGCAAGGTGACCTCGCCGGTCATGGCCGTGTCCGAGCGCACCTTGCGGCCGGTGAGCAGCGAGGTGAGCGCGGTGAACATGGTCACGCCCGCCGAGGGCCCGTCCTTGGGGACGGCGCCCGCCGGGACGTGCACGTGCACGTCCTGCGACTCGAGGAACTGCGGGTCGACACCGAGCAGCGCGGCGTTGCTGCGCACGTAGGTCAGCGCGGCGCGGGCCGACTCCTTCATCACGTCACCGAGTTGGCCGGTGATCTCCATCCGGCCCTTGCCCGGCATGCGCGAGGTCTCGACGAAGAGGATGTCTCCGCCCACCGGCGTCCAGGCCAGGCCGGTGGCCACGCCCGGCACGCTGGTGCGCTCGGCCACGTCGTCGTGGAAACGCACCTTGCCCAGGTACTTGACCAGATCCGCGACCTCGACGCTGAGCGAGAGCTTCTCCTCGCCCTTCTGGCGCGCCGTCGCGGTCTCGAGCGCGAAGGCGCGGCACAGCTTGTCG
The DNA here is from genome assembly GCA_037720395.1 of Polyangiaceae bacterium. GTDB lineage: Bacteria > Myxococcota_A > Polyangia > Polyangiales > Polyangiaceae > JBBJMR01. The sequence continues at coordinate 2,692 of JBBJMR010000380.1, forward strand.
AGCTGGCGGGTGAGCTGGCGCACGCCCGCCTCGCGCGTCCACGACGAGACGATGGCGGAGAGCGCGGCGTCGCTGATGGAGAAGCGCTCGGGGTCGAGGCCGAACTCCTTCAGCCGCTTGGGGACCAGGTGGCTCCTGGCGATGGCCACCTTCTCTTCTCGCGTGTAGCCGGACAGCTCGATGATCTCCAGGCGATCGCGCAGCGGTGCCGAGAGCGTCTCCAGCGTGTTGGCGGTGACCAGGAACATCACCTCCGAGAGGTCGAAGGGGATCTCCAGGTAGTGGTCGGTGAAGGTCTTGTTCTGCTCCGGGTCGAGGACCTCGAGCAGCGCCGCCTCGGGCGAGCCGCTCCAGCCGGCGAAGAGCTTGTCGATCTCGTCGAGGAGCAGGACCGGGTTCTTGGCCTTGACCTTCTTCAGGGTGTTGATGATGCGACCGGGCAGCGCGCCCACGTAGGTGCGGCGGTGGCCGCGGATCTCCGCCTCGTCGCGGACGCCGCCGAGGGCGATGCGCGCGAAGGGGCGGCCGGTGGCGTCGGCGATGGACTGGCCCAGCGAGGTCTTGCCCACCCCCGGTGGCCCGACGAAGCAGAGGATGGTGCCGCGCGGGTTCCTGGAGACCTGCAACACCGCCAGCTGCTCGAGGATGCGCTTCTTGATGTCCACCAGACCGGCGTGATCCTCGTCGAGCTTCCTGGCCACGCCGTCGAGGTCGTCCTTGGTCTCGGCGCGCGCGCTCCAGGGCAGATCGGCGATGGTCTCCAGATAGGTGCGGATCACGTGGTGCTCCGCGCCCTGGGGCGGCATGCCCTTCAGGCGGCGCAGCTCGCGGTCGGCCACGGCGCGCGCCTCGTCGGTGAGGCCCGCGTTGTCGAGGCGCTCCTCGAGCGCGTCGAGCTCCCCCTTGTCGTCCCCGTCGCCGAGCTCGTTCTGGATGGCCTTCATCTGCTCGCGCAGCAGGGCCTCCTTCTGCGCCTTGCCGATGCCCTTGCGGACGTCGGAGTCGATCTTGCGCTTCACGTCGTGCGCGGCCTTGGCCTCGGTCAGCCACCCGGTGACCAGGCGCAAGCGGGCCACCACCTCGGTGGCGCGCAGCGCCTCGAGCTGGCGCTCGCGGCCCAGCTCCAGGCCGGAGGCGACCTGGTCGGCGACGATGCCCGGCTCTTCCTCGCTGGCCGCGACCTCGGCCAGGGCCTCGCCACCGGCGGACATCTCGCGCAGGTGGTCGCGCAGCGCCTTGGCGAGCAGGCGCGCCTCGCGCTCGTCGCTGACCTCCTCCTCGACCACCTCGCCGTGCGCCTGCCAGAAGGGGTCGGTGCGCGTCAGGCCGGAGAGGCGCATTCGACCGAGCCCTTCGAGCACCACGCGGTACTCGGCGGTGCCGACGCGGGCCACCTGGTGGACGCGAGCGAACGTGCCCTCCTCGTGCAGGTCGCTCTCGGCGGGGTCGAGGGTCGCCGGCTCGCGCTGCAGGGCGACGCCGACCACGTCGCCCGGCCGCAGCGATTGCACGAGCGCCACCGAGCGCTCGCGGCCGACGGGGAGGGTGATGCGCGTACCGGGGAAGATGACGCCGGTGCGCAGGGGCAGAACCGCGAACGGGGATTCGGGCGCACGCGCGCCACCACGCAACTTGGCCATCTCGGGCTCCGTGGGCAGGTCGCCCGCCGGTATGCGGCCGGGATGGCCGACGCGGCGTGCGACGTGAGCAGTGAACGAAAAGTAAATCCGTTCACGGCCCCGTCAACGGCGGCGCGGCACGGGACGATCGAGCGGGCCCACCTCGCGCGACCTCGAGGCGCCCACCGGTGCTGGGCGATCGACGGCCCGCTCGACGGAGCGGCGGAGCAAGCCACAGAGGAGCAGCCGGTGCAGCTCGAGCAGCGCCGTCTCGATCTCCTCCGCCGACTGGCCGAAGACGAAGGGGGGAGCGAAGGTGACGTGCGCGCGCAGGACCAGCTCGGCGACGTGCAGGGGCTCGCCCACCTCCAGCTCACCGCCGCGGGCGCCCTCGGCGAGCAGGCCGGCGACGAAGCGCCGCACCTCCTCCTTGAACCAGCGGTGGGCGGCCTGCACCGCGGAGCTGGCGCAGAGCACCAGGTCGCGCGCGTGCGCGCCCTCCTCGCGCTTGCAGGAGAAGCCGCGCGCGCGCGCCATCAGCGCGGCGCGCAGGCGGGCGGCGGCGCGCGGGCCCGCGGCCGCGGCCGCGGCGGTCATGGCCTCGAGGACGTCGCGGTGCCGGCGGGTGGAGAGCTCGGCGACGATGGCCTCCTTGGAGTCGAACTCCAGGTAGACGGTCCCCACGCCGACCCCGGCGGCGCGGGCGATGTCGGCGACGGTCGTCTTCTGCGCGCCGTACTGGCCGAGCAGGCGGCGAGCGGCGTCGAGGATGCAGCTCTTGCGGTCCATGTCGTGCTCGCTGCGCGACCCTTGCGCGCAGCCGTGAACGAAAGTCTAAATCGTTCACGCGCGGCGCGAAATGGTGATCAGACCGAGGGGCGCGGCCACGGCCCCCAGCGGCCGGCGTTCGTCGCTCGCCCCGCGTCTGGATTGCAAGCCCGGAGCAAGATCACAGCGACGCCGCCCGCCGACGCTTCCAGTGATCACAGGGCCGCTCGCCGGACATACCCTGGCGATTGGCCGTTGCTTTGCGGACCCCCAGACCGTTGCGGGGCCGCGTGCGCACTCGACAGGTGGACCTCATGACCCGATCTCGCCGCCGCAAGCTCCCCGTCGCCGCCATGGCCGTCGCCCTGGCCATCGTCTCGCTCCCCGCGCTCCTGCTGTCCGCCTGCAGCACGGATGGAGAGACGAACACCTTCCACGACCAGGCGTCGGGCAGCGGTGCCTCCAGCGGCACGGGGGGCGAGGGCGGCACCGGCGGAACGGATCCCATCGAACCGGACGCCACCATCGAGATCACGCCGGTGAACCCGACCCTCAAGGTGATGGTGCCGCTCGCGGGGCAGACCGTGCAGTTCGTTTGCACCGATAGCTCCACGGACTTGCCCGCGCAGGTCACCTGGAGCCTGTCGTCGATCGAGGTCGGCACCATCGACGCGAACGGCCTGTTCACGCCCAACGGAACCCATACCGGCGACACCATCGTCACCTGCCAGGGAGCGACGGCGAAGGCCGAAACCAAGCTGACCGTCGTCATCAGCGCGCGCGACAACCCGGGGGGCGTCACCCAGGCGGAGAAGGACTTGCTCGAGGGCCCTCCCGGCAAGTCCGATCCAACGTGGGAGTTCCTCTACCCGTACGACAACACCGTCTTCCCCAAGGGCATCCCGGCGCCGGAGATCCACCTCAGCCCCGGAGCGGCGCTGGGGTCGGTCTACTTCGTCAACATCCTGGCCCCGAGCTACGAGTACAAGGGCTTCTTCAGCGCGCCCTCCTCCCAGACGCAGCTGAAGATGTCGCAGGCGGCGTGGGATGCCCTGGCCAACGCCGCGGGCGGACAAACGGTCGAGGTGCACGTCTCCAAGCTCAACGCGGCGAACGAGAAGGTTGGCCCGATCTACCGGAGCTGGAAGATCGCCAACGGCAAGCTCCACGGCACCATCTACTACAACACCTACGACTCGACCCTCGCCGGTCAGACCGGCGCCATGATGCGGATCAAGGGCAACTCGGTGATGCCCGAGGTGCTCGCCCAGATGAACGGTCAGTGCACCGTCTGCCACAGCGTCTCCGCCGACGGGTCCACCGCCGCGGCGTCCACCGAGCCCTACCCCGGGTGGACGTTCGATCTGAGCGGCGGCCAGCTGAATCCGCCCGTCCTCTGGACCAGCCCGACCGAGTCGAAGACGGCGTTCGCCGCGCTCTACCCGAAGAACGGCGAGGTGTTCGTGGTCAACGGCTCGCCGCCCTTCTGCGAGATACAGCGCGTCGACGGCGTCTGGACCAGCGAGCTACGCACCAAGACCGGGACCCTGATTCCGGACAGCGGCATCGAGGGGCTCTACGCCCAGACGCCGGTCTACTCGCACGACGGAACCCGCGTCGCGTTCTACGACCGCGCACCTGGCGGCAGCTGGGGCAACTGCCCGGGCACGCTGGCCATGATGGACTACGACGCGGTGACGCAGACGTTCTCGAACTACCAGGTGCTCGCCACGCCGCCGCCGGGCCGGCACTACGGCTGGCCGGCGTTCACCCCCGACGGCAAGTGGGTCATCTACCAGAACGGCGTGGGTGACAACCTGCAGACCACGGGGGGTAACACCGGCAAGCTCTTCGCGGTCGACACCGTGAACAAGGAGAAGGTCCTTCTCGGCACCCTGAACGGCGACGGATACATGCCGAGGGGCATCCGCGACGAGGACAAGAACTACGAGCCAACCACGGCGCCGATTGCCTCGGGCGGCTACTTCTGGGTGATCTTCACCTCGCGCCGCACCTACGGCAACGCCCTGGCTGGCTCGGAGGACACGACCAAGCGCCTCTGGGTCGCTGCGCTCGATCCGAACGCTCCCCAGGGCGTCGACCCGAGCCACCCGGCGTTCTACATCGCGGGCCAGGAGCTGACTTCCGGCAACAGCCGCGGCTTCTGGGCGCTGGACCCCTGCAAGCAGGACGGCCTGGGCTGCGAGAGCGGCGACGAGTGCTGCAACGGGTTCTGCAATCCGACGGGCGATCCGCCTCAGTTCCTGTGCGGGCCGCCCGACGGCGAGTGCGCGGGCGAATTCGAGACTTGCACCACCTCCGCCGACTGCTGCGACGACCGCGGCCTCGAATGCATCGGCGGCGTGTGCTCGACGCTGCCACCGGACTGATCGGGTGACGGCGGGGAGAGACCGGGGAACGCAACGGCGCCCGAAGCGCTATCCGACCCGCGCTGTGCCCGCGAGCCGCTCGCAGCGCGGCTCGCCGGTGCGCACGTGCACGCCGCGGTTCGAGGGGTAGAGCGCGTTGAGGCGCGTCGTCTCCGTGGGATCGC
>JBBJMR010000130.1:0-23161 GCA_037720395.1 Polyangiaceae bacterium
GGGTCGACAACGCCAAGGCCGGCAACCCGCAGGCCAGCGCCCTCGACAAGCTGCTCTGGCGCTACGAAAACCACGACGACCCCTGCGACGAGAAGAACAAGCCGCCGCCGCTGCTGGCGAGCGTCATCAACTTCGCCATCCTGGCCTACCTGGTGGTGCGGTTCGGTCGCAAGCCGATCGCCGAGGCCCTCATCAAGCGCAAGCAGTCGATCATGGGCGAGATCGACAACGCCACTCGCCTCAAGAACGAGGCCGCTGCGCGCCTCAAGGACTACAAAAAGAAGTTCTCGCGGATCGACCACACGCTGGCCGAGCTCAAGGCCGAGTACGCCGCGCAGGCCGAGGTGGAGAAGAAGCGCATCCTAGCCGAGGCCGAGGAGCGCCGCGTGCGCATGCGCCGCGACGCGGAGTTCCGCATCGAGCAGGAGCGCAAGGCGGCGCGGGTCGATCTCACCAAGCAGGCGGTGACCGAGGCGGTCGCTGCCGCCGAGCGCCTCCTGGAGACGCGCGTCGCAGCTGGCGACCACGATCGTGCCGCCGAGGAGTACCTGGCCGGCATTGGCGCCGCCCTGCGCAGTTCCGCTGGCCCGCGCGGCGCTTCGACACGCGCGAAGTCTCCTGACGCTCCGATGTCCCCCCCTGCATCGGGAGGTCGGTCATGAGCTTCGAGGCCGCTGCCCGGCGCTACGCCAGGGCCATCTTCGAGATCGGCAAGGAAGACGCTCGCTGGCCAAGCTGACTCAGGAGATCACCGCCTTCGCCGAGGTCTGGAGCGCGAGCGCCGAGCTTCGCCAGGCGCTGGAGAGCCCGCTGCTCGACGACGCGTCGAGCGAGGGCGTCCTCAAGGAGATCGGAGAGCGTCTCGGTCTCTCCTCCACCGCGCACAAGACGGTGCGCCTCCTCGGACAGCGCCGTCGCCTGCCGGCGTTGCCGGACATCGCGCGCGAGCTGTCGCGCCTCGTCGACGAGGACGCCAAGCTGGTGCGCGCCGAGGTGCTCAGCGCCGCCCCGCTCTCCGACGACTACCTGGCCCGCCTGAAGGCCGAGATGGAGAAGGCCACCGGACAGACGGTGGTCATCACCCACCGCCAGGACCCGACCCTCATCTCCGGCGTGGTCACCCGCATCGGGGACCGCGTCATCGACGGCAGCGCGCTCTCGCGCCTGCGCAACTTCCGCGACTCGCTCACCCACTGATCGCGTCGCGCTCCCTCTGCTCCGACCCGAGCCCCGCGCACCGCCACCGAGGAAGACATGCAGCTCCGAGCCGAAGAGATCTCCCAGATCATCAAGAAGCAGATCCAGAACATCGATCGCGGCGCGCAGGTCACCGAGACGGGCACGGTGCTCACCGTCGGCGACGGCATCGCGCGCGTGCATGGCCTCTCCCGGGCCATGGCCGGTGAGCTGGTGGAGTTCGTGGGGCAGGACGGCATCACCCTGGCCGGCCTGGTGCTCAACCTGGAGCAGGACAACGTGGGCGCCGCCATCTTCGGCGACACCAGCGTCATCAAGGAAGGCGACACGGTCAAGCGCACCGGTCGCATCATGGACGTGCCGGTCGGCGAGGCTTGCGTCGGCCGCGTCGTCAACTCGCTCGGCATCCCCATCGACGGCAAGGGCCCCATCGAGAGCAAGGAGCGGCGCCGCGTGGAGATCAAGGCGCCGGGCATCGTCCAGCGCCAGCCGGTGACCGAGCCGATGCAGACCGGCATCAAGGCCATCGACGCCATGATCCCCATCGGCCGCGGGCAGCGCGAGCTGATCATCGGCGATCGCCAGACGGGCAAGACCGCCGTCGCCCTCGACGCCATCATCAATCAGAAGGGCAAGGGGATGTTCTGCGTCTACATCGCCATCGGACAGAAGCTGTCCACGGTGAGGCAGGTCGTGGACAAGCTCGAGCAGCAGGGCGCCATGGAGTACACGATGGTCGTCGCCTCCACCGCCAGCGAGACGGCGCCGCTGCAGTTCATCGCGCCGTACACCGGCGTGACCATGGGCGAGTACTTCCGCGACACCGGCCGCCACGCCCTGTGCATCTACGACGACCTCTCCAAGCAGGCCGTCGCCTACCGCCAGCTGTCGCTGCTCCTGCGCCGCCCGCCGGGCCGCGAGGCGTACCCGGGCGACGTCTTCTACCTCCACTCCCGCCTGCTGGAGCGCGCGGCCAAGATGGCCGACGTGCTCTACGTCGTCCCCAAGGGCACCAAGGTCCCCGCCGGCGACGCCGGTTTCAAGGGTGCGGACGGCAAGGCGCACATCGGCGCGCTCGGCGCCCACGCCGCCAAGGAGAGCCTGAAGAAGCTCGGCGGTGACCACGAGATCGTCAAGGACCCGCACTCCGGCGGCTCGCTCACCGCGCTGCCGATCATCGAGACCCAGGCCGGCGACGTCTCGGCGTACATCCCGACCAACGTCATCAGCATCACCGACGGGCAGATCTTCCTCGAGGCCGACCTCTTCTATTCCGGCGTCCGCCCGGCCATCAACGTCGGCATCTCCGTCAGCCGCGTCGGCGGCAACGCGCAGGTCGGCGCCATGAGGAAGATCGCCGGCACCATGCGCCTCGACCTGGCGCAGTACCGGGAGATGGCGGCCTTCGCCCAGTTCGCCTCCGATCTCGACGCCAAGACGCGCGCCCAGCTGGAGCGGGGCGCGCGCCTGGTCGAGATCTTGAAGCAGGGTCAGTACGTGCCGCTCTCGGTGGAGAAGCAGGTGCTCATCATCTGGGCCGCCACCAACGGGTACGTCGACGAATACCCGGTCTCGGCCCTGGGGCGCTACGAGTCGGAGCTCTACAGGTACGTGGAGGCCAAGCACTCCACGCTGCTCTCGGACATCGTCGAGAAGAAGAAGCTCGACGACGACCTGATCGGCAAGATCAAGAAGGCGCTCGAGGGCTTCAAGAAGAAGTTCGTCCTCGACGAGAAGAAGTCGAAGTAGGCAGGGCGCCGTGGCCAATCTCAAGATCATCCGCAAGCGGATCGCCTCCGTCAAATCGACGCAGAAGATCACGCGGGCCATGAAGATGGTCGCCGGTGCGCGCCTCAACCGCGCCCAGCAGCGCATCCTCGAGCTGCGTCCCTACGCGGTGAAGCTCCAGGAGGTGCTCGACGAGATCACGCGCCAGCCCCTGACGGCGGTGGCCGATGCGCCGGCGCCCGAGCCGACGGCCGAGGGCGTGGAGGTCATCGGTGAGAAGCCGCCGCATCCGCTGCTCGTCGAGCGGCCGGAGAAGCGCGTCCTGTTGGTGGTGCTCACCAGCGATCGCGGGCTGTGCGGCGCCTTCAACACCAACATCAACAAGCGCGGCGAGCGCGAGTGGAAGGGCCGTGGCGAAAAGGGGCAGGAGGTGCAGCTGCTCCTGGTGGGCCGCAAGGGCCGCGACTACTTCACCCGCCGCAACGCGCCGATCTTCGAGTACGTACCCGGCATCTGGGAAAAGCTCTCCCTGGAGACGGCGGGCTCGGTGGCGCGCCAGGTGCTCGCTCCCTTCATGAAGGAGGAGATCGACGCCATCTACCTCGTCTACAACGAGTTCAAGAGCGCCATGAGCCAGAACGTGGTCGTGGAGCGGCTGCTCCCGGTCGCCCACGGCCAGGGCGGCGCGGACGAGGGCGACCGCAAGAGCGAGACGGGGCGGGCGGAGGAGTTCCTCTTCGAGCCCACCAAGGAGGTGCTCCTCGAGCGCCTCGTCCCCATGTACGTGGAGATCACCATCCTGCGCGCGCTCTACGAGTCGATGGCCAGCGAGCTCGGCGCCCGCATGACGGCCATGGACTCGGCCACCAAGAACGCCAAGGAAATGATCGAGCGCCTGACGCTCGTCTACAACAAGGCCCGCCAGGCCGCGATCACCAAGGAGCTCATGGAGATCGTCGGCGGCACCGAGGCCCTCAAAGAGTAGCCCCGCCGCGCGTGCTGCTGCCCATCAACGCCGAGCACCCGGAGCCGCGCAAGATCAAGCGCGCCGTGGAGATGCTCGAGAAGGGTGCGGTCATCGGTTACCCCACCGATACCGTGTACGGGCTGGGCTGCGACCTGAACAACAAGCAGGCCATCGAGAGCCTCTACCAGATCAAGGGTATGAGCCGGGACAAGAGCCTGGCCTTCATCTGCCCCGACCTGGCGGACATCGCCAAGTACGCGGTGGTCGAGAATCACGTCTACCGCGTGCTCAAGCGCTTCTTGCCGGGCCCGTACTGCTTCATCCTCCAGGCGAGCCGCGAGGTCCCGAAGATGCTGCAGACGAAGCAGAAGACGGTGGGTATCCGTGTGCCTGACCACCCGGTGACGCTGGCGCTGGTGCGCGAGCTGGGCCGGCCGCTGATCTCCACCACCGCCGCCCCGCCGGGCGACGACCCCATGGTCGACCCCTGGGAAATCTCCGAGCGCTTCGCGGGGCTGGAGATGGTGCTCGACGCCGGCGGCGGCGGTCTGGTGCCCACCACCATCGTCGACCTGAGCCAGGGCGACGTTCGCATCGTCCGCGAGGGCGCAGGGCCGGTAGACGAGCTGATGTAGCGGCGCGGCGGGGGAAGGCGTGGCGTGGTGCGATATTTGCTGTGCGCGTACGCAATGAAGACACGGGGGGAGGCGGCGGAGATGCCCGAGCGACGAGGCATGGGAGCCCGCGCGCGGCGGACGTGGCGCGCGGGCGCCGGACCTGGCGCTGCTGCACTGCTGACGCTGGCCGCGGCGAGCCCGAGCGCACGCGCGCAGCCCGTCGATCCACCGCCGCCTGAAGCGCCAGCCGCCCAGCCGCCCGATGCGCTGGCGCCGCCTGCTCCGCCCGAGGGGCAGCCCGTGCCGCCGGCTGCTCCGCCCGAGGGGCAGCCTGTGCCGCCCGAAGGGCAGCCGGTGCCGCCCGAGGGGCCGCCCGTGCCTCCGACGACGCAGTTCGATCCGCCGCCACCGGTGCAGCCCGCCGCCGCCGCCGTGCCCGCTGAACGCCGCTACCGCGGCGGGGCGGCCAACGCGTACATCGGCGCGGACAACATCCTGCGCACCACGCACGCCCACGTCGACTTCGACCTGCCGGTGCGGTGGCTCGGCGCCGAGGCCCAGGTGCCCGGGTTCGATTACATCACGCTGGACCTATCCATCGATCCGACCCTCTCGCTGGTGAACGGCGGTGGGCACTGGCTCTACGTGGGCGCGGCGATCGGCAACACCTTCATCCTCGACTACGAGACGCCCAAGACGCCGAGCGGCAGCACCCGCTTCAGGTATGTCGTGGACCAGTCGGTCTTCCACAATATCCCGCTGTGGGTCGGGTACGCGCACACCTTCGTCGATCATGACGATGGTCTGTTCTTCCGCGCCGGCCCCGAGGCCTCGGTGAGCATCCCGACCGAGGGGGCGTCCGACTATGTCGACCTCTACACCAGCGTGAGCGTGGCGGCCGACGCGTACCTGCCGCTGCGGAAGGGCGAGGCGTTCAACAGCCTGTTCATGCACGCCTACCTGGGCTGGTCGCACACCTTCCTCGACGAAGAGGACGCGCCGATCCGGTTCGACTCGCCGAGCGGGAGCGCTTTCACCTTCAACTCGGCCAGCTTGTCGCCACGCGACGCGATCTCGATGGGCATCGCTGCCTGGATCAACGTATGGGGAGACCTGTCGGTGGGGAGCGCCTGGGGACTGTGGCTCCCCTTCAACTACCCGAGCGCCACGGACCCCTGCGTGGGGGTGCAGTCCGGTGGTTGCGCGAGCATCCCCGGGGGTCCCGTCGACACCAACTCCTACGTCGGTAGCCTGCAGCTCTCGCTGGGCTACCTCTTCGCGCGGATGCTGCGCGCCGAGCTCAGCTACAGCAACGCCTCCCGCGAGTTTCAGGCCGAGGGCGGCATCTTCTACAGCCCCGACGCGGTGGTCTCGTTGTCGGCGTCGCTGCTCATCGACCACATGGTGGAGCGCGTCCGCCGCTGAGGCGACGCCACCTTGCCGCGCCCACGAGGGGAGGCGCCGGGTCGATAGAAGAGCTAATGTACCGGCCTCGCTCGGGAATACGGCACGCCGGCCCGCGCGTTGATGTCGGGGAAAACGATGCCCAGCTCGGACCCAACGCGCCGCGAAGACAGCCGCCTCTCCACGCCGGCGCGCGGTGTTCCTCGTCCCCTGCTGCCCCGCCTGCTGACGTGGGCCAAGCGCCTGGCCATCGCCGCGGTGGTGCTGGCGGCGTTCTCGGTGCTCGGCCTGTGGCTGCTCATCCGCCACTACGAGTCGACGCTGCCGCCCACGCGCGACCTCGCCAACTACCACCCGCCGCAGGTGACGCGGGTCCTGGCGCGCGACGGCACGCTGCTCGGCGAGCTCTTCACCGAGCGGCGCACGGTGGTCGACATCCAGAGCGTGCCCTCGGAGATGAAGCTGGCCGTGCTCGCCGCCGAGGACGCCGGCTTCTACGAGCACAAGGGCCTCAACTACCTGGGCATGCTGCGCGCGCTCTACGTCAACCTGCGCGGCGGCCCGATGCAGGGCGGCAGCACCATCACCCAGCAGGTGATCAAGAACGTGCTGCTCACGCCGGATCGCACCCCGGAGCGGAAGTTCCGCGAGATCCTGCTGGCGCGGCGCATCGAGACCGAGCTCTCCAAGGACGAGATCCTCGGCCTCTACCTGAACCACATCTACTTCGGCCACGGGCGCTACGGCGTCGAGGAGGCCAGCCGGTACTACTTCGGCAAGCCGGTCGCCAAGATCACGCTCGCCGAGGCCACGCTGCTCGCCGGCGTGGTCAAGGGCCCGAGCATCTACTCGCCGCGCGTCAACCAGAAGGAGGCCGAGAGCCGGCGCGCCTACGTGCTCGGCCAGATGGTGCACAAGGGATTCTGCACCGCAGAGCAGGCCGAGGCGGCCAAGGCGGAGCCGGTGATGCTGGCGCCCGAGGTCGAGAAGGTGCCCGAGCTGGCGCCCGAGGCCATCGACGAGGTGAAGCGGACGTTGCGCGCGCTGGTCGGGGCGGCGGCGGACCGCGGCGGCTACACGGTGACCACCAGCATCGACCCCGCGCTGCAGAGCGCGGCGCGCGCGGCGCTGCGCAAGAACCTGGACGAGTTCGCAAAGCGCAAGAAGTTGCTCGCGCCGCTGGCGAAGAACAAGAAGGGCGAGGCCGTGCCGTTCGAGGGCGAGCCCAGGCCCGGCGCCAAGGTCTACACCGGCGTGGTCACCGGCGCCGACGACGCGCGCGGCATGCTCACCGTCCGCGTCGGCGGGCTCGACGGCCTCGTCGCTCTCGACGACGCCGTCCGCTACAACCCGAAGGGCCTCAGCGCCCACGAGTTCGCCGAGGTGGGCAAGGTGGTGCGGGTCAGCGTGCGCTCCGGCCCGGCGCCGGCGCCGACCGAGCAGAACCCCGAGGCCACGCCCGGCGGCGACCCGGGTCAGCCGGCGCCGCCGCGGGGCGCCAAGCTGCACCTGGAGCTCGGGCCGCAGGGCGCCATGGTGGCCATCGACGTGCGCACCCGCGAGGTGCTGGCCCTGGTGGGCAGCTACGAGGCGGTGCGCGGGGGGCTGGACCGGGCGACGTTTGCGAGCCGGCAGCCGGGGTCGACGTTCAAGCCCTTCGTCTACAGCTATGCGCTGCACGGCAGGACGCTGACGCCGGCGTCGATCGTGGAGACGAATCCGCGCGCGATGGCCGGGTACAAGCCGGCGAACTACGACGAGAGCGAGGGGAAGACTCCGAAGCGGTTGAGGGAAGCGCTGGCGCAGAGCGTGAATGTGGCGGCGGTGTGGACGATGTCGCAGGTCGGGCCGAGCAACGTGGTGGCCTGGGCGCACGCGATGGGCATCGAGTCCAAGCTGGGGGCGGACCTGTCGCTGGCCCTCGGGTCGTACGAGGTGACGCCGCGGGAGCTGGTCGGGGCGTATGCGACGTTTGCGGCGGGTGGCGTGTACGAGAAGCCGGTGCTGGTGACGCGCATCGTCGGGCCCAATGGGGTCGATGTATCGCTGGCGCCGCGGGCGCCGCCGCGGCGGGTGATGGACGAGGCGGAGGCGTACCTGACGACGAGCTTGCTCGGGAGCGTGGTGGACCACGGCACGGGCAAGGCGGCGCGGGCGGTGGGGCGGCCGGTGGCGGGGAAGACGGGGACCAGCAATCAGGCGAAAGACACGTGGTTCGCGGGGTACTCGACGGACATCGCCTGCGTGGTGTGGACCGGCTACGACGACGCCGCGCCGCTGGGGGGGGGTGGGGGGGGCCACGGCGGCGTTGCCGGCGTGGGTGGAGTTCATGAAGGAGGCGCACAAGAAGCGCCCGGTTACGGATTTCCCGATGCCGAGTGGGATCACGCGGGTGCGGATCGATCCGGAGACGGGCAAGCTGGCGCGCGAGGAGCAGGAGGGGGCCATCGACGAGCTCTTCCTGTCGGGTACCGAGCCGACCGAGACGGCGGAGGATGCTGGCGCCGACGCAGGGGCGGCGGCCGAGCCGGGGGACCCGGCGGATGCGGGGGCCCCGCAAGCGCTGCCGCCGCCGAGTGGGCAGGAGGCGGCGCTGCCGAAGGAGCCTCCGCCGTTCTAGTTTGCCGCGATCGCATGATGGCGCTCGCATCGAGATGATCCCCGTCGGGGAGCGTCACTCGTAATAGATGAAATCGTCCTCTCCCTCGGTGACCGTCACGCTCACGATCGTATCGGCGGCGATGTCCGGAGGAATCATGGCGTAGGCCGCCTCGATGGCTGTCGCGTGGTCCGGCGTCTGCGCGATCACGGAGAGGATCTGCTTCGGCCAGCCATCGGCCGGGTCCACGTTCACCGAGCTCTCCAGGATGTCGGAGAGCTTGCCCTCCAACACATCGTAGGCCTGCGCGACGGGGTAAGGCGCGCCCTCCGGGAAGCTCACCGCGCGCACCACGCTCACGCCGACGCGCTGACCATCGATCTCCACCAGCAGGTCGGTCTTCTTGCCCTGTGTCTGGTAGACGATCTCCCCCTCCGTCTTCAGGAGCAGAGCCCCATCGCAGCGATAGAGGACCTCGTAGGCGAAGATCTCGGAGTGGATCGAGCTACCTCCGAGGTTTCCATCGTTCCACATCTCCAGCCCGCCAGCGGTCAGGTAGGCGACGTCGAACGGCACGCGCGCGGAGAAGTCGAGCACGTTGTCGAGGTACTGCGGCTCGGCCGAGAGGATGTCGTCGTCGTTCAGCTCCCCGCACGTGCCGGAAAGCGCGCCGTAGAAATCGGGGCCTCCGCCGGTTCCGCCGCTGCCTCCCCCGCCAGCGCCCGCTCCGCCGCCGGCGGCCCGCCCTGGCCGCTGCCTCCTGCGGCGTGCCCCCGTGTCCTCCGCTGCCGCCCGAGCCCGCGCCGGCGCCCGTGGCGCCCTCGCCGCCGCTGCCGGACCCAGTCGCCGTGGTGGAGCCAGACGAGGTGCCGGCAGGGTCGTCTTCGCTGCAGCCAGCGCCGCAAACCAAGGACCCGCAAGGGCGAGGCGACGGCTCCACGCATCCGGTGATGGTAGCCGACCCTTGCGCCGATCTCGCCGATGGCCGGGCGCCATGTGGCGCCACGGCGGCGCCACATGTGGCGCCCAACCCTCGGACTCCGTACCCACCACGAGTGTGCCCGGCCTCGGCGCTAGCCGGTGGAACGCGCCTTGCTGCGTGTGCAGACGTGGACAGCCTCAGCGACGAACGCCCTCTCTTCGCTTCGATCTTCCTGGGTGTGCTCATCGCCGCCGCCGCCGTGGCCGGCTCGGCGTGCGGCGGCATCGACGACGAATCCCCAGCGGACGGTGGAGGCGGTCCGACATCCTCGGCTTCGTCTGGCGGAAGCGGCGGGTCGACCGCCTCGTCCAGTGGCGGAGCTGGCGCGGCCTCGTCGAGCGCCACGGCGTCATCGAGCGCCGGAGGAGGTGCCTGTAGGCCAGGGACGACCGTCTCCTGTTACGACGGCCCGGCGGGCACACTGGACGTGGGCACCTGCGCCGCTGGCACGCAGCAATGTACCGACGACGGGCTGGGGTTCACGCCGTGCGTCGGACAGGTCCTGCCAGACACCGAGAGCTGCGCCGATCCCGTCGATACCAACTGCGATGGCGTCAGCCCCACGTGCCCGTCGTGGACCACGATCGGCGTGTCGAGCGGCAACGCTGGAGGAGCGGCACTGGTGACAACCCCCGGGGGGGTGGTGGTCAGCGGATACTTCGCGGGCACGATGACCTTGGGTGGCTTCCAGCTCACCTCGAATGGCGGATTCGATCACTTCGTGGCGGCGCTCGACAACACGGGTCAGCCGATATGGGCCACGTCATGGGGCTCTATCGAATATGACTACAGCAGCCACGTGGCAGCGCTGCCCTCCGGCGACATCGTCGTCGCAACCGGCTACCGCGGGCCGATGCAGGTCGGCGCCAAGCCCGTGGACTTCGGCGGCGACCACGACGTGGTCGTCGTCCTGCTCTCCGGTGCCACCGGCCAGGTTCAGGCGGTGAAGGCGTTTCCAGCGCCCGACTTCCAAGGGATCACCAACGTCGGCGTCTCCGCGACGGGCGAGATCATCCTTCTGTGCGCGCAGGAGGGAACCGTCGACTGGGGCGGCGGGCCGCTGGTGGTGCAAGGCAGCCGGGAGGTGAGCATCCGCTTGGATCAGGACCTGTCGTTCGTCTCTGCAACGGTGCTCGGCAACATCGATGCGGTGAGCACCAACGGAGCGTTCGGTGCCGGGGGCATGGCCATCGTCTCGTCCTTGCAGGGCACGGACGACTGGGGGACGGGACCGCTCGTCAGCAATGGATCGATGGACGCGCTCACGGTTCGGTACGACGACAGCGGCGCAGCGCTCTGGGGCCGGCATGATGGCGACGCCGGCCTTCAGGAAGGTACGGCCGCGGCGATCGACGCGGCAGGCGGCGTACTGGCGGCAGGCCACTATACGGGGACGTTCGATCTCGGCAACGGGACGCCGGTGCTGAGCAGCGGGTGGGCGGGATACGTAGCCCGCTTCGATGCCAACGGGGCGGCGACCTGGGTCACGTCGTTCGAATCGTCGAACTTCACCGACGTGTACGGCCTGGCCGACGCGCAGGGCGATACCATCGTGGTGGGTGAGGCTCACGGCCTGCTCACGGTGGGCGCGCTGACACTCGATCTATCGGGCGGAGGCATCCAGGCTTTCGCAGCGCGGCTCGACGCCACTGGCGCGCCGATCTGGCTGAAGGCGGTGGCCGGCGGAGGAGTCAGCACCGCCTACGAAGTCGTTGTGGCCTCGAACGGCGCCGTCTTCATGACGGGCACCTCGGACGCCGGCGCGTGGATCGAGCTCACGTCCTACTGAGGCGCGACCCGGTTCGGCGCGAGCGCGACCGTCGCGGTCCTCGGGGCTTGGCGGGCGTCTCGAACGTTGCCTATGACGAAGGCACGCTCGGCGCGCGTACGAGGACTGCCCCCGAGTAAGCATCGTGGCGCTGGGAACGGCGACGGCGTGCGGGCTTCGCGGGCGCGCTACTTGGCGGGCAGGCGCGGGACGAGCCAGTGCGCGAGCAGGTCGGCCGCGCGCGGGTCGAAGTTCGAGAGCACGGCCACGGTGTAGCCCGAGGTGCAGATGCGCAGGTCGCCGTTCATGCCCGGCGCCCCACCGCCGTGCCCGATGCAGCGCACGCCGTCCTTGTCGTTCGTGTAGTCCTCGAATCCGTAGGCGTAGCCGTGCTTGTCGTCCTTGCGGGTGGTGAGCAGCTCGGTGTGCTTGGCGTCGAGCAGCTTGTGGGCACCGAGCGCATTGGCGAAGGCGAGCAGGTCGGTCACCGTGGAGTCGCCGCCACCCGCCGAGGCGCCGCGATACGGCAGGAGCGTGGACTCGCGCGCCCAAGCCTTGGGCGATCCGAAGTGGGTGTACGGGACCACGCGCCCGGGCTCGTTCTTCTCCTCGGGCGGTGACGACGTGCGCTTCATGCCGGCCGGCGCGAAGACGGCGCTCTGGACGCGCTCGTAATACGACTTGCCGGTCACCTTCTCGATGATGGCGCCCAGCAGGATGAACCCGTAGTTGCTGTACTCGAAGCGGCTTCCCGGCTCGAAGAGCGGCGCGCGCTCGCCGTAGAGCTTCACGTAGTCCTGGATGGTGCGCAGCTCGCCTTTGCGCTGGCGATACTCGGGCCCGAAGATGTCGCCGGTGCCGCCGGCGTGTCCGAGCAGGTGATGCACGGTCACCTTGCTGGCCACTTCCTTGTTCGGATAGTCGGGCAGCAGCTTGCCCACGGTGTCGTCGAGCGCGATCTTCCTGGCCTGGACCAGCTGCATGACCGCCGTGGCGGTGAACATCTTGTTCATCGAGCCGATGCGGAAGCGGCTCTCCAGCGTGATGGGCACCTTGGCCTCGCGGTCGGCCATGCCGCGCACGTCGGTGAAGATCGGCTTGCCGTTCTTGGCCACCAGCACCGCGCCGGAGAACTTGTCGGCGGCCACGGCGGCGTCGATCTGCGCGCGCAGGCCGGCGATGGCCTCGGCCTCGGAGAGGCGCGCGGGACGGACGGCCTCCGGCGTCTCCACTTGCTGGAGGTCGAGCTTGGCGATGCGGTGGGGCGGCGCGTCCTCGAGCTCGACCGTCACCCGCGCGTGGGTTTCGGAGGCACCTTCCTTGAGGAGGGCGACGCATCGCCGCGCCGAGGACTCCTCGACCTTCTTCAGCTCGAAGCCGCCGACCATGGTCGAGAACTCCGCCTCTTCACTGGCGACGAGCGGCTGGCCCTGCTCGGCGGCGCGAGCACGTCGCGGAGGAAGGCCGCGACGCGCGCCTCGTCGGCGGAGTTGAAGACCTCGAGCCAGAGGCGCACCCGTTGCTCGGCCGTCGGGGCGGGCGCAGGCGGGGTCGGCGGCGGGGCCTGGGTCACGGCTGGGGCCGGGGCTGGGGCGCAGCCGGCGGCGCGGAGGCGCAGGAGAGTGTAGCGCACGCAATCGCGATGCAATGGAGAGCCGGGAACCAGAAGGAGCGCATTGGCGAACGTGTCGCATGGATCGCGCGCGGGTGTCCACGTCGCGTCCGTATGGATACAAGCCGTCCGGCGGAGGCGGTCGAGCCGTCGGTCACGGCCACGCGGTGCAGCTTGGTCCAGCGCGGCTGCTGCCCGGGCGTCGGCGTGCCGATCCACAGGACGTCGTGCGACGTCGGGAGCAGCAGATAGGTGCGCCGCTGCGGCGACGAGTCCGGGTGGCCGGATGCCACCTCGATGCCTGCGCCCTCGATCACGAAGGCGTCGCGCTTGTCGACGCGCACCGCGCCGAGCGTCGTGGTCCAGGTCCGGTCGGGCCACACCGGGTCGGGCGTGGCGTGGTGGGCGGTGACGCGCAGCTCGGTGGCGGTCACCTCCAGCCAGGTCCCGAAGTTCCTGCGGGTCATGTCCTCCTGCCAGCGGCCCTGGGCGCGCGGCACGAGGTCCGCCGGCTGCGCGTCGAAGCCCATGCCCGCAAAGACGCGTGGGGAGGCAGCGATGCCATTCTTCTGGAGCCATTGCCGGGTTCTGCCGAGGATCTCGTGAAAATCGACGGAGTCCGGCTCGTGCATCGTGGGCAGCGTCTCGCCGCCCGGCTTGCGGTCGACGCGCTCGAGGATGGCCTCGAGGGCGATCTGGCGCAGGCACACGTCGGGGTCGCGCGTCCAGGGAACGAGCGCCACCACGTCGGCGTCGCTCTCGATCGGCAGGCGCGAGGCGGTGCCGGCGAGCAGGGTGTAGGTCACCCCGCCGTGGTGCTCGCAGGTGGTGGAGGCGCCGTTCTGCTCGGAGAGCGTCTTGGCCGAGGGAGCTTGTCGCGAAAGCCACGGAAGGCCTCGTCGATGCGTGCTGCCGCTGGGGAGAGCGGCGCGTCCGGCGCAGTGGCGCTCGTCGACGAAGAGGCGGATGGCGCCACGCTGGTCACCGCGGGCTGAGGGTTACCGGGCTCGGGCGCCGAGTGCCGGTCGCATGCCGCACGCGCGGCGAGCTCGCTTCGTCTCTCGAGCGGGTTGCGGTATGAGACGGAGCAGCGAGGCCCGCATGACCACCCACGATCAAGAAGACGTCACCTCCGAGACCAGCGCCATCTGGTCGAACCACGTCCCCGTGGCCGGGGCGCCGGCCGGGTTCACCGTGCGCACCACGATCCCCGGCAACCCGGACGGCGTCGAGGTGATGCTGGAGCGCTGGGAGGCGGGGACGAGCGAGCCTCCGCATTCGCACCCGGGTGACGACATGACCGTGGTGGTCGAGGGGAGGATGCAGATCCAGTTCTACCAGCGCCAGGGCGAGCGCCTGGTGCCCGACGGCTCACCTGTGGTGCTCGAGCGCGGGCAGACGGGCTACGTGCGAGGCGGTCGCATCCATGACGCGCGGTACCTGGCCGATTGCAAGCTCGTGTACGTGCACGATCGTGCCTTCGGCTTCCAGGAAGACAAGTAGCGCAGGCGCGGCCCGAGGGCAGCACCCGATCACCAGCCGCTGCCTGCAACATGTGGCGCCATGCATCATCCATCAGGATGGACGCGATCGTGCCGACGTCAGGCGGCATTCGCACCTTGCGGCGTGCGCGATACGGCCGCTAGGGTGACAGGCAAGGGGCCGACTCGACTTCATGCAGCTCTTGAAGCCAGGCGCCACGTTCGGCGGACGGTACGAGGTCGTGCGCGTCCTGAGCACCGGCGGCATGGGCGTGGTCTACGAGGTCCTCCACCGGGACACGCAGCGCCACCGCGCGATGAAGGTGATGCTGCCGCAGATGATGCTCGACGACGACATGCGCGCGCGCTTCAAGCGCGAGGGCATCGTCACCGCCGGCATCGAGAGCGAGCACCTGGTGGAGGTCCTGGACGTCGGCATCGACGAAGAGACCTCGGCGCCGTTTCTGGTGATGGAGCTCTTGCGCGGCGAGGACCTCGGCGCGCGCCTCAAGCGCGGCGATCGCACGCCAACCGCCGAGCTCCTCGAGATCTTCGGACAGATAGCGCGAGGCCTGGAACGCACCCACGCAGCCGGGATCGTCCATCGCGACCTGAAGCCCGAGAACCTCTTCGTCACGCGCCGCGACGACGGCTCGATGTGGATGAAGATTCTCGACTTCGGCATCGCCAAGCTGGTCGACCTGGGGGCGTCGAAGCCGAGCCGCAGCGTCGGGACGCCGCTCTACATGGCGGCCGAGCAGTTCTCGAGATCGGCCGGAGGGATCGGTCCGCCGTGCGACATCTACGCGCTCGGACACATCGCGTTCACGCTCCTCACCGGCACGGCGTATTACGACACCGGCGAAGACCTCATGGCGCTGATGTACAAGGTCAGCCAGGGGGCGCGCATGTCGGCGACCGCGCGCGCCGCCGAGCTGGGCGTGACCTTGCCCAGGTCGTTCGATGCCTGGTTCGCGCAATCGACGAGCGCGGATCCCAGGCGCCGGTTCGGCTCGGTGCGCGAGCAGACGGCCGCGTTGAGGGAGGCGCTCCAGGGCGCGGACGAGAACGTGGCCATCGCGGCGAGCGCCGCACGGATGGCCGCGGCGCTCGAGGCGACGGAGCCCTTCTCACCGGCGGAGGGGCCGACGCCGAGCTTCGAGTCGGCGCGCTCCCTGCCCGCGAAGGAGCATGGCGCCGGGACCGTCCCCGCTCGCTCCGAGCAGAGCCTCGCCACCACGGGCGCCGCGCCCTCGACCCGCACCTTGAGAACCGATTCGCCGTCGCGCGGGCGCTCGACGATCGCGGTGCTCGGCGCGGGAGCGCTCATCGTCGGCGCTGCGGTCGTGTACCGAACCGTCTCGGCGCCCAGCGCAGCGCCGGAGGTGCCCGCCTTGCCGGCCACGGATGCGCCGCCCGCGCCGGCTGCGCTGCCGGTCCAGCCGAGCGTCGAGGTCGAGAGCGCTGACGCGGCCGTGGTCCCGGCGCCGACCAGCGCCTCCGCCACGCCGGGGGCCAGCGCCACCGCCGCGGCCAGCGCGTCGGTGGCGCCAGCGGCCACACCGAAGCCCGGTCCCCTGCGGCCCGCAGCCCCCGCGTCCCCGAAGCCCTCCGCCAGCGCGCCCCCGCCGGCGCCGACCGTATGGGAGGGTCCCCGGAAGTAGGACTCGGGCTATGCTGACCGCGCTTGCGCGCCTGGCCCCTCATCCTGCGCCCCATCGCCTCCGCCGTCGGGGTTTCGCTCGCGCTGGCCAACCCGGCATTGTCGCAGTCGCGGGATCCCGCGAGCGCCGAGAAGCTCTACGAGGACGGGTCGAAGCTGCTGAAGGCCGGTGATTGGGCCGGCGCGTGCGCGCGCTTCGAGGAGAGCTACCAGCTCGATCCCGCGCCGGGCACCGTGCTGAACCTCGCGTCGTGTGCGGAGCACGACGGAAAGATCGCGCTCGCGTGGTCGCGCTTCAAGGACGCGCGTTCGCTCAACGCCGACACCAAGGGCGACAAGCGGCGAGAAGAGATCGAGCGGTTCATCGTCGCGTCGCTCGCCAGGCTCGAGCCGCGCATCCCGTACCTGACCGTCCGCGTCGCGAATCCCCCCGAGGGATTGCGGGTGACGCGCGATGGACAGCCGACCACGGCCGGTGTCGAGCTGCCGATCGATCCGGGCAAGCACGTCATCGCCGCGTCCGCGCCGGGGCACGCGGAGGCGAAGCGCGAGATCACGATCGGCGAGGGCAAGCGAGAAGCCATCGACCTCGAGCTGACGAGGGTGCCCGACGACGCGCCCGCTCCGGCGCCGACCCCCACCCCGGCCCCGACGACGACACCCGCACCGACGCCCACGGTGACGCCGCCTCCTCCCGGGGACGTCGGTGGCATGAGCACCGCGCGAGTCGCTGGCCTGGTGGTGGGCGGTGCGGGCGTGGTCGCGCTCGGCGTGTCGATGGTGACGGGCGTGGTCGCCCTCGGCAAGCAGAGCGACCTCGAGGAGCTCGATTGTCAGCCGCAGGGCGACGCGCTCGTCTGCGGACCCAACGACCTGCAGAAGGCTCAGAACCTCTCGAGCTCGGGCTCGACGATGGCCGCGGTCAGCACGGTGACGACCTTGGCCGGTGCAGCGCTCGTGGGCACGGGGCTCCTGCTGTACGTGGTCGGTGGCAGCTCGAGCAAGGAGGGGCGATCGGTGGGGTATGGCGCCTCCTTCACCCCCGGCCGAGCGTGCGCGTGGGTCGAGGGGAGCTTCTGAGGTGGAGCGGTATCGGTTCCTGCGCGACGGCCGCGCGGCGGCGCTCGCCGGGGCGATGGTGGCCGCGGCGGCGCCGGCGTGCTCGCTGCTGACCGATTTTCCCGACGTGGTGGCCTCCAGTGCGGGCGGTGGCGGAAGCGGTGGCGCTGGCGGCGGCGGCTGTGGCGAGTGCCGGAACTGTTACGAGGGGGCGCGGGCATGCCCGGAGGTCGCTTCGATCTTCGACGTCCAGGCCCCCACTTCGACGCCGGGGCCAGGCGCGAACACGAACGTCGCGGTCAATGACGGCGTGTCGACCCCGAGTGGCGTCCGCCTGGTCGGATCGTTCCGCAACGCCGGCGGTGCCGGCTTGCAGGTCGGCGGCAGCACGTTGACCGCGATGGGGGACCGCGGCATGGGGTTCGTCGTCGGCGAGGACGGCACACTGCTGATCGGTGCGGGCCCGTGCACCGACCGCTCGGAGCGGGGTGGCGACGAGGTGTTCTTCATGTCCGCGGCCGCGGTCAACGACATGGGAAGCGAGCTCCTGGTGGTTGGAGGCGCCTTCGAGGGCCGGCGGTTGGTCTTCACCGGCAACACGCTGGACTGCGGCAACACGTCGAACGGAGTCATCGAGGGCCCCACGGCGCAGGCGCCCACTGATTTCGTGCCGTTCCTCGCCTGGCTCGACGCGCTCACGGGTCAAGGAATCAACGCGCTCGCACCCACGCAATCGTTCGACGGCTACTTCGCGGACGTCGCAGCCATTCCGGAAGCGGACGATGGCAGCGTGGTCGCCATCGGGCTCGCGCGCGGCAACCCGTTCGCGGTGAGCCCCACGTGGCCCGACTTCCAGTACTTCGTCGCCAGGGTCGTCGGGCCCTCCGGCGGCGTGGACGCCAGTACCGTTGCGCTCGACTACCGCACGTGCCTCTCCGACCACTACGCCACGCTGGACGGCCTCCGCGCCTCCATCGCCGCGGACCACGCGGTAAACGATGCGTTCGTCGGCGGCACCGGATGTCCCGTCGCAGCCCCGCAGGACCAGGGTGACCGGAGCTTCCTCGGGCGCATAGGGCTCGATGGCGAGCTCGACCCCGAGCCCTTCAGGACATTCGGCGGGGCCGGCAACCCGGTGGCGATCACCGAGGTCGCGGTATCCACGCTCCACGTCGTGGTCGCCGGCACGTACTCGGGCAATCCGGGCATCGAGCTGACTGGCGGCGGGCAGGCCCCCGCGGGCACGGACAGCGACGGGTTCGTCATGGCCTTCGCGCGGGACGGCTGGTCGAACACGTCGAACCCGGTCTGGTTCCTGCAGATCACCTCCAACGCCGGGCCGGCGTCGATCCGTGACCTGAAGCTCGCCGATGATCGCATCTATGTGGCGGGCAGCATCGCCGAGAGCGGGGAAGTCGGGGACGTCGAAGCCTGCGTCGAGACGCCCTCGCCCGACACGCGCGCGTTCTTTGCCGAGATCCTCGCGGACACCGGCACCGCCGCCTGGTTTCGCGTCGAAGGCTCTGCGGTTGGCGGCACCGACCCGGCCCCGTTCTTTGCCACAGGAACGACGGTGGTGCGCACGGCCGACGTCCTGGTGACCGCCACCGGCACGCACGGCGAGCTCGTGCTCGGCTGCGGCGAGAGCAGCACGAACACGCTCGATCGGCCACAGGTGACGGTGCGCCGACTCGAGCTCGCACCGTAGTGGAGCGCGCAGATCCGACGTTGCGCTGAACTGGAAGCGCTGCGCAGCCTGCCGAGCGAGCGTGGGTGATCCGGCCGGGCGCCATGCGTGGGGCTGGCCAGTACCCGCGGAACACGGTCAGATGGCAGCGATGAGGGGCGGCTCATTCGCGATCGGCCTGCTGCTCGCGTCGTGCACGAACGACTACGACCTCCTTCGGCCTGCGGAGGACGCGTCGTCGTCGAGCGCGGGCGGAGCAACCGGCACGGGGGGCGGTGGCGGAGCGAGCACGAGCACGAGCACGAGCACCGGCGGAGGGGGCGTCGGGGCCGCCGGTGGCGGCGGCGAGTGCCCTGCCGCGGGCGACGAGGACTGCAGCAACCTCCTCGACGATGACGCCGATGGCGCCATGGATTGCCTGGACGATGCCTGTCAGGGGTGCGCCGCCTGCAACGGCGCCATCTTCGTGGCCCCGGGCGCCGACGGCGACGGCAGCTTCACTTCCCCGACGGGCGACCTCGCCGGTGCGCTGCGCGGCTGCGGCCAGGTGTACCTCTTCGGCGGCACCTACGCGGCTGCGGTGGTCGTGCCCCCCGACTGCAAGCTCGTCGGCTCGGGCGCGGAGAAAACCAAGCTGGACGCCACGGCCCTCGGCACCTCGGTGGTCAGCGTGCCCGATGGCGGCGCGGGCGCGGTCGTCGCGCACCTGACGATCAGCGGCGGAGACGCCGACGACGGAGGCGGTATCCGCCTCGAGGACGGCGCGCTGCTGGTGGTCGGGGCGGTCATCGCCGACAACAGCGCCACGCGAGGCGGTGGCATCTTCGCCGCCGACTCCGCCTCGCTGAACGTGGTGCGCGCGAAGATCCTGAACAACATCGCGAACGACCGCGGCGGCGGGGCCTATGTCGCCGCGGGCGGCCAGTGGACCCACGTCGAGGTCACCAGCAACCAGTCCCAGACCGGCGGCGGGCTCGACCTCGACGGCGCCAGCGTCACCATGCTGGACGTCTTGCTGGGCGCGAACACGGCCACGAACGGCGGCGGCCTGCACATCGACGGCGGCAGCCTGGACGTCGACCGCCTCCGCGTGTCCGACAACGTCGGATCGAACACGGGCGGCGGGCTTCTGCTGGAGAACGCGGCGGTGCTGGTGCAGAACGGCCTGCTCGTCCGGAACACGGCCTCCGCTGACGGCGGCGCGATCTGGGCTGGCGCGGGGGACATCACCCTCCAGCACGTGACCATGAGCAGGAACGACTCGGCGGGCAACGCGGCCATCCGCTGCCCAGGACCTACGGTGAAGATGCGCAACAGCATCGTCGGGTTCAACGACGGCGGTCAGGCCGTGAACCCCGGGTGTGATGTGCACTACAGCAACTATTCCGGCGGCTCGGCGGATCAGAACAACTTCTCTGGCGATCCGCTCTTCGTCGACTCGGCCGCGGACTGGCACCTGCAGTCGGGCTCGCCGTGCCGCGACCAGGGCGACCCTGCAGTGGGCCTGGCAGTGGACCTCGACGGCGACCCGCGCGACGCCATGCCGGACATGGGCGCGTTCGAGGTCCAGTAACCCGCAGCGCGGCCGTCTCGGGACTGGAGCCAGACCCGATCCAGAGAACACGCTGCGCGGTGCACCGGACCAGCGAGGCGGCGCTGTCCTCGTCGAGGAATCTACGCGGCCTCGCGTCCGTAGTCTCGTCGCCCCTCGACCGCGCGATCGCGTGCCGCCGGAACGAGGTTGGCTTTGCCGGCCAGCGGGCTTGCCGAACGTGCCATCCGCTTGTGCGGTCACCACGGCGACGCTAACCGCGGGGCATGAACGCGGGCATGCGGCTTCGATCGACACTGGCGTCCTCGCTAGGCGCTCTCCTGTGGACCACCAGCCTGGCGACCGGGTGCATGGTCGACCCCGGTGCGGACGCCGACGCGCCGGGCTTGAGCACGGCCTCGAGCATCTCTACCCGCGAGGTGAGTTTGAAGAGCTCCGCCCCGGTGGCCTTGTCCTGCTCCAAGTGATTGACCCTTATGGTGAGCTTGCCATTCATCTCCAGACACACCTCCTCTCTTTCTTGGCGGCGTCGATTTTCAGCTGCAGTCCTGTGGTCCGGCGCGTCGTGGATGGCGGCATGGCGCGCACGTCCTGGCCGAGGCCGGGCTGGAGGTATCCGGCCATGCACTCGCGTACCATCCGGTCATGGCGCGACCTGTGGCGACGTGCGTGGTCGCGACCGTTCTCCTGGTTGGCTTGGCGCTCGCCGCTCCGGCGCGCGCCGACCTGGGACCACCCCCAGGGAAGCGGCGCGTGCAGTTCGAGGTCCGCGTGGAGGGTCTGACGGCGTTCCCCGACATGGTGATCGCCGTGTATCCGTACTCGCTCTCCGACGGGGCACCGACCACCGAGCACGCGGTGCTGCGGGATGGGCAGCCGCTCCCGGTCGGCCGACGCAGCGCCACCCCGAAGCTCTGGGCCGTGAAGAAGTCCGACTACGAGGCGTTCGCGGCGAGCTACAAGCCGACGCAGTCGGCCGGCGACCCCGCGCTGGAGGCGTTCTTCGCGAGCGGGAAGGCGCGTGACTGCGGTGCGAACATCCAGCCCGTCTTCGAGCTGCCCTTCGCCGACCCGCGCGGCTCCGCGGTGCAGTCCTTCCACGCCGATGCCATCGATGCATCGCGTTGCCAGCTCACTCCGGCCGCGCCACCGCACCCTGTGCCGACGGACACCGGCGAGCGCGCCACGCCCGTCACACCGCCTCCGGATGCGCCTGGCGAGGGCAACGCGAGCGCCGGCACGGACGGGCCGCCGGGGACGACGGGCGGAGGCTGTGCGGGTTGCTCGGCCGAGGCAAGCGCGGCTGATCGATCGATCGGCGGCGCCGCTGTGGCGATCTGGCTGCTCGGGGTCGCTGTGGCGCGGAGGCGGCGCACTCCGGGTTCGGACGCTCCGTCGAAATCGACCATGCCCGCGTGACCGATCGACCGCGGGCCGCTCCGGCTCAGCCGAACAGTCGCAGCGCCACGATCGTCAGCACGATCCCCGCGATCAAGCACCCCGCGGCGATCCCCACCAGAACGAGCGGCGACCCCGCGGCACCCCGCTGCTGCATCGGCATCGGCATCGGCACCGACGGCGGCAGCGCGACGGGCTGATCCATCTTCACCGTCTTGGCCGGCGGCGAGTGCGCCGGCGCTTGCGGGGAGGATTGCGGCTTGGAGGCTTCCAGTACGGCGGCGTGCGCCTTGGCGGCCTGCTCCATGACCACCGAGGCGCTCTTGGGCATCATGGCCGTGAATCCCTTGCCGCTGGCACCGCCGAAGGGCTTGAGCGCCTCGGCGAACTCGGACGCCGAGGCATAGCGGTTCTCCGGCTTCTTCTCGAGCGCCTTGCCGACGACCAGGGACAGGCCGGGCGGGAACTTCTTGCCGGGCACGCGATCGTCGAGGCTCACCGGTGGCTTGGTGACGTGGAACTGGATGTACTCCATCGGCGTGCGCGCCTCGAAGGGCAGCTTGCCGGTGAGCACCTCGTAGAGGATGGTGGCCAGCGAGTAGATGTCGCTGCGCGCGTCGAGCACCTTGCCCTGTGCCTGCTCGGGCGACATGAACTCGGGCGTCCCGAAGACCATGCCCTCCTGGGTGAGCATGATCGATCCCGGCCGCAGCTCGCGCTCGGTGACCTTGGCCAGGCCGAAGTCGAGGACCTTGGGGAAGTCCTTCAGACCGCCGTTGATGGAGAGGAAGATGTTCTCCGGCTTGAGGTCGCGGTGCACGATGCCCTGCAGGTGCGCCTCCTGCAGCGCGCCGCAGACCTGGACCAGGATGGGGATGGCCCGCTCCACCGGCATGGGGCCCTCCTTGCGCACCACCTGGTTCAGGTTCTTGCCCTCCAGGTACTCCATCACGATGTAGAGCGAGCCGTCCTCGAGCTCGCCGAAGAAGTGGACCTTGACCGTGTTCGGGTGGGTGAGGTGGCTCATGGCCCGCGCCTCGCGGCGGAAGCGGGAGACCAGGTCCTTCCGGTTGGCGAGCTTGGGGTGGAGGATCTTGACCGCCACCATGCGGTTCATCGCCGGCTGCGCGGCCTTGTAGACCGAGCCCATCCCCCCCGAGCCGATCTTCTGCAAGATCTGGAACTGGCCGTTCTCGATGTCGCGGCCGATGTTCGGGTCTTGCGGGCGCATGAGGGTCGTCCCCGGGATATCACGCCGCCCGGCGGGCGTGCGATGGTGCGTTCGCGGCCCTCGCGGGGAGGGTGGCGCCGTGAGGGTACCGGCGGAGCTGTGGGAGGCTACGGCAAAGCGCTGCACCCGGGGGAGCCTCGGGCAGGACGGGGTCTCCTGGCGGAGCCTCGGGCAGGACGGGGTCTCCTGGCGGAGCCTCGGGCAGGACGGGGTCTC